>CAZCBM010000222.1:0-5947 GCA_964496805.1 uncultured Rhodospirillales bacterium | reverse complement strand
CCGCAGCGGGGGCGGCCTGCCTCCCTGGCTGGCGGGAGCGTTGGGGGAGCGGGTGCAGGTGGTGGCCACGCTGGACCTGGAAAACCAGTCCGTCACGAACCTGGGCTTGCAGGCCGCCGCCGCCACGGCACAGGCTGAACGACTGACCTTGGCAGCCCCCCATATCGCGGCCCCTGTTCAGATCACCGTTGCGGACCTCTCACGCCTGCCCGGTGGCGTGACCGGCGGCCTGACGCTCGGCGCCTCCCTGACCCCACAGAGCAAAGTGGCCCTGACGGCGCGCGGCACCGACCTGGCCGCGGCCGGCTTCCGCTTCGGCGACACGAGCCTCTCCGGCACCCTGGACCCTGCGCTGCCCGGCGGCACCTTGGTGCTGGACACCGGCTTCCAAGGCCTGCCCGTGCGGGCAGAGATCACCGCCATGGCCCCCAGTGACGGCCCGATCCAGGTTTCACCTTTGATCTTGCGGACCACTGGCCTCAGCACCCGGACCGAGCTCAGCCTAGATCCGGCCAGCAGCCTCGCCAACGGCACCCTCAGCGCAGATATCGGGGACTTGTCGGCCGTAGGGCAGGCCCTGGGGATCCCGCTTGCCGGCGGCGGCGGCACCCTCAGGGTAACGCTGGCGCCTCAGGACGGCAAACAGAACGCCCAGGTCCAGGCAACCCTTGGTCCGACCGGCTTTGACAGCTTTCGGGTGCAAGGCCTCTCCTTGGGGGCGGCACTGGCGGATGTCACCGGCAACCCCGGCACCCAGGCTGATCTCAGCATCACCGGGCTCACCGGGCCGGACCTCGCCGTGGAAACCCTCGCCCTTCAAGCCAGAGGCACGCTGGAGGGCGGGGCCGACATCACCCTCACCACCCAGGCCAGTCTGCCCGTGCCGCTGGACCTGACCGCCAGCGGCGTCGTCAGCCCCACCGCGCTGACCCTGAGCCGGCTGGAGGGTCGTGTGATGGATCAACCATTGACGCTGGCGCGTGGCCCCCTGGAGGCTGGCTTTGGGGAGTCCCTCACCGTCTCAATCCCCAGCCTGCGTTTTGCCGACGCCACCTTGTCAGCACGCGCCACCGTGGGACCACAGCAGCAACTTGCCGCGACGCTTGATCTCGCAGCCCCCCTCAGCCTTGCGCGCATGGCCGCCCCGGACCTGGACCTGTCCGGGCGGGCGCGCCTGACCGCCACCCTTCAGGGCAGTACCGCCGCCCCCTCCGGAACGGTGCAATTGGCGGTGGAGGAGGCGCAGATTGCTCAGCGGGCAGCGCTCAACCTGGCACCGATTGCGCTGCAAAGCATCATCACCAGCGATGGCCGCCGCGTCAGCCTGGACACGCGCCTCAACACCACCGACAACGCTCAACGCTTGGCTCTGCGGGGCCAAGCACCGCTGGCCATGGCCATGGGAGGGAGCCCCACAGGGGAGATCCAGGCCGACTTGGCCGGGACGCTGAGCCTGGAGACGCTGGCCCCCTTCCTGGCGGAGATGGGGCACCTGGTAGGCGGGCGTGTTGAGGTTGAGGGGCGGGTGCGCGGCAGCGCCAGCGATCCCCGCTTTGACATCGCGCTCCGCCCCCAGGGCATGCGCTATCAAAACTTGGAGTTCGGGACGGACCTGACACTGACCGAAGGCAATATTGCCCTGACCCCGGAGGCCGTGGTGATCGAGGGGCTGATCGCGCAGACGCCGGACAATGGCATGCTGAGCCTCACTGGCCAATACGGACCGATCCTCACACCAGGGGAGCCAACCCTGGACCTGGACCTCAGCCTGAATTCGGCCAAGCTTGCCAGCAGCGAGTTGATCACCGCCACCGCCAGCGGGGACGTGGCCGTGCAAGGCCCGTTCAGCGCGCTTGCCATCCGCGGCGCGGTGACCCTGGACCGGGCCGACATCACCATCCCCAGCGGCGGCGGCGCGGCCAGCTTCCCGGGCTTGGAAATAGAGGAAGACACCCCCGGTCAGGCGGATCCTGTGCGGGCGTCCCCACCTGTGGCGGGCACGCTGGATGTCAGCCTGAGCGTGCCGGACAGGCTGTTTGTGCGAGGCTGCGGAGCGGACCTTCAGATCGGCGGCGATGTCGCTGCCCGGGGCACCCTGGACCGCCCGGTTCTGGCCGGAGAACTCGCCATCCGGGAAGGCACGCTGGACCTGTTGTCCAATACCTGGAGTTTCAGCCGCGGCACCGTCACAGTGCGGGGGGTGAACGGGGAGGACACTCAACTGGACATCCTGGCCACCACCCCCACCAAGGGCGATGTGACCGCCCAGGTGGGCATCAGCGGTCCGCCCACGGACCCGGACATCAGCTTCGGCTCTATCCCCACCCTGCCGGAAGATCAGGTGATCGCCCGTGTCCTGTTCGGCAAGGACCCCTCTGAGTTGTCACCGGTGGAGTTGGCAAGCCTGGCGCAGAGCGCGGCCAGTGCAGCCACCTGCGGCGCCTCCACCAGCGACAACGTGCGGGAAAGGTTGGGCCTTGACCGCCTGCGGGTGAACACGGGTGACGAGATCACCGACGTCGGTGTGGGCGCCGGGCGCTATGTGGCGGAAGGGGTGTATCTGGGGGTCAACCAGGGGCTGGATGCGGACAGCACGGAGGTGGAGGTGGAGGTGGACATCACCGAGGAGTTGAAGCTGCGCTCCACCGTTGGCGCCCGGGCCACCGGCCGTGTCGGCCTGAGTTTTGAGTACGACTGGTGAGATCGGGCTGGAGGGGCTCCAGTGCCGTAGAGCGTAGGACCCCAAAGTGGCAACGCCACGAAGGGGATCATCCGAGCGACCACCAGATAACGACAGTAGCGACACCGATTCCAAATCGGTGTCCCCTGCTGTAGACGCGGTTGCATGTTTCTATTAATGCTCAGCGGTCCCGTCGCCCGCTTGACCTGCTCCTGCCAGTGGCACCCTCGCAGCGTCCCGAAGCAGGTCAATAGAAACAGTAGCGCTCATATCGGTATCGGTCGACGCCGGCATAGCCCAGGGTGCAGTTCCCGATATACAAGGCACCCTCGTAGTAGGGACCTCGCTGGGCCCCCGCCACGCCAGAACAGGTGCTTCCCCAGCCCGTATCCGCTTGCACCCTGTCACACCAACTCAATGGCGTTGCCGGGTTGTACGGGGGGCCGCCGCAATTGCTGCACGCCCAGAACTGCTGGACCTCCTGCCGGCGATATTGGGTGAAGCGCGAACAGCCCTGAGAACTGGCAGGCTGACCCCCCCCGCAGTAGCCACCCGATACAGAGGCCCCATCGGAACGGCGGCACCAGACCGAGCGATATTTGGTGGCGCTGGTCCCGCCGGACCCACCACTGATCTGGCAACTGCCCCAACCGCCAGTCTGCCAGGAATACCCACAGCTGCCATAGTTGGAGCACCCGGTGGAACTGGAGGGACGACCGCCACCACAATAGCTGTCCGAAACCGTGGACCCATCGGATCGGCGACACCAAACGGATCGGCTCTGACTGCCATTGCCGCAACTGGCCGAACAACTGCCCCATCCCCCGGTCTGCCAAGAATACCCGCAGCTCCCATAATTGGAGCAGCCCTGAGAACTGGCCGGTCGGGTGCCACTGCACAGGCTGTCACTGACCGACGCCCCGTCGCTGCGCTGACAATAGACACTCCGGCTCTGGCTGCCGGAGCCACAGGAGGCTGAGCAACCGCCCCAACCGCCCGCGGCCCAGGCATAGGAATAGCAGGTCCCGGTGTTGCAGGACTGGCTCTCCGTCAGCGTGGCGCCGCCGCATTGGCTGGCATCCACCGCCACCGACGCGCCCGTGTCAGTGGAGCGTTGGCACTGGCGGGTGCGAGTCTGCGTACCGCCCCCACAGGACGCAGAACAGGCGCCCCAGCCGCTCCAGGAAGAGAGCCCCACGGTCCAGTTGGAGATGATGAAGGGTGCGGCCTCGGCATCACTACCAACGCCCAGGGTCACCGTCGCCTCACGCTCCGTGGAAACGCTGCTGTCGCTGCTGTTCTGAAGCCGGACCTCCACCGTTTGCCCAGCCGCCACCGTCGCGCTGGTGTCCCAGGTGCCGCCATCCACCCGCACCTCAGCGCCATTGTCGACGCTGACGGGCAAGGTGTCATCGAATCCGGCCGCTGTGAAGCTGGCTGTCTGCCAGCTACCCGGTTCAGTATGTCGTTGTTCTGCCAGGGAGAAACTGTCTGGCCGCCGGTCAGCCTCGCGGGTGGACAGGCGCCATGGGGCCGCCTCACTGCCCACTTGCAGGGTCACGGTGTGGGTGGCGTCCCAGGCGTCCGGCGCCTCGGCCGTGACCGTCAACAGGGCCCCCGGCATAATACTGTGGCTGTCGGCGCTGCTGCCGCCATCCACCTGTAGGCCCGGATTGCCCGGGCCGCTGACACGGGCGGCCAGCGGCCCATCAAAATGGGTCACGGTAACGCTGACCGTTTCCGCCTGGCGCCGCTCCAACCCGGTACGATCACTGAGCGCGATCCCACTGGGGGCGGTGTCCTGAACGCGCGTGCGCACGGTGAATAGGACAGACCTGCGTCCTGCGCTGACCCGGACAGTCCGGGGCTCGTCCCAGCCGCTGGCGGCGGTGACGGTCACCGCCACCCGATCCCCCACCCCATACACCGCGGCGCTGCCAACCTCGCTGCCATTGCGCAACAAGACAGGGTTGCCCGCACCGCTTACCGATAGGGGGACCTGGCCTTCGAATCCCTCAAGCCCCGCACTATTGCTGGTGACGCGCTCACCGGGTTCCAGGCCAGTCTGCGTGAAGAAGCGGAAGTCCCGCACAGCGCCCCCGCAGTCCAGCGGCAACACGGGGTCGGCGCCTGACACCCGCCCCATCTCCCCGGCGCTGGTGTCCATCAAGCAGGCCACCTCTTCCCCTGTCTGGTTGACAGCGGTGATGGCGCCGACGCCAATCATGCCCATCAGCAAGCCGTACGTGATGGCACTGTTGCCACGCGCTGAGCGCCAAAAAGCCCTAAGGCCAAACATATCGGTTGCCCCATCCGCCATGACCCGATTTGACGTCACTGTAGGCGAGAATATATTGAGTGTGAAGCCAGGTTGTAGGACGCCTCCTCGATGAGATCACAGTTGACTGGACTGTACACCCTCCCCCCGGGTTTGCCGCTGGCCCCGGTGCTGGCGCACTGGGTACTGGCCCATGGCCGATCAGTGGACGCAGCCGGGCCCGAGTCCGGATCCGGGCAGGTTCCCCTGGTCCTGCTACCCACCCGCCGCATGTGCCGAACAGTCAGCGACGCGGCCGCCGCCCTCAGCGATCGGCCGGTGATGCTGCCGGAGTTGCGGGCGGTGGGGGATGTGGAGGGTGAGGCGCTGCTGTTTGATCCCGGTGCCGCTTTCCCCCCAAAGGAGTTGCTGGCCACCCCGGCCATCGACGGCCTGCACCGCCAAGCCCTGTTGACCCGGTTGATCCTGGAGACCAGGGCGGAGTTTGCGGGCACCCCCCAGCATGCCTGGACCTTGGCCGAGGCTCTGGGGCGGTTTTTGGATGAGATTCAGGCGGAGGCCGTGGATCTCTCCCGCCTGGACGCTCTTGTGGACATTCCCGCCTTGGCCCAGCACTGGGAACTGACCCGGACATTTCTTTCCATCATCGTGGAGCATTGGCCGCAGATCCTTAAGCATCGTGGGCTCATGGACCCCATGGCCCGGCGGATGGCCCTGATCGGCCAGCAAGCCACCCAGTGGCAGCAGGCTCCCACCGTCCGGCCGGTGGTGCTGGCAGGGCTGACTGGCACCCTGCCTGCGGTTCGCGCGCTGATGCAGACGGTGATGACCTTGCCCAACGGCCTGGTGGTCCTGCCAGGATTGGACCAGGATCTCAGCGATGAGCAATGGGCGGCCCTGCCGGTCACCCACCCGCAAGCGCCGCTGAAGGACACGCTGGACGCCCTGGGGATCGACCGCAGGGCCATCCCTGCCCTGCTCACCCCGGC
>CAZCBM010000221.1:0-5950 GCA_964496805.1 uncultured Rhodospirillales bacterium | reverse complement strand
GGGTGACGATGCACCGCCGCTCGGGCTCCAGCGCGCGGCTGTCCGGACTCCGGGTGCGGCGCCTTGAGGGCACAGGCTCCGGTACGCCTAAGGGCGCGTCCGGGCCTGCGTCCAGATGGGCAAGCGGATCATCTACAGCATTGCTGAACTCATGCGGGAGGGGAGGGGATGTTGCCACGGGCTCATGCCTCCGCTCCGGGCTGGTCGGCCTGGACATCCTCTGCGGAGTCCGCCGTGGCGGGGTCACCCTCGCCCGCCTCCGCGGTTTCCTCGTCCTCGAACCAGTGGGCGCGGCACGCCATGATGATTTCGTTGGCCCGCTCCAAGGTGATATTGGCCTCGCCCACAATGTCCTGCAACTCATCCCCGGCCAAGTCGGCCAGATCGTCCAGGGTCCGGACCTCATTCTCGCCCAATGCCACCAGCATTTCCGGGCTGAAATCGTCGAACGCCAGCAATTCCTCTGTCACCCCCAATTCCACCAGTCGCTCTTCATACTGACGGTGGATTTCATCGATGTAGCTCAGCGCGCGGTTGCGCAGTTCCTCGGCCACTTCTTCATCGAAACCCTCGATCTCCGCCAGATCTTCCAGCGGGGCATCGCTGATTTCATAGACGCTGCTGAACCCTTCGGCCACCAACAGGTGGGCGATGACGTCATCCACGTCCAGCGCTTCCATGAACAGTTCGGAATACTCCCGCAACTCTTCGGATCGGCGCTCTTCTTCCTGCTCCTCAGTGAGGATCGTGATGTCCCACCCGGTCAGCATGCTGGCCAACTTCACATTCTGACCGCGGCGGCCGATGGCGAGGCTCTGCTGGTCCTCCGGCACCACCACATCCATCCTGTGGGCTTCCTCATCCAGCACCACCTTGGCGACGGCGGCCGGCTGAATGGCGGAAATCACAAAGCGGGCCGGGTCCTCCGTCCAGGGGATGATGTCCACCTTCTCGCCCTGCAATTCCCCCACCACGGCCTGCACCCGCACGCCCCGCATGCCCACACAGGCCCCCACGGGGTCAACGCCACTATCGTAGCTGATGACGGCGATCTTCGCGCGGCTGCCAGGGTCGCGGGCGACGGCTTTGATTTCCACCGTATTGTCGTAGATCTCCTGCACTTCCCGGCGGAACAACTGCACCATAAAGTCCGGATGGGTCCGCGACAGGAAGATCTGCGGCCCGCGCACTTCGCGGCGCACGTCCAGGATCAGGGCCGTGACCCGGTCGCCGACATTGAACTTCTCCCGCGGGATGATCTCATCGCGCCGCAGCAGACCCTCGGCCTTGCCCAGGTCGACAGTGACGTTGCCGTATTCCTCGCGCTTAACGATGCCGTTGATGATCTCGCCCTTGCGGTCGATGAACTCGGCAAACTGCTTCTCCCGCTCGGCCTCGCGCACCCGCTGCATCACCACCTGCTTGGCGGTTTGCGCAGCCACACGGCCGAATTCGATGGGCGGCAAGTCGTCGATCAACTCATCGCCCACTTTGGCGTCGGGCTTTTCCCGCCGCGCTTGATCGACGGTGAGCTGCTGGCTCTCCTCCTCCACCTCTTCCACCACGGTGCGGTAGCGGCGGATGTGGATCTCCCCGGTGCGGCGGTCGATGTCCGCGCGGATATCGTTTTCCTGGCCATAGCGGGTACGGGCGATGCGGCGGATGGCCTCTTCCATGGCCTCCAGCACTTCCTCGCGCTCGATATTTTTCTCCCGCGCTACCGCGTCGGCGACCTGCAGCATCTCGCTGCGCATCATGCCGGTGTTTACGTCCATTGTCGTCTTGGCTCTGCTTGTCGGATCAAATCTCGAAGGGAAGGGGGGTGCGCCTTAATTGTCCTGGCCTGGATCGTCCTTGGCAGCATCCAGCACCGGCAGGTCATCAGCCAGATCTTCGGCGATGGCTTCGGCCGGCGTCATGGCGGCAATCAGGGCATCACTCATCACCAACTTGGCGCGACGGACATCGACGAACGCCACCTGCAGGGTGAACGGTCCGTCGGCATCCTCGCAGTCCATCAACACCATATCATCTTCAGTACCGGACAGAATACCCGTGAAACGCTTGCGGCCCTCAATGGGCGCGACGGTCTCGATGCGGGCCTCCAGTCCTTCAAAGTGGTCGAAATCCTTGAGCCTCGTCAGCGGGCGATCGATCCCAGGGCTGGAGACCTCCAGATTATAGGCACCGTCGATGGGGTCGGCGAGGTCCAGGGCGGTGGAGATCACCGGGCTCATCTCAGCGGCCTCATCCATGCTCAGCCCCCCATAGTTGGGCCGTTCCAGCATCACCTGCACCGTGGGCGTGGTGGTCTTGGTCACCATCACCCGCACCAACTCAAAGCCCATGGCCTCAAGCGGTTCGGTCAAGATATCGGCGATGGTGGCCTCCAGGCTCATGGGGCGAGGGTCCTTGGGCAGCGCAGAGCGGGGAAAAAGACTGCGGGGAAGCGGGCGACAGGATCAAATCAAGACAGGTAGGCAAGCCAATGGCTCAAAGGCAGGGCCCGGGATCGTACCCGGCAGGCCCTTCTTCATCCAGCCACTGGCCCGGGACCTGACGGCCCCGGAAACGAGGCAACAAAAAAGGGCGGGGAGTGACCCCACCCTTGGTTCATAACCATCGAGCTGACCCAACTATGCGCTGAAAGCCCGCCCTTGTCCAGGGATTTGCTCTGAACTGCGTATGGTTTGGGGATGGGTTGGCTTGGATCAGGTGGGCTCCCGCACCATCGGGCGCTGGCCTCAGGGCAGCCACCGTCATGGGGCGCGCAAACCCGGCACCCTGTCTCTCAAGCGGCGCGCAAACCCGGCGCCCTTCTCTCCCGTGCGCGCCGCGCCCTCTTCCCCTCGTCGGGCGGACCCCTTACCTTGGGGTCATCACCCCAGACCAAGGCAGCGCTTCCCATGTTTGACGGCCTCTCAGACCGCCTCAGTGGCATCTTCGACAAGCTCACCGGCCGCGGCGCGCTGAAGGAGGAAGATGTCACCAAGGCCCTGCGGGAGGTGCGCATCGCCCTGCTGGAGGCTGATGTCGCCCTGCCGGTGGTGAAGGATTTCGTTGCCCGGGTCAAAGAGCGGGCCGTGGGGGCGGAGGTCCTCAAGAGCGTCACCCCCGGCCAGCAAGTGGTCAAAATCGTCCATGACAATTTGGTGGAGATGCTGGGGGAGACCTCGGAGGGGATCTCCGTCCATGCAGCCCCCCCCGCGCCCATCCTGATGGTGGGCCTGCAAGGCAGCGGCAAGACCACCTCCACCGCCAAGATCGCCAAGCGCCTGAAGGAGAAGGAGGGCAAGCGGGTCCTGATGGCAAGCTTGGACACCCGGCGCCCCGCCGCCATGCAGCAGCTGGCCATTCTGGGGCAGCAAACCGGCGTGGACACCGTGCCCATCGTGGACGGCCAGACGCCGGTGCAGATTGCCAAGCGCGCCTTGTCCATCGCCCGGATGGGCAACCATGACATCGTGATGTTGGACACCGCCGGGCGTTTGGCCATCGACGAGGCGTTGATGGCGGAGATCACCGCCGTAAAGCAAGCCACCAACCCGGCGGAAGTGCTGCTGGTGGCCGATGCCATGACCGGCCAGGATGCCGTCACCGTGGCGCAAAACTTCGATCAAGCCGTGGGCGTCACCGGCATTGTGCTGACCCGTGTGGATGGCGACAGCCGCGGGGGGGCGGCGCTCAGCATGCGCGCGGTCACCGGCAAACCCATCAAAATGCTGGGGGTGGGGGAGAAGCTTGACGCCGTCGAGCCTTTCCACCCCGACCGCGTTGCCGGCCGTATCCTGGGTATGGGGGACATTGTCAGCCTGGTGGAAAAAGCCGCCGAACAGGTGGACCAGGACAATGCCGAGGCGATGGCCAAGAAACTGATGAAGGGCCAGTTCACCTTGGATGACATGAAGGGCCAGTTGGAGCAGGTTACCAAGATGGGCGGGCTGGGCGGCATCATGGGGATGCTGCCCGGCGTGGCCAAGGTGAAGGACCAGTTGGCCGCCGCCGGCATGGATGACAGTCTGGTCAAGCGCCAGATTGCCATCATCCAGAGCATGACCCCCCAGGAACGGCGGGAGGTGAAGGTCCTCAACGGCTCCCGCAAACGCCGCATCGCCATGGGCAGCGGCACCAGCGTGCCGGAGGTCAACCGTCTTCTGAAGCAGCACAAGCAGATGCAGGAGATGACAGCCAAACTGAAGAAGGGCGGCAAGAAGGGGATGATGCGCCAGATGCAGGCCCTGATGAGTGGCGGCGGCATGCCAGGCGGCATGCCGGGTCTGCCGGCCCCCAAAATGAAAGGCGTGCCCAAAGGCTTCACCCCACCCGGCGGTTGGAAGAAGTGATGGCGCGCGGGGGGCAATGCCGGCCGGTGCTGGCGGTGGTCCTGGTCCTGCTTGTGTTGCCCCTGGCAGCCGGTCCCAGCCGGGCTCAGGCCACGGTGGACGGGGCACAGCGGGCACTGGGCAGTTGCCTGGCCATCCTGCAAGGCTTGGCGATCCTCTCCGCCGATCGCACCATCCGGCCGGACCTAAGCCCGGAGGGCGCCCGCGCGCTGCTCAGCGCTGAGTTGTTCCGCCGCGTCATGGCCCGCCAGTATGGTCCGGTGGGGCGGTCACCGCGCTGGACCGATGTGAACCCCGGCCTGGATCGCCTGCCCCGCACAGCCGAGCAACAGCGCGCAACCTATTTCCGCCGCTCCGTGGCCCCGCCCATTCTGGGCCTGCTTGAGATTGCCGACCTGGAGGCACGCAAAGCGCAGCTCAATCGCACGGCCCGGGCCTTCCTTCAGGTCTATTGCCTGTGCGGCGTCCACTATGAACGCGACCCGTCGATGCTGTCCCTGGCCGCAATCCCAGCCTCCGCCATGGGGGCAGCGCGGCAGCAGGCGCAGCCCCTCTGCGGGACCTGGCGGTTTCTGGGCCGATAGGGCGGCGCCTGCGTCGGCATCGCAGCCCCCGGCCTCGTTCGAACCGGCGATCAAAGTCCAACGCCGGCACAAGGCCCACAGGATTGACGGATTTCTGTTTGAGGAACGGGCGATCCCCCGCGATAAGGGGGTGTGGTGGTGGGGTCCCAGGTTTGGAACCAAGCGTCGGGATCGCACCGTGGGCGCGGCAGGGTGGACATGGGACACGCCCCGCCGGAGGTGAGCACTCGGGGAAAGGGTCGGCATTTGGAGGGGCTGGTGCAGTGGCTGCTGGAGGATGTGCCTCTGCCCGTGCTGGGGGGAATGTTGGCCGGTGGGCTGGTGATGATCATCGTCACCGTCACCCGTGCGGCCACCACCAGCATCCGTATTCGCCATCATCCGTTTGAGCCCCGCCGGCGGGTCTTCAGCCCCACCGAAATTCGATTTCTTCGGGCCCTGGAGGACGCGCTGGGTGGGCGGGTCCGCGTGATGGGCAAAATGCGGATCGCCGACCTGCTGCGGGTGAGCGATGGGCTGGACACCCGCGCTCACCGCAAGGCCTTTGAGCGGATTGCCCGGCGCCATGTGGATTTTGTCTTGCTGGATGCCGAGACGTTCAGCCTGTTGGCCGTGATCGAACTGGAGTTCGGCGCCGATGACAGCGCCTCCGCAGCCCCGCAAACCCTGGTGGATCAGATCTTTGCCGCTGCCCGGATCCCGATGCTGCGCGTTCCGATGCGCTCGCGGTATGAGCCGCTGGCCCTGGCCCGTCAGGTTCAGGCGTTACTGGGCCAAGACAAACCCATATAGGCAGGAATGGGCGCCCCTAGAGTTTGCCCCGTCTGCCTTGGCCCTCCACCACGCCCCCGCCGGCCCCCCATTGGTACGATACTGCCGTGGGTGGGGGCGACCAGGTTGAAGGGGGCTGGTGATGACTCTATCTCGCCGCAACGCCACTAGCAGGCTGCGGAAAAAGTGCCTCCGGCGGGCCAAGGGTCTAAACCCTTGACAATCCCATTCTATATTGAATGTGAGGGCGTA
>CAZCBM010000220.1:463-5962 GCA_964496805.1 uncultured Rhodospirillales bacterium | reverse complement strand
CTGGCTGGGCGGCTTTCCGTGAGGCTCTCTAGGGTAGACCGTGTTGCAAGGCGTTGCCGGGCGCTGGATGACGGGACGCGGTCCTGCACATCAAAGGCCTCTCCGGGTGCTACAGCAGAAGCGGACAGTTCCTCGGCCTCCGCATCGGCATCCGTCACCTGCTGCGGGGTGAGACGGTTGGTCAGGGCGTCGCCGCGGAGCGCGTCGCGATCGCCGGGCTCAAGGGCCGCAACCCCGTCCTCACCCTCAGCGCTTTCGCTGGGGGGACGGGGGGAGCCGCGACCCGTGTGGGGCGCGGCATCGGCCATCAGCCCGATGGCATAGGTCGGGCCTGTGGGCTGGTCCGGCGCATCACCCAGGCGGGTGGGGTTGAGGCCCGCAAGGCCGTCACGGGTGGGATCCAGCGGCAATTGGTTGAGCATGAAGGTCTGGTTTGGCCCCGGCAGCAAAGTGGAGCGCAGATAAGCCCGTTGCTGGCGGGGGTTGATCACCAGCGTATGACTATGGCGACCCTGTCGGGCTTCGAGGCGGTAGAAGTCCTGCTGATGAAACACCCGTGCCGTCATCGGCACTTGGTTGACCAACACCCGCGCGGCACCGGCATAGGGGACATCCGGCGCCGGCAGTGGCCGGTCGGCGCGCGCCGAGATCGGCACGAACAGGATCAGCAGGATCGCGGCGAGGCCGCCTCTCCAGGCTGCTGTGGGCAACTTCATGCTTTGCTTAGCCATCCCTGCGGACGTACTGATAGGCTTGCCATGGCTGTGATGGTCCCCCTGGCGCAAACACCCTGAGCGCCTTGTTGCAGCCCGTCTTGCGGCGTGCAACCCCGCGCGTCCTGAGGTGACCCGAAAGATGCTCGCTGTCGCCTGACGGCACAAGTCCCCCAGACTTCGGAAGGTTCCCATGTCCGACACCCGCTCCCTCGCCCCGTTGCGGGTTTCGCTGGCCCAACTCAACCCAACAGTTGGTGCCGTGGAGCACAATGCCCGCCTGCTGCTGGACCATCGCCAGCGGGTGTTTGGCGAGGCAGACATCATCCTGACATCTGAACTGTATCTGACCGGGTATCCACCCGAAGATCTTGTACTCAAACCGTTTTTCCTGGAGGAGGTTCGGGCCAGAATCGATCAGTTGGTGACGGCGACCGCCGATGGGGGGCCGGCCATTCTGTTGGGCGCGCCGGTGGCGGTGGAGGATCAACCGGACGCAGCGGAGATCCGGGGTCGACCGGCCAACGCTGCGCTGCTGATTGCCGACGGCACAATCAAGGCCACCGTACACAAGCATCATCTGCCCAATTATGGCGTTTTCGATGAAAAACGGGTGTTCAAACCGGGGCAGAAAGGCGGCCTTGTCGACTTTCGTGGCTGGAAGCTGGGCATCGCGATTTGCGAGGATATTTGGTACCCGGACGTCTTGGCCCACTTGGCCGGGCAGGGGGCGGACGCCTTCTTGATCCCCAATGCCAGCCCGTTTGAGGGGGAGAAGGTGGAGGAGCGCATTCGACTGGTGCGCCAGCGGGTGGCGGAAACCGGGCAACCGCTGCTCTATCTCAATCAAGTGGGCGGGCAAGATGACCTGGTGTTTGATGGTGCCAGCTTCGTGGTGGATGCTCAGGGCCGCTGCACCCACCATCTGGGCCACTTCACCCAGGACACCGGGGTTGTGGTGACCCTGGAGCCGCCCGGCGAGGGTCAGCCTGCGCGCATCCAATCCGGCCCCCAGCCCTGCGCGGAGCCGGACCGGCTGGAGGCCATGTGGCGTGCCATGTGCTTGGGCTTGGGCGACTATGTGGAGAAGAATCGGTTCCCGGGGGTTGTTCTGGGGTTGTCAGGGGGCATCGACAGTGCGCTGACCGCTGCTTGTGCGGTGGACGCGCTGGGGGCAGACAAGGTCCACTGCGTGATGATGCCCTCCCCCTACACCTCCCCGGAGAGCCTGGAGGACGCCGCCGCCTGTGCGCGGCAACTGGGGGTGCGCCTGGATGAGGTGGCCATTCTGCCAGCCATGGGCGCCATGACCCAGATGCTCAGCCCCCTGTTTGAGGGGCGCGAGCCGGACCTGACCGAGGAGAATATCCAGTCGCGCCTGCGTGGCCTGATCCTGATGAGCCTGTCCAACAAGTTTGGCCCGATGCTGCTGACCACTGGCAACAAGTCGGAGATGGCGGTGGGCTATGCCACGCTCTACGGCGACATGTGTGGCGGCTATTCGGTGTTGAAGGATGTCTACAAGACCGATGTCTTCGCCCTGTCCCGCTGGCGCAATCAGGGCTGCCCGGCGGGTCTCCTGGGTCCCGATGGCCCGGTCATGCCGGACCGGGTGATCACCAAACCCCCCTCAGCGGAGTTGCGCCCAGACCAGAAGGACGAGGACAGCCTGCCCCCTTATGATGTGCTGGATGACATCTTGCAGTGTCTGGTGGAGCATGAACTGGGGTTGGAAGACATCACCGCCCGCGGGCACCCCGCCGATACGGTCAGCCATGTCTGGCGGCTGCTGGACCGGGCGGAGTATAAACGCCGACAGAGCCCGCCGGGGGTCAAGATCAGTCGCCGCGCCTTTGGGCGGGAGCGCCGATACCCGATCACCAGCGGCTTTCAAACCCTGATGAGACAGCGCGGCCCGAACGGGGCCAAGGGAGAATGACGGCGGGATGACAGGGCCGGACTTTTGCCTGTGGTTCCCGCCCCCTTTGATGCGGCTGCGTGTTTCGCAGAAACTCGACCCCTTTGCGGGTTCTTGTCTTTTCGTACCGTCGCCGACGCTCCGCAAATCCGGCAAGGCCGGCGGTGCTCTAACGCACCGTTAACGCCTGGGGCTGCACACTAACACGGACCGTGCCTGTGATCCGTCCCCGTCCCTGTTGTGGCAGCCCCGCTCCGTGCGCCTCAAATCCTTCCATGCCCCCGATACCGCCCAGGCCATTGCCCAGGTGCGTCAGCATCTGGGGCCGGACGCGATTATCGTGACCTCTCGGCAGGTTCCAGGCGGCGTGCACATCACGGCGGCTGTGGATGAGTTCGCCGCCCCACCGGAACCGCCGCCCAGTATGGCCGGTTCGACTCCGGCGGAGGACATTTTCGCAGCCCAGCCCATGGACCGCATGGACCTGCGGGACCTGGAGCCACCCCAGGCCCCCACCCAGCGTCTGGCGGAGGCGTTGTCCCGCCATGGGCTGAGCGATCCCGCCCGCGGGCATATCCTGTCGGCGGCCAGCCGCGCCGAGGGGGACCCCCTGCAGCGGGCGATTGCCGGCTTGCGCCATGTCTATCTGTTTCATCCCATCGGGGAGGCTCAACCCCTGGCCCAGCCCATCGCCCTGGTGGGGCCGCCGGGGGCAGGCAAGACCCTGGCCGTGGCCAAACTGGCCGCCCGGGCTGTTTTGCAGGGGTTGCGCCCGGCGGTGATTTCCACCGACTGCGTGCGCGCCGGTGGCATGGAACAACTGGCCAGCTTCGCCCGTCTGCTGGGCATCGAGATGCTGGCCGCTGAAGATGCCCTCAGCCTGGCTGACGCCATCCACAGCGTTCAGGGGGCCGACCAGATCCTGATCGACACCGCCGGCACCAACCCCTTCAGCGAGGGGGAATTGGCGGAGTTGCAGGAGGTGATTGGCGGCACGGGGGTCGAGCCGGTGCTGGCGCTGTCAGCCGGCTGCAAGAGCAGCGAGCCCGGCCGTGCCAGCCGGGAGGGCCATCAGGAAATAGAAGCCCTGCTTGCCAAAATGACCCTCGAAGAGAAAGCAGGCCAGATGACCAACATCGGCCTCAAAGCCCTTTGTGAAGGAGATTTTTACGGCGGCCAGGACACCATACGCTTCGACTCGGCCAAGCTGTATCGCCTGCTCAAAGCGCACCATATCGGCTCGGTACAGAATATGGGCAAATACCCGCTCACGATCGAGGAATGGCGATACTTCATCGGGCGTATCCAGGAAGTGGCCATCCGGGAAACTCGCCTGGGCATCCCCGTGATCTACGGTATCGACGGCGTTCACGGCGCCAACTATACCGCAGGGTCCACCCTGTTTCCCCATCAGATCGGGCTGGCCGCCTCCCGAAACCCGGAACTGGCAAAGGCCATGGGCAGGATTACCGCCTACGAAGCCAGAGCCTCGGGCATTCCCTGGGTATACGGCCCTACGCTCGACGTATCCAAACAACCCCTCTGGGGGCGCATTTCCGAAACTTTCGGAGAAGATACGCACATCACCACCGTAATGGGCGAGGCCTACCTGCAGGGGGCTCAGGGGGAAGCTATCGACAGCCCCTACCGGGCCGCCGTATGCCCCAAGCATTTCATAGGCTACGGCACCCCCCTCACCGGAAAGGACCGCGCTCCCGCTTACCTGCCGGAACATATACTGCGACAGTACTACCTGCCGCCCTTTATTTCCGCCATTAAAAATGGCGCGCGCTCCATAATGATCAACTCCGGCAGCCTGAATGGCGTACCCTGCCACGTCGATAAGCGCCTGATCACCGGCCTGCTGAAAGGAGAACTGGGCTTTAAAGGCGTCATATTGTCGGACTGGGGAGACATCGCAAACCTCGTTGAAGCTCACAGGGTGGCAAAAGATGAAAAGGAAGCCGTCAAAATGGCCATCAATGCCGGCATAGACATGGTCATGGAGCCCTACGATGAAAGCTTCACGGTAAACCTCATAGAGCTGGCCCGGGAAGGAGAAGTGCCTCTGTCTCGCATCGATGATGCCGTGCGCCGCATTCTTAGCCTGAAGATGGAACTCGGCCTGTTTGAACAAACGATGTTCCCGGTAGAGCAGTACCCCGATTTCGCATCGGACAGCTTTACAGAGGCCAGCTATCAGGCGGCCCTGGAAAGCCTTACACTACTAAAAAACGAAAAAGGCATACTGCCGATAAGCAAGGGCGCCAAAGTGTTGGTTACCGGAGTGGGAGCGAATTCTCTCAATTACCTCAACGGCGCCTGGTCAAGAACCTTCAGCGGACAGGAGACGGAGTACAATGATGAAGAAAAACTCACCGTCCTGGAAGCGCTGCAAGCCGCACTCGGGGAGCGCCAGGTAGACTATGTACAGGGCACGGACTACGACAAAGACGTAAATACGGCGGAAGCCATTCGACGGGCCGAAACGGCGGGCCTCATCATCGCCTGCCTGGGCGAAAGGCCAGCAACCGAAAAGCCGAGTGACATCGAGAACCTCGCCCTTCCGGAAGCTCAACGCCAGTTGGTAAAAGGCCTGGCGCAAACCGGCAAGCCCATCGTACTGGTTCTGCTGGAAGGCCGCCCGCGGGTGATCAGCGATATAGAGCCCCTGGCCGACGGCATCCTCATGGCCTATTATCCCGGCAATGAGGGAGGCCGGGCCATCGCCGAAGTGTTGGTGGGCAACTATAACCCCAACGGCAAACTCCCCTACACCTACCCCAGGCATACCGGCTCCCTGCACACCTATGACCACCTGCGGTCGGAGGAGAAAGACGTCAACTGGGGGTTTGCCGGATTTAACCC
>CAZCBM010000220.1:0-453 GCA_964496805.1 uncultured Rhodospirillales bacterium | reverse complement strand
GTGAATTTGGCCACGGCTTATCATATACCACCTTCACTTACAGCAACTTACAACTCAGCGATTCAACAATTGATGCCGGAGACAGCCTGCAGGTGTCGGTTCGGGCCACCAATACCGGGAAAATGGCGGGTAAGGAATGCGTTGAGCTTTACCTCACCGATAAGGTGGCTTCTCTTTCCCCGCCGGTGAAACTACTAAAGGGCTTTACAAAGATCCATCTGGAGCCTGATGAGGCCCGGGTGGTAAAGTTCACCCTGCCGCCGGAAAGCCTGCAATTCGTTAATCCCGACGGGGAGTGGATCGCCGAAGCCGGAGAATTTGTGGTGGCCATTGACAGCCTGTCCCGGGAATTCACCCTTAAGTAGGCGGACAGAACAATATAACAATGTAACAATATAACAATATAACAATGTAGCCCATTCGGGTTTCGCCATGCTCAACAATCTTCTCGGA
>CAZCBM010000219.1:0-5983 GCA_964496805.1 uncultured Rhodospirillales bacterium | reverse complement strand
GGCTACGTCTGTCCCGATCCATCGATGAGCATCCTGCGTTCCCTCCTCAAGGTCCTCGCCGTCCTCGGGCTCCTCGCGGTCCTCGGCGCCGGTGTCGCGGTGCTCTTCGTGTATCTGCGCATCTCCCCGCAGCTCCCGGCGACCCACGCGGTCGACCGAACTAGGCGTTTAGGAAATAGGCCGAGGAAAGTATCGGCGAAGAACGCCACCAGGACAAGGCCCATGACATCCGGCCCCACCACCGCGGGCCCGCGGGCATACAGGTGGGATCCCCTCGGCGCAGCGGGCACGGGCCACAGGACATAGCTCACAGCGGCGGCGGCCAGCAGGCCAGCCGATTCCGCCCAGGACAAGTGTCCCAGGGTTGCGACGAAGGCGATGGCCAACCCCAGGGATACGATCCTTTGGAGCGCCATATGCAGGCCACGACAGCTCATGGTGCAGTCTCCCGAACAGGGGCTACGTCCGGCAGGCCACAGAGCGGAGCACCAACGGCGCAAGGCTCCGTCTCAAGCCGGAAAACATCTGCACATCTGAATATGATAACCTGCTGCTGGACTGATCAGCGTACCAATTGCCACAGGCCGCGAGGGTCAGGCCGACAGCAGCAGACACTTATTTCGGATCGGTACCCCTGCTGTCGGCAACTGGTGATCGCGCGGATGATTCCCTAGCGCGACCTTGCGCGATAGAGCCAGCACCAGCGCTCCCCAGCGCCAACCTGGCTGCCCGCTCCCGGCGTTGTTTTGGCCGGCCACCCCTTGCGATGATACTGGCGTGGGTGGCCGGGTGGGGGCGTGAGGTGGTCAAGGCGGGCGGGACAGGCTCTGGCGTGGCGCTGCCACTTTGGGGTCCTGCGCTTTAGTCTTGCAGGGACACCTGATCCCATCGGACCACGCCACAGACTGACGTGGTGTTGCCAGGCTCCTTGGTATAGATCCTGAACAACAGGTCGCACTGGCCGTCCAGGGTATCGTGGTTCCAGCCCGCGCACATCTCGTCGTTCTCGCAAAGGGACTGGCACCGGGGACGCGCTGCCTCAACGGTTTCCAGGCCGCGGCCGCTGCAGCGTTCCCCCTCAAACAAGGTGGAACGCGCCGTGGACCCAGCATCAGGCGTGGGGGTCGAAGTGGGACCGGAGCCTGTCAGGCGCACTCTCTGCGGACGAACAACGCCGCAGACGGCCCCAGGATAGCCGTCGACTCTCAAGTCGATGTCACTGAACAGATAACACTCCCCAGGCCCAGCCGCCCCACGCTCACCGGCCCCAATCTCACCAGATGGAGGGGCGTAGGTCCAACCGGCACAGGCTGGGTCGGCTTTGCACTGGGTCTCGCAATAGGAACGCGGCAGCCGCAACAGCGCCAGACGGGTGCCCGTGCAGCGCTCATCCTCGAATAAAGAGGACGGGCTGGTCAGGTCCTGATCGGGTGGTGAGGGGGCCGTGGTGCCCAGGTCCGTCCGATGGACCTGTTCCGGCGTATCGGTGTTGACCACCAACCGCTCGAAGGTCGTGGGCTCAGTGGGGACGGGTCGTTCGATCGTAAAGGTGACGCCGGGTTGGGCTGCAAGGGTGTTCAACGCCGCCCAGTCGCGCTTGCGGACATAGACCATGCCGATGCCCCCAATCTCCACCCCTTCGTAATAGACCTCAGGGTCGGCATAGCTGTTGGCATCAAAGGTACCACCATCGGGCCCCTGCACCGTGACCATGGTGTTTCCCTGCGGAGGCCCGCCTTCCGCATGGGTCAACGGGGCCAGCGCACAGACCCCGAGCAACAGGGTGAGCAGATACAGTGCCACCAGAGGGATGCCAGAATGATGCATGGCAGGACTCCGACCAAAATCTATATAGAATAATTCTAATGATACTGCTCAACAGGGACCGTTAGCAAGCCCCATGGCCCTCGCAGCGCTGGCGCAAGACTTGCGGCAAGGGGCACCGATGGTCGCTGGGGTGATCCTCGCTTTGGCGTTGGTGATGATTCTATGCCGGCGCGCCGCGCCCAAGAGCGCGTCCCTGCGAGATAGGGTCTGCACCAGCCCCCCACTGCAAACTGGCTGCCCCCACCCGGCGTTGTTTAGGCCGGCCACCCCTTGCGATGATACTCCCGTGGGTGGCCGGGTGGGGGCGTGGGGAGGTCAAGGCGGGCGGGATAGGCCCTAGCAGTGAAGGCTCTTCAGGGCTCGCTTGACTTGGGCGCGCAGCTTCTGCGGTCCGCCCATACCGCGCAAAACTTGGGTGGCGGCCCGTCGGCGGACCCTGTCCGGCACCTGACGCGCCAGAACGCCACGCAGCTTGTCCGCTGTCATACCCGGACGGGCCAGGGCCCGTCGCGCCTGGACACGGGATGGCACGCTGACCGTCCACACGGCGTCCAGCCCCCCGGCCCGCACAGCGGCCTGCCCCCACCTCAGGCGCCTGCGCGTCTCCAACAACAGCGGCACATCCAGGATCAGGACCCGTTGCCCCTGCCAGTGGGCCGCCCGCATGGCTTGGCTTTGCGCCCGGCGGACCAGGGGGTGGAGAATGCCCTCAAGGCAGGCCAGCGCCGCCGGATCATTGAACACCCGCGCCCCGACTTGCCGGCGATCGATCCCGCCCTGGCCGTCCCCAACCGCCCCAAAGCGCTCCAGAACCGGTACCACGGCAGCCCCCCCGGGGCCAAGCAGCCGATGCACCGTGGCGTCAGCATCATAGATGGCGCAGCCTTGCTGTCGCAGGACCTTCACCGTGGCGCTCTTGCCCATGGCGATCCCGCCGGTCAGCCCCACCATCCGGGTCATGACGCAGCGGTCCGCGCGCCCAGGACAGCGGCGCGCAGGGCCTCGTCCACCTGGGGCTGCACGCCGAACCACGCCTCGAAGCCCGGTCGCGCCTGATGCAACAACATGCCCAGACCGTCGATCCCCTGCAATCCGCGTTCCCGGGCCGCCGCCAGCAGCGGCGTTTCCAACGGCGCATAGACGATATCATAGACCACCGCACCTGACGGAAGGGCAGTGAGGCTTAGGTCCAGCGGGGGTTGGCCGCTCATGCCGAGGGCAGTGGTGTTGACCAGCAAGACTGTGTCGGCCAGAGCGTCCGATCGCTCCGCCCAGTCAACGGGGAGCAAATCAAGGCCCAGGTCTGCCGACAAGCGATGCACCTTCTCCGCCGTGCGGTTGGCCACCCGGATCTCCGCCGCCCCCAGGTCAGCCAAGCCGGCAATGATGGCCCGGGCGGCGCCACCGGCCCCCAGCACCGTCACGCTTCGCCCACGCAGGTCCAGCCCCGGTGCGGCCTGCCGCAAGTGATGGGTGAAGCCATAGAGGTCGGTATTGTCCCCCACCAGCCCGCCATCGGGCTGCACCATCAACGTATTGACCGCGCCCAGGCGTTGGGCGGTGGGGGTCAGGCGGGCACAGGCCGATACCACGGCTTCCTTGTGGGGGACGGTCACATTGGCGCCTGCAAATCCCAGCGCGCCCAATCCCGCCACCGCCGCGGACAGCCGCTCCGGCGGCACCGCCAGAGGCAGATAGGCCCCAGCGATGCCATGGCGGGCCAGCCAATGGCCATGAAGCGCCGGGCTGAGCGAATGGTGCACCGGCCAGCCCAAGACGCCTGCCAACAGAAATGCGGAATGTGTGCTTGTTTTGGTCATGCTGAGGCCATAGCCGATGGGCATGCCAAGGCTCAAGCCATCCCGGCCACAAGCCTTGAATCCATGCTGAAAGGGCGTTCCCCATGAAGATCCTGAGAGTCCTGCTCTATCTCATTTTGGGAGCCGCGGTGTTCGTTGGCGCCATCTTTCTGGTTGTCACCTCCCTCACCGGGGAGGACCGGGCAGAGGCGGAGCGGTTCACCATCGCGCTGGCCGACGGCGACCGCACAACGGTGGACGCCCTGAGCCACAGTTTGCTGCGGGCCCAGCCCTCCTACGACAGGGCCGTCACCACCCTGCTGGGTAAGATGGAGACCCCCACCGGGTTCAGTTGGACCAGCCAGTCGGTCTCCACCGACACGGGCACGGAAATCAGCGGCACCTACACCACCGCGTCGGGGTGCAGCGCCAACCTCGCGCTGACCTTGGCCCGGACCAGCGACGGCGAGCGGGGCATCGTTGCCTTCGACTATCCGGCGCCCCAATGTGCAAGGCCCCCGTCGGCCACCACCACCCCCGACGCCAACTGACCATCGGCCTTCAGGGCTTATCAGGGGCATTGACAGGACCGCCCCGCCGGGGTTCGTTGGCGGTCCGTCTGTGCCCCCCTTTGCTGAGACCGCTTCACATCATGGAACCGCAAGCGCTGCAGGACCAATTGCTGGCTGCCATCGCCGCCGCCGACACGCTGGACGCCCTGGACCAGGTCCGCACCGATGCCCTGGGAAAGAAAGGGCAGGTGACGGCGCTGATGAAGACCCTGGGGCAATTTCAGGGTGAGGAGCGCAAGCAGCGCGGGCAAGCCCTCAACCTGGTGAAGGTGGCCGTTCAGGAGGCGCTGGACGCGCGCCTATCGGTGCTGAAGGCGGCCGCCCTGGAAGCCCGCTTGGCGACGGAGACCCTGGATGTCACCCTGCCACCGCGCCCAGAACAAACCGGTCGGTTGCACCCCATTGGGCAGACGATTGAAGAAATCATCGCCATCATGGCGGACATGGGCTTCAGCGTCGCCGAAGGCCCGGAGATTGAGGATGACTGGACCAATTTCGAGGCCCTGAACATCCCGGCCGACCATCCGGCGCGGCAGATGCAGGACACCTTCTATCTGCCGGACCTGCCCGATGGCACCCCGCAGGTCCTGCGCACCCACACCAGCCCCGTGCAGGTGCGGACCATGACGAGCCAGACGCCGCCCATTCGGATCATCGCGCCGGGCAAGACCTTCCGCTCCGACTATGACATGACTCACACGCCCCAGTTCCACCAAGTGGAGGGGCTGGTGATCGATCAGAGCACCCATATGGGTCACCTGAAGGGCTGCCTGACCACCCTTATGCGCACCCTGTTCGATGTGGACGACCTGCCCCTGCGCTTCCGCCCCAGCTATTTTCCCTTCACCGAGCCCTCAGCTGAGGTGGACATTGGCTGCGGCCGAGAGGGTGGCGAGTTGAAGATCGGCAACCATGGCGACTGGCTGGAGGTGGGGGGATGCGGCATGGTCCACCCGCGGGTGTTGCAGATGTGCGGCATTGATCCCGATAAGTATCAAGGGTTCGCGTTTGGGATGGGCATTGAGCGCATGGCGATGCTGAAATACGGCATCCCGGACCTGCGCACCTTTTTCGAGGGTGATATTCGCTGGATCCGGCATTACGGGTTCCTCCCCCTGCTGCAGCCCAACCTCGCCACTGGCCTGACGCCGTGACCCCGTCCCCCAGGCTCCGTCGGAGGCTTTGCCGATGACCGTCTCCCTCACCCAAGGCGCGAACACGTCCCTGCCTGACCAGGGCACGGTGCAGTTTAGTCTGACGTGGCAGCCAGCCAGCGTACCGGGTGCGAGCCTGGATGCCACAGCCTTTGTTTTGGCCGCCAACGGCAAGGTGCGCGGCGACGCGGATATGGTGTTTTACAACCAGCCGCAGTCCGCCGATGGCGCGATCCACTTGGATCAGGGCTTGGCCCAGGGGCATCACCGGCTCAGCGTCCGGCTGGACCAAGTGGATCCCGGCGTGGATAAGGTCGCCCTGACGTTGACCTTTGATGCACCGGGGGTGAGTTTTTCCGCCCTCAGCACCCTCACCCTGACCATCAGTCAAGCGGGCGGC
Source organism: uncultured Rhodospirillales bacterium (assembly GCA_964496805.1). Taxonomy (GTDB): domain Bacteria; phylum Pseudomonadota; class Alphaproteobacteria; order CAZCBM01; family CAZCBM01; genus CAZCBM01. The sequence goes on along the minus strand of CAZCBM010000219.1, from coordinate 231 downwards.
CCGGTGCTGGCCACCTATGATGTGCAGCCCCAGGGGCGCACGGAAGCCGCGCTCACCGTGGCCGAACTCTATCGCCGAAATGGGGCCTGGAAAGTCCGCGCCGTGGGCCAGGGGTTCAACGGTGGGTTGGCCCCGCTGGCCCGCAGCTTCGGGGTGGATGTGGCAGAGGAGCCCGCCGCGCCGTCTGCCCCCCCCGCCGTCTGCCCCCCTCAGACCCCACCCACAACGCCC
>CAZCBM010000218.1:0-6111 GCA_964496805.1 uncultured Rhodospirillales bacterium | reverse complement strand
ACGGCCACCGCTGCGCCCGACGGGACCCGGCCCTCCCGGCCCCCGGCCAAGCCACCCAAACCACCTATGTTCACGCCCGCGAAGATCCGCGGCCTGATCTATCAGGTGCTGATGTTGATGGTCGTGGTGGCGGTGGGTTGGTACCTGGTGGACAATACTGCCACCAATCTGACCAAGCGTAACATTGCCAGTGGCTACAATTTCCTGGAGTCGCCTGCCGGCTTCGAGATCGGCGAGACGGTCATCCAGTATGACAGCCGCTGCCTCCGGCCGCTGACGGACGCCAGCGTGGTCCAGACCGTGACACCAGAGGCACTGCCGGGACTGTTCCCCGACCTGCCGGCCGATCAAGTGCGGGCGCTTAGCCCGGCTCAGGTGGATACGCTGCTGGATCGGCTGCCCCCGGATGCCGACGGGCGCCCGCTTGTGCGCGCGGAGCGGGTCGTTACTCGCCAGATCCGCGGTCAGGAGCAGACCTTCCTTCAAGACGACTCCATCTGTGACTACGCGCAGGCGTTGAAGGTGGGGTTCTGGAACACCATCCGTGTCTCTGTTCTGGGCATTCTGCTGGCCACGCTGATCGGGCTGGTGGTGGGGGTGGCCCGGCTCAGCAGCAACTGGCTGTTGCGACGACTGGGGGACATCTATGTTGAGGGCTTGCGCAACATCCCGCTGCTGCTGCAGCTTTTCGTCTGGTACGGGGTGCTGACGGTCAGTTTGCCCAGCCCCCGCGCGGCCATGAGTGTTGGCACGCTGAGCGCGGAGGGCGAGCCCTCCAGTGCCGCCCTGTTCCTTTCCAACCGCGGCGTCCAAACCGCGTGGCCCTCCGCCCATCCCGCCTGGGACAGCGCCCTGATCGACCTGGCCCTGGGTGTTGTGCTGAGCTTGATCCTGCGCTTCTTCGCCCGCCGTCGGCAGGAGGCCACCGGGGCGCAGATCCCCGTGGCCCCAGTGGGGGCGGCCCTGATCGTTGCTGCCCCCCTCGCAACGCTCCTTATTTACGCCTACGCGCTGGGCAATCCCCCCAGCTTTGACCTGCCCACCCAACGGGGCTTCAATTTTGAGGGCGGGGCCACCCTGACGCCGGAGTTCCTGGCCCTGCTGATCGGGCTTGCCACCTATACCGGTGCCTTCATCGCCGAAGTGGTGCGCAGTGGTATTCTGGCGGTGGCCAAGGGGCAGAAGGAGGCGGCGGCGGCATTGGGCCTGCGGCCGGGGGTGGTGTTGACCAAGGTGGTGCTGCCGCAGGCCCTGCGGATCATCATTCCCCCCACCACCAACCAGTATCTCAACCTGACCAAGAACAGCTCCCTGGCGGTGGCCATCGGCTATCCGGACTTGGTCAGCATCGGCAACACCACCATGAACCAGACGGGCCAGGCCATTGAGGCCGTCAGCATCTTCATGGCCGTCTATCTGATCCTCTCGATCCTCATCAGTGTGTTCATGAACTGGTACAATTCGCGCATCGCGCTGAAGGAGCGCTGATCGCCATGGCGCCTCCAGCCCCCCCCCATGACCCCACCGCCGACGGGTTGCCCCTGGCCCGCGCGCCCCGTGTGTTCGTCCCCTCCGAGGCACGCCCACCCCCCAGCCGCAGCGTGGGTGCCGCCGCCTGGATGAAGGAGAACCTGTTCAGCACGCCGCTGAATGTGGCCATTACCCTGGTGAGTATCGCGCTCTTCTTGGTCCTGCTCTGGTACTTTGTGGACTGGGCGCTGGTGCGCGCCGTGTGGGGCGATGTGCCTGCAGAGGCGTGCAAAGTGGCGGGAGCCGGGGCCTGCTGGGGCTTTGTGACGGAAAAACTTCGCTTCATTATGTTCGGACTGTATCCGCCGGAGGAACAATGGCGGGTTTTGCTGGCCACCGGGCTGATCACGGGCATGGTGATCACCAGCTGCTTCCCCAACAATTGGTCCGGGCGGGTGCCGTTCCAGTTGATTGCCGCCACCGTTCTGGTGGGCACGTTGCTGTGGGGCCTGGCCACCGACATTCCGGAACGTAACGCCCTGCGCTTTGCCGGCGAGGGCGAGCCGGAGACCTTCCCCAGGGTCCTGCAAGGCACGCTCATCGCCCTGGCCGTGGGATTTGGGTGGATCGTCTGCCGCCTGCTGGAAATCCGCAGCAACATGGTGTGGATCGGCGCGGTCGCGGTTTTCCTGGCCATCTATGCCGGCGACTGGGAGCCCTACGCCCCCAGTTACGTTGCTGTTGAGCGGGAGGGAATGAGCCCCGACGCGCTGGAGAGCGCCGCGCGGTGCCAGTCCCGTGCCGAGCGATTGCGGGCCGACCAGCCAACCGCTGATCTGACCGACGCGCTGGAGGCGGCCGGGTGCACCGACAAGCTGCGCCGGTATCTCGGGTTTGACGGGCTGACCTATCGCCCCTCCCAGGTGGACCCAGACAGCATCTATGGGCTGCATGACGCGCTGGGGCTTGATCTGAGCGCGCTGGATCATGCGATCTATTTTGTCACCTACACCATTCCTGATGTCATCAGCTGGGTGTTCGTCCAGATCGGCAATCTACTGGTGCCACTGCTCAACCTGCTGGTCCTGGTCTATAACTGGGTGCTGGGGCCTCTGGGCCTGATCGGCGGCCCCTTGACGCTGGTGATCCTGCTGCTGGTGCTGGTGGCATGGCCCGCCTATCAGTGCGCCCGGGAGGCCGCAGACCACGAGCGTCCCCCCAGCCGCTGGCGCATCCTGGCAATCATGGGCTTTGGGTTGTCCCTGTTTGCCCTCTTCGGCTTCGCCTATGGCTGGCTGGGGGGCGGCAGCGATGTGCAGGACGCAGTGGCCCTTGTGCTGTCGGTGGCCCTGGTGGCCGCCACCGTCGCGGTCCCGTTCGGGCTGCTGATGATGCTCAGCTTGAAGGGCAGCCTGCCACTGTTGGCCTATCTGTGGATCGTGACCCTGGCCGTGGCCGGTGTGCTGATGTGGGGCGGCATCTTTGAGCTCAGCCCCCAAAAGACCACTGACTTTGGCGGCATTGCGCTGACCATCGGGCTGACACTGTTCGGCTTTGTGGGGGCCTTCCCCATTGCCGTGCTGGCCGCCCTGGGCCGCCGCTCCACCCTACCGGTGGTCCGCTGGACCAGCATCATTTACATCGAGACCATTCGCGGTGTGCCCCTGATCACGCTGTTGATCATGAGTTCCATCATGCTGCCCCTGTTCCTGCCGGAGGGGGTGAGCATCGACAAGCTGCTGCGCGCGCAGATCGCCATCATCCTGTTCATGGCCGCCTACTTTGCAGAAGTGGTGCGCGCCGGCCTGCAATCGCTGCCGAAGGGTCAGTATGAGGCGGCCGATGCCATGGGCCTGACCTATTGGCAGAAGACACGGCTGATTATTCTGCCCCAGGCCTTGGCTGTCACCATTCCGTCCATGGTCAACAGCCTGCTGAGCCTGTTCAAGGACACCACTTTGGTGGTGGTGATCGGCCTCTATGACCTGCTGCTGGCGGCCAAGACGGCGCTGACTGACCGGGAATGGCTAGGCTTTTACTTGGAAGCCTATGTCTTTCTCGCCATCATCTATTGGATTTTCTGTTTCGCCATGTCCCGTTATTCGATGTTCTTGGAGCATCGCGTGAACGCGTCCAAGGCGCGCTGAGCCCCCGGAGTGCCATCCGCCATGACCGATCCCACCACGATCCCCGCCTCTGCCACCGCCCCCAATTTGGCAAAGGATGGTCCCGCCGCAGGGTTGCCCCAACCGGAAGCCGACGCGCCGCCCATTATCGTTATGCGCGACGTAAACAAATGGTATGGGCAGTTCCACGTCCTCAAGGACTTCAATCTGCACGTATCTCCCAAAGAGAAAATCGTGATCTGTGGCCCCTCTGGCAGCGGCAAATCCACCGCGATCCGCTGCATCAATGCCTTGGAACCCTTTCAGGCTGGCGAGATCATTGTGGACGGGACACCGCTGTCTGAGAACCTGAAGAACATCGAAAAGATCCGCGCCGAAGTGGGCATGGTTTTTCAAAGTTTCAACCTGTTCCCTCATTTGAGCATTCTGGAGAACCTGACCCTGGCCCCCATTTGGGTCCGCAAGGAACCAAAAAGGGTGGCCGAGGAACGGGCCATGATGTACCTGGAGCGCGTGCGCATCCCAGAGCAGGCCCTGAAATATCCGGGTCAATTGTCCGGTGGTCAGCAGCAACGGGTGGCCATCGCCCGCTCGCTGTGCATGAACCCCAAGATCATGCTGTTTGACGAACCCACCTCCGCCCTTGATCCGGAGATGATCAAGGAGGTGCTGGACGTGATGATCGAATTGGCGGAGGAGGGCATGACCATGATTTGTGTCACCCACGAAATGGGCTTTGCCCGCCAAGTCGCCAACCGCGTGATCTTCATGGACCAAGGCGAGATCGTAGAACAGGCCCACCCAGAGACCTTCTTCAACAACCCCCAGACCGACCGGGCCCAAATGTTCCTGGGCCAGGTGCTGGGTCACTAATCGTGACGCCCTGTCACCGCCTGCCCTGGCAGACGTGCCGGTCATGGGTTGCGCGATTGGTCAGCGCCAATCACCAGTCTGTGGGTCGGTCAGCACGGTCGGGGGCGCCACCGCCTCAGGCTGCTTCGTGATCCAGTTCGCCCCCGGCCTTTTCGATCAAGGCGATCAAGCCGCCCACGGTCATGTCATCGCTCACCGCCTCGGGGCCCAATTCGCAGTCAAACGCTTCCTGCACCGCCATCAGCATGGTGAGCTTGCCCACGCTGTCCAGCCCCAAGTCGGCCATGCGGGTCCCTGCAGTGATTGTCTCCGCATCTGGGATCGGCGGAATGTCGCCATCATCGATCATTTGCCGAAGCGTCTGGCGGAACTGGCTGAACTCCATCATGGCGGCGGCGATCCCCCTCACCGGGACTGAACTCGGGTCCGATGCAAACGGCCACACCCCGGATGCGTCGGTCATGGTCCGCCTGCCCCGGCACCTGCTTTGTGGGCAAACAGTGCGAACCGGCGCATAAAATCAGGCTCAGGCGAAGATTTGCAAGCCCCTGCGGCGCTAATGGGTGCAGTGCGAAAGCGCGCACCCAGTGGGGTCAGGGTCTGCTGCTGCTTTCCAGGGCAGAGGGTTCTCCACAGAAGCAGGGAGCGTGCCGGGCAACGGAGCAGGGAACCCAAGGCCGGGGCCCGCGTTCTCCCCGGGTGACGGCTGCTGACGCAGCCGCCGCAACGACCAGGCAGCCCGCTTTAAACCCCGTGCATAGAGCGTAGGACCCCAGAGTGGCAACGCCACGGAGGGGATCATCCGAGCGACCACCAGAAAGCTACAGCAGGGGCGCCGATTCCAAATCGGTGTCCCTTGCTGTAGTTCCTTTGACCTGCCCCGTGCGCTCGCCCTTGTCGACCTGCCCCAGCTTCGCCGCATCAGCGGCTTAGCCTTTGGGTATGTCCGTTCCCTCTACCGGAGGCCTACCATGCCCCCCCGTCTGATTGCCTTGACCATCGCCGGCCTTCTGACGGTCAGCCCTGCCGTGCAGGCTGATCCGCTGTGCAATGATCCCAGCGACCCAAACTATGTCGATAATTGCGGCCAACTCCCACCGGTGTCCACCCTGGCCTATCCCGAGACGCCGCCGCCACCACCGGCCCAGCGGGCCGATGGTAAGGTGTGCAGCTATACCTTGCAGAGCTACGACCGCAGCACCGGCGAGGCCGTCTATACTGAAAACTGCACCGGTGGCGTCGGGGGGGGCGACATCTCCAAACTATGGACCAATGGGCGTCCCAGCCCGGAACAGATCGAGGCCTACCGGAACCGCCAACGGCGCCGAGCCCTTGGCCTGGAATAACCGCTGGCCAGCCCACCGGAGCCCTCTTCCCAGAGCGGCCTTGACTGTAGGACCCGACGGGGAGGGGGGCCTTCCCCCTGCCCCCCACAGCAGGAAACGCCGGTTTGGGATCGGTCCCCCTGCTGTCGTTTTCTGGTGGTCGCCGGGATGAACCCCTGCGTGGCGGTGCCCCTTCGGCGTCCTACGCTGTAAGTGGCAAGAAACCTCCCGCCCTAGAGCGCGTCGCGACGGGATAGAGTCTGCTCCAGCCCCGCGCCCCCACCCGGCCACCCATTGGTACGATACTGGCGTGGGTG
>CAZCBM010000217.1:0-6145 GCA_964496805.1 uncultured Rhodospirillales bacterium | reverse complement strand
AACGCGGCGCGATCACCTACGGCCGCGTGGATGAGCACGCCGCCCGCCTCCACGGCCCCCTGAGCGCCGTGGCCAGCCACCTGGACAGCGTCGTTCAAGGGCGGCAGGCAACCTTGGCCGAGGCCGAAACCAGCCTGAAGGAGAAACGCCAGCGCGCGGAGATCCTGGCGATGGCCGGCGATCCGGCCCTGGACGGGCTGGCGGAGAAGTTGGAATGGGCCGCCCAGGACCCAAAGGCTTTCCTGACGGCGGACAAGGCAGGGGAGGTGGACTCTTCACCCAAGGCAACCCCTGCGCCGACTCCCGCCCCAAGCCCGCAACCGGGCGCCAAACGCGGCTGGCGCCTCTGGTGATCCCTGCCCCAGCGGGCGTTTTCCTCCACCGATGATCTGTCGCGGCGACCTGACACATTCAAAAAGTCTCATATCGCTACGACCTTTCAAGTCATGGGGCAGGCAAAGCCTGTCATGAATACCCGAGCGCACCGCTCAGGACAGCAGACCCTGGCTCGCCCCAGTCTTGCTTGCAGACGCCACGCCCGTGGCGGGCAAAGCGTCTTGCGCGGTCAAGACGTCATTGGCAGCCCTTGCCCCCTCTCATTCTCTTGATTGGGTTGAATAACCCGCCTGAGCGAAGATAGAGCGAGGAAAGTCACAGACGGCTCGACCCTCGCACGGTCCTTGCACAGTGGAGGTGTGTCCGATGTTCCCTATACTTTCCGTTTCGCCGCTGATCCGGCCGACCAAGCTGGTAAAGGGCCTGTTGGCTCGGCTGGTGAAGGGCCTGTTGGCCCTGGTACTAACGATGGCCATCGCCCTGCCCGCAGGGGCCATCACCCCCGAAGATGTCGTCTTCCCGTGGCGACAAACACTGGAGGTGAACAAGCAGGTGGAGGCCGAGATCCAGCGTCAGGCCGCCCAGCGCCAAAGTGAACTTGAACAGCAGATCGCGCTGCATCGCGGCTTCAAGGCCGATATGGAGGCTAACGCCGCCCTGCATGGCCGCAGCCATACCCAACGCAAGGAGAACGCCAATCTGGCCGTCTCCAGCTTCAGCAGCCTCCAGGCCCCAGGTCAGGATCAGACCCATATCCCCCGCATCGGCTGGGGCATCTTCGGCTATTTCGAGAAGCGGCGGGACGACACCAATGCCGCCATTGCGGAGGCGGAAGGGTCCGTGGCGTCAGGAGAGACGAGCTTTCATTTGGCAGGGGTGGGATGGATCACCGGCAAACAGCTGGACGATCGCATCGCCAGCCTAGAAAAACAGATCACCGACCTCAGAACCTCGGTGGATGAGGGCACCTTTTCCATCCACTATCCAGGCATCGGCTGGGTCAACGCAACCCAACTCCACGAGCGCAACGCCGCCCTGGAGAAGCAGATCGCCGACACCCTGGAGACGATCGACAAGGGCGAATACTCGGTCCACATTCCCCACATCGGGTGGATCACCCGTACCCAGTTGGATGCCAAGATCGCAGCCGCCGACGCAGAGTTGGCAGCCATTCGAGAGTCCGCTGGCGCAGGCACCCTAAGCATCCACCGCGCGGGGTGGGGATGGCACACCCACATCAATATGGACGACCAAACCGACCGCCTGACCCAAGAGAAAGCCGATCTTGAAGCGGCCGCTGGCGGCGGCACCTTCTCTCACCACACCCCCTACGGCTGGATCACCGGGGAGGGCATCGACGCCAAGATCGCCCAATTGGACGAGGAAGCCGCTGATGCCAACGCCAAGGCTAGTGCTAAAGAGTACAGCATCCCCGGCGTGGAGGGCTGGCTGAACCGCACCCAGGTGAACGGCCTGCTTGCCTTGCCCGACTGCCGGCCCCAGGGACCGACCCCATGCCTGGCGCGCGGCCGCCGCTCCCGCTTGCAGGAGTATCTGGGCCGCTACGGACCCACCCTGTCGGTGCACCTGGAATTGATTGCCCAGGAACGCAAAATGGCGGAGGCCATCCGGGGGGATCTCTCGGCCCACATCGCCCCACGGGTGAAGGCCATTGACGTCAATCTCCAGCAGATCGCGCGGGAGGTGAGCGAGTTCGACATCGAGGTCTCGCTGAATGAAGCCAGATTGAAGGCCCATATCGACTGGCTGGAGCATGCCCGTGATACGATGATGCCCTGACCAGATTGGCCCGACGCCCTTGCCCGGCGTCGGGCTTTTGCGATCCGTTGGCGCGGCCAGCCTGCGCAGTGTCCGGGCATAAGTCTCGGGGCATAAGTCTCGGGGCACCGATGTCGGGCCGCCAGTATCGGGGCATCATTATCAGATCAGCGGTACCCCTCCCCCGCAGGTTGGTCTATATGCTGGGGCGTTCTGCCGTTGCATCGATCAGGAGCCCACCCATGGGGGAGATGGACGCCCGCCCGCCCGCATCGCCGCCTGTCTATCGCGCCTCATCAGGCGCCGACGCGCTGGCCGCCAGCTACAATGGTGTTGGCAGTATCGAGAACGGGTATTTCATCTTTACGCTGATGCCGTCGCTGTTCTGCCGTCTGCGGTGCCCTCACTGCTACCTGACTTTGGAGCAGCGCCAGGATCCCACCATTCTGGCGGTGGCCGATTTGCGGGCCGCCTGTGAAAAGATCGACGCGTACTTCACCCGGCGGGGCCTGAAGCAGAAAACCATCATCTGCTACTGGTATGGAGGTGAGCCCACCAGTATGGGGCGGGAGTATTTCACGGCCGCCTGTGAGGCCATTGGTGAGGTGTTTGCCGAGGCCAAGGGCTACACTGTCAAACACACCGTGCTGACCGCCCTGATTGGCGTGGATCCAGCTTGGTTCCCGCTTTTCGACCGGTGGGGTAAGGGCGAGGTGCAGAGCAGCTTCGACGGGCTGATGCGCGGCAAGGGGTATCTGCGCCAATGGGAGCAGAAGGCGCGTGAGGTGGTGGCGTTTGGTCTGCGGTTCTCCACCATCTCCGTGGTCAACTCTGAGTTGTTGCAGGCTGGGCCGGCACAGACCATGGACTATCTGGCCCAGTTGGGCGTGGCTGAGACCAGTTGGCTGCCGTTCATGTGGAACGAGCAGAATGACGGGGAGAAGTACGAGACATTTGCCCCGACCATGGAGGCGTGGTGCCACTTCATGGTGGCCCTGACGGAGCGGTGGATCGAACGGCGGGAGGCCGGATTGGCCGCGCCGGAGATCGGGCAACTGCGCTTTATCTTGGGCCAGCGCCGCATGCCCACCCTATCCAATATTGCCGGCCAGACCCTGTTCCTGCTGCCCGATGGGGAGTTCGTGCTGCCGGACTACCGCAACGGCTGGCAGGAGTTCATGCAGCCGTTCGGGAACATCCTGACGCAGAGCTTTGAGGAGGTGCTCACCAGTCCGGCGCGCCGCCGTTACCTGCGCCGTCAAGTGCTACGCAACGGCAACCCGGAATGTCGGGATTGCGACCATGCCGGCCACTGCGTCATGGAGTTCTGGAAGGACAACCGCCCCGGCGATGTCTGCTTTGGGGCCAAACCCTATGTGGAGTGGGTGCTGGACAAGGCCCCCCGCATTGAGGCCCTGACCGGCACTGATCCGACACTGTATTGATGGGCGCCTCCAGAGGTCGGCCGGCTCGCTGCGTCCACCCAGGGAGCGACAGGGGTTCGCCCCCAGTCCATCGCCAACGAGAGCGCGTTGAGGCGAGGTAGAGTCCGCACCACCGCCACGCCCCCACCCGGCCCTGCTCAGGCCATCATGTACTTTACGGGACTGATGTTGCTGGACCCCGGGAGCACGTGGCGGTTGACGTCCGAGAGGGGAATGTCCAGCAACTCAGTGAGGATGGATTTAATCGGCGCGCGCATGTCCATGGTGGGCGCCAGATCCCGCCCTTGATAGAGGTCACTGGCCCCGAGGCCGGGCCAATCGGCAAAGACCTCCCCACCGCGCACCGCCCCGCCCATCACCAGCGCCATGCCGCCCGTCCCGTGATCGCTGCCACCGGTGCCGTTCATCGCCACGGTGCGGCCAAACTCCGTCATCACCAGAATAGCTGACTTGTCCCAGACGGGCTGAAGCTCCTGGGCGAAGCTTGCCATGCCATTGGCAAGGCCGCGGAGATTGTTGGCCAGCGCGCCGTTGCTGGTCCCCTGGTTGGCATGGGTGTCCCAGCCGCCCATCTCGACCACCGCTACCCGCGCCCCGCCCTCCTGCAACAGCAGGCGGCTCACCGGAACGGCCATCTGAGCCAAGCCATTGGGGCCGGAGACCCGCCGCGCACGGTTGACGCTGTCCTGCACGTCCGACAGCGCCATCTCCGCCATGGCCTGGGTGCGGACCGCCTGGGTCAGGGCAGTGCTGAACAGCGGATCATGGCGGTAGATGCGTTGCATCTGGTTGATGAGGCTATCTTGGCTTTCCCCGCCCCGTGGAGACCAAGTGGCCACCTGGGCACGCCCTGTGAGGATCAAGGGGGGCGTATTGCCCACTGCCAAGCCCAATTGCTGGCCATTGGCCCCATAGAGGCTCAGGGCGCGGTTCAGCCATCCATCCGGCGCGCCGGATGGGCGATCGGTGCCGTTTTCCAGGATGTTCTGGGCATCGAAGTGACTGCGCTGGCGGTAGGGCAAGGCCACCGCATGCAACACCGCCAACTGCTTGGCCTGCCAATAGGGTTGCAAGGGCGCCAGCCCCGGGTTGGCCGCGAAGGTGCCATCCAACTCCCACAGGCCGGTGTCTCCGCGGGCGGGGTCGCTGAAGGCTAGCCCCCCCCGGGCCTCCCGATAGGTGCGGTCGCCATAGGGAACGATGGCCCCCAGACCATCCAGACCCCCGCGCAGAATGATCACCACCAGGCGCTTGTCGGTGTTGGGGGCCGCCAACGCCAGCGTTGGGGCCAGAGACAGGGGCAGGCTCATCAGGCCGGCACCGGTCACGGTCAGCAACTGCCGGCGGGAGACCCGGGGCAGTCCATCGGCGTCCGCACAGGGGCGGATGCGGCGGGTGGCGGCGGGCTTCTTGGCCATGGGGCGTCCTCTTATTTAGCGGCGCTGAAATTCAGCGCTGGCCAGCAACAGAGTCAGGCCTTCCACGGGGCTGGGAGCGGCCTGGATCCAACTCAACGTGTCCGGATGGGCCACGGGACCGATCAACTCCGCCGTCAGGGCGTTGGGGTCGATCTGGCGTGAGGCCCGGTATGCGGCAGCATTCGCAATCTCGATCCGCCGCAACAGCGCATCGGGGCCGATCCAGGCGGCGGCATCATCGGCCCAGCCCGCCGGCGATGGGGCGGAGAACGTCACCTGCCCCAGGTTGCGCAGTGCCTGCATGATCTCCACGGCGTTGGTCTCCACCGCACTGGCTCGCAGGACGGCCGCCAAGAAGTCATGGGGGTTCTTGGCCTTACCCATGGGGTTCTGCCAGATCCGAACCTCCCGGATCAGCGCCTCCGCCATCTGGCGAAGGTCCCCGCGGGAGCGGCGGAAGGTGCTCTCCAGTTTGTTCACCACCCGTATCGGGGGATCATCATCGATGAAGTGCCGCGCCATCTTGGTGGCAATGAAGCGGGCGGTGCTGTCATGGTCGGCCAGCATCTCCAGGGCGCGGTAGCCCTGATCCATCCCGTCTTCCTTATACTCCTCGCCCAACAACTCGTGGTCGCCAGGCTCATGCATGGCCGCCTGCCAGCGGAACTGCCCGGGCAGGCGCCCGCCCGGCCGCTCCACCGTCCAGCCGGTGATGATCTTGGCCAGCCCAATCACATCCTCCTGGGTGTAGCCGCCGTCCACGCCGAGGGTGTGCAACTCCAGGATCTCCCGGGCGAGGTTTTCGTTCAGCCCCCGATCCCTACGCCGACCCATGCGGCTGTTGGGGCCGGCGGAGACATCGTTGTTGAGGTAGCAGATCATGGCCGGGTGGCGGGTGCTGGCGATCAGCATGTCCTTGAAACTGCCCAGCACATGGGGCCGAATCACATCGCGCTCAAAGGCTCCGGCGACACTGATGACCTGCTGATTGGCGACGCTCACCGTGAAATGGTTGGACCAGAAGTGCACCAGCCGCTCGAAGAAGGGGGTGCTGGTCTCGGCGGCGGCTTTGGCGCGGGAGGAGACCTCGATGGCAAAGATCTCGTCGGCGCGCTGGCGTGCTTCCCGGAACCGCCGCTGGCGCTCCTCCTGGCTCATCCGGGCCAC
>CAZCBM010000216.1:0-6169 GCA_964496805.1 uncultured Rhodospirillales bacterium | reverse complement strand
AAACCAACCAGCACACGCCAAAAGAAGAGAGAGAGGCCGCTGCGGTTGCACGGCAAACCCTGCAGGCCTGCCGCCCCTGGGGCGATACACGGGTGGTGATGCAGGCCGACTCACCGGACTGGGCAGACTGCCAAGCCTTTCTTCGCGCCGGCGTGCGGGGTGTTCTGGATGACGCCATGTCGGACACGGCTCTCCCGCCGGCCCTGGAATTGATCTTGGCGGGGGAGGTGTTTGTGCCGGGGGCGGCGATGCTGGGGGGGCTCTCGGTCGGGGCGGACACCCGCGCGCTGCTGGACCGGCTGGATGTGCTGAACGCCAGCCAGCGCTGTGTGCTGTGGCACCTGCACCAGGGGGCATCCAATCAGGAGATTGCGGCCCTGTCGGGGTTGGCCCTGCAAACGGTCAAGAATCAGGTCAGTCGGCTCCTAAAGCATCTGGAGGTCTCCAGCCGCGCCCAAGCGGTGGCACTGCTTCATGGGATCGATGCACAGGTGCTGCGGGATCATCTGGGGGAGTGTCCACCCAAGCCCACGCGGGGGCGAACGGTCTTCCTTCCCTCAGGGCAGCGAACAGGCGGGGATCATCCGTAGGCACGGGGTCTGTGGCTCAGCCCCTGGGCGCGATTTGCGGCGCCTGATCTCAAGGGGGCGGGCGGAGGTCGGCATTTCCCAGCTCATGGGAGGGGGCCGCTGATCGTTGCCGATCGCTCCCGGGCCTGTCTCACACCCGGTCTCTTACCGGTTCAGGGGCGCCCCCTTGCGGTTGATCCGATGGGCAAGGGGCAAGGGGAAAAGACCAGGGCGGCAAGCGTGGAGGGGGCTTCTTTGCCCGGCAAAGGGCTCCTGCAGGATGCTGACACCAAAAAGGGCCCCGAGTGGGGCCCTTTTCGCATCTTGATGACGGATGGTTCGCCTCGTGGGGTGGGGTGGGCAGGCCGGGGATCGGTTTGCGCCGTCCCCGCCCTGCCTTTGGTGCCACACCCTCAGGCACTCACCATCCATGGCTGGCCTCAGGCGGTCTGCCGGAACTCCGGATAGGCTTCCAGGCCCAGTTCCACCCGATCCAAACCGTTGGCTTGGTCTTCGTCGCTGGCGCGCAGGCCAACGGTGGCCTTCAGGATCAGCCAGACAACCGCGCTGGTGATGCTGACGAACAGGCCGATGGCAACGATGCCGATGATCTGGGTGACCAGGTCCCCGCCGCCGAAGATACCGACAGCCAAGGTGCCCCAGATACCGCAGAACAGGTGGACCGGAATGGCCCCAACGACGTCGTCGATCTTCAGCTTGTCCAACATCGGGACCGTGATCACGACGATCACACCCGCGATGGCACCGATGATCATGGACAGCAGGTGGTTGTCCAAGTCCGGGCCGGCGGTGATCCCCACCAGACCGCCCAGGGCACCGTTCAGCGCCATGGTCAGGTCGACCTTGCCATAGAGGATCTGGCTCAACAGCATGGCAGCGACCACGCCCGCAGCGGCGGCCAAGTTGGTGTTGGCGAACACGATGGACATGCTGGCGGCATCATTGGCGGAGCCGATGGCCAACTGGGAGCCCCCGTTGAAGCCGAACCAACCGAACCACAGGATGAACGTCCCCAACGTGGCCAGCGGTAGGTTGGCCCCGGGGATGGGGTTCATCGTGCCATCCTTGTTGTACTTGCCGGCCCGCGGACCCACCAGGATGGCCCCCACCAGGGCGGCCCAGCCACCGACACTGTGGACAATGGTGGAGCCAGCGAAGTCGCTGAAGCCCATGTCGGCCAGGAAGCCACCGCCCCAGGTCCAGGAGCCCTGGATCGGGTAGATGATGCCGGTCAGGATGGTGGTGAAGATCAGGAACGGCCACAGCTTCAGGCGCTCGGCCACGGTGCCGGACACGATGGAGGCCGCGGCGGCCACGAAGACCATCTGGAAGTACCAGTCAGACTGGCTGGCGTAGCCATTGTCGGCGACGACAGGCACGACGGCGTCGGTGGCGGCTGCCAAATAGGCGTTGGCTGCCTCTTCGGTGATGTCGCCGGTGGGGGCAGTGATCCCCTCCAGGGACAGGGCACTGATGGCTTCCGTCACGGCGGTGACACCAGCGGCAAGGGTCTCCGCGCTTTCGCCATCGATCTCAATGCCGGTTAGCGCCTTGAGTGCAACTTCGGCGTCAGCCGGGTTGTACAGGAACTGGAACGATCCGATCAAACCATTGAGGGCTTCCGGCGTGCCGTCCTCGGCCAGCTTTTCCACACCCGTGTACATAAGGTGATAGCCGATCACGTAGTAGGCGATGCCAGCCAGCGAATAGATGGCAATGTTCTTCAAGCAGATGGTGGCCGTGTTCTTGGAGCGAACGAGGCCCGCTTCCAGCATGCAAAAACCGGCTGCCATGAGCATCACCAGCACACCGGCGAAGAGGAAGGCGAAGGAGTTGAAGACGAAGGCGATTTCAGCGTTAACGCCGACCTCCTGCGCCACGGCTGGGGTGGCCACCGCCACCGCAAACAGCGCCGCAAGGACGCCAAACAATCGTTGAGACATGACTAAGGGTTCCTCTCTTTCACATCACAAGGGAGGGGAATAAGGACAGTGGCGATGTCAGAGCAAAGTAGCGTTGCTACCTGTCCAAGGAGACGGGCGCGGTGTTACAACGCCTCATTGTCGGTTTCGCGGGTACGGATCCGGATCACTCGCTCCACTGGAGAGATAAAGATCTTGCCGTCACCGATTTTTCCGGTGGATGCCGTATTGAGGATTGTGTCCACGACCTGGTCGGCCAGGTCGGAAGTGACAACCACTTCAATTTTCACTTTGGGAAGGAAGCTGACGGAGTATTCGGCGCCGCGGTAGATCTCCGTCTGACCTTTCTGGCGACCATATCCTTTGACTTCGCTGACCGTGAGGCCCTGAACGCCGATACTCGTCAGGGCTTCACGGACATCCTCCAGCTTGAACGGCTTAATGATGGCCGTAATCAACTTCATGGGGAAGCGTCCTCTTGGGGTTGGCTGAGTGCCCCCAAACCGGGGGCGAAGGGCCGGCCCGCCCCGGCGCTCACAGGCGCAGACATACGGGGTCGATGTTGAGCCACGCCATCCCGCGTGTGCCCAGCGTCCTGCCCCATGGGTGCACCACCTGTCAGCACCGGCGTGTGAGCCAATGCGGCGTCATCATGACAGCCCGCAATATTGTGTCAATTCATTTGATAGCTAGAAACAAAAATTTCCTTCGCATGTGCGGTACGCTCACGACAGGTCGGGCGGGTTGGAGCGGCCCGGGCGCAAGGGCCACCCATGGGGCGGGGTCCGCTCACGGCAGGGGGTGAGCGGATGTTTGGTAAGCCTTGAGGCGGGACGCACCACAGCCAATGGGGCGCGGGTGCGGTGCGGAGTCGGCGTCCAGCAGGGAGGTTTCTCGGCCCCGGGCTTTTTCCCTGGGGTTGGCACCGGCAAGGGCAGCGGGGGCCACAGCCGGAGGGAAGCCTCTTCGGAGGAGCGGGGGCGTGAGGGGGAGGGGGCCCGCCGGCCGTGGCTCCTTTGCCGTGCCATGGACTTTAGGGGCCCGGCTTTCCGGTTGGCCGTCGGGAGGCGCCTATCAGACCAGCATTCACCGACGGCCACGGCAAGGGGGAGGCTGCACGGGACTTCCCGCGGAGACCCAACAAAAAGCCCGCCGAAGGGGCGGGCTTGAAAGGGGATGGTTCTGGTGTGGCGTCTAGGCAGCGAGCCGGCAGAGGAAGGCTGGAGCCATGCCCCAGGCCATACCTCAAAACTTTAACCGCCGGCGTCCGCGAACTGGGCATTGGAGCGATAGGTGGACAAGGCACTGCTGATGTCTGCCACCTGGCGGCTCAGACGGTCCGGATCGACGGAGGGGCCGCAGGACTGGCCATTGACATAGAAGGTTCCCAGGGGATTGCGCTGGACACCATTCACGCGCACCTCAAAGTGCAGGTGCGGTCCAGTGGACCAGCCGGACGATCCAACGCGACCGATGATCTGGCCCTTGCGAACCCGCTGCCCCTGGGTGACGTTGAATGACTGCATGTGCGCATAGGCGGTCTGCAGCGTGTCATTGTGGCGGATCAGGATGAAGCGTCCATAGCCATTGGCCCACCGGCGCTGCTCCACCACACCGTCGGCGGCGGCACGGATGGGGGTCCCACGGGGGGCGCCGTAATCCACCCCCTTGTGCATCGCGCGGCGGTGCAACACCGGGTGCCAGCGCCAGCCAAAGGGCGATGTCACGCGTCCCCGATCCACGGGCTTGGTGTCAATCTGTTGCCGGTCCTGGCGGCAACCCGCGTCGCCGGCATTGCTGCTCACCAACCGAGTCTGGCCGCCGGCCTCTTCATAGCGATAGACCTCTTCGCGGCGGGAGCCATGCCACAGGCTGGCATATTGCACATCGCCGGTGCGGACGATCTTGCCGGTCTCATCCACCAACTGATGAAACATAACTTCCATCACCTGGTTGGGCTGCACGCCGGTTTCGAGGTCCGTCCGCCAGCCCTCGGCCTTGACCAACTGGGTCACAACCGCGGCGGGAATGCCCGCGCGCTGTGCCGAGGCGATCACACTGCCTTGAATGGCAAAGCGCTTGTAGACGCGGTCGGTGTCCAGATCTGCCAGCGCCGCAACCACCGCATCATTGGCCAGCAACTGGGTCGGATCGGCCGTCGCCACCAGCGTGTTCTGATCGCGCAGCAGGCGCAGGGCCACGATATCAAACGAACCGTTGCCAGGGGCGAGATCCACCTCAATGCGCTGACCGGCTGGCACCGCACGGGGATCAATGGTGTCTTCGTTGGCTTGCAAGAAGGCCAGGACGCGCCCGGCATCCACGCCCATATCAGTCAACACGGTGCTCAGCGTCTTGCCCCGGCTGACGACGCCTTGCTTGGTTACCAAACCATCGGCCCGTTGCGGCTTGCGCGGGGGGACCGGGACAGCGGTGGCGCGTTGGCGCGCCAGGGCCAATTGCTGGTGGGCGGCGAGGCTGGCGATGTCCGGTGTGGCGGCAGCAGCGGGCGTCTCCGCAGGGGCCGGGTCCAGACGGGCTGCCAGAGCGGCCCAATCCACCTGCTCCTGCTCCATGACCAAACGGCCGCGCACCGCCGCCGACACCAGCCACTGATCATGGCCCAGGACGGCGGACGGGACCATACTAATGCGGGTCACTTGGTGGGTGGCTTCATTGAATGGGACCACGGCGGGCATTGGTGCGGCAGGCGCGTGCGAGCCGGACCCGGGGGTGGCCGACGTCTGCGCCAAAGCACCGGCCCAGGCCTCATCCATCATCGGGCTTTCCACCGCGGCGACAGATGCGCGCCCGGAGAGCGGCGGTGAGGTTTGGGAACTGACGTCACCGACCTCTGCAACCAAGGCAACAATGCCCAAGCCCAGCGTGGTCACAGCCGGTGTCAGCAACAAGCGCAGTTTCATCAGAAACCCTTCAGTGGCGTTCATCATTCCCGCGTTCATTGACAGCATCGAAACTTTAACGAGACTTTAAAGCGAATACCTGAACAGTCAAATCTCGACGGTTTGGGCGGAAATAAATGCCGCTGGCATCCCCGCGCGACCCAAGGGGCGATCAGGGTGGGCATTTTCATCCAACGCTTCTCGGTCTGCCCTTACTCCAGATCATCAAGGGGCGGGGGCATTCGGCGCACGCCGTCTCTCAGGCATAACAGGCCGAATCTATCGGGTCCCCCGCACGGGGACTTCAGACGCATGAGGGGGCACGCGTGAACCGGTCGTAGCGATTGCCACAGAGGGTCGCCCTCATCCTCGCATGGCCTGCGGGGCGCGGGCGCTGTGTGGCAGAAGGGGTGACCGGATGTGCCCCAGCGACGGCGCCTTATAGCCAGGGCAGGCGAACACTTCAAACGCAAAAATAACTCATGCTTAACCCTTGGTCTTTCAGGGCAAAGCTGGTGGGGCGCTGCCAAGTGTGCCTATTTGTGTTTGCCCGACGCCCTATAAAGCGTGCGCGCCGTTCCGCAAAGCAGGGGCCCATTCTATATCCTGGATCGCCCTGGCTTGCCTTGCGCCTGAGCCAGGTCTCCCTTCCCCGATGGCTGAGCAAGGCCTCTGACCGGGGCAGGTTCAGACAGGGGCGGCCCCAAATTTGGGGGTTTGGAGATTTTTTTGGGTTTGGGATGAATTTAGAGAT
>CAZCBM010000215.1:0-6237 GCA_964496805.1 uncultured Rhodospirillales bacterium | reverse complement strand
GCCAAGCCAGCAACGGCCACCAGCCCCACCACCAGCCCATAAGTCAGGGCCGTGGCGCCCCGGCTGCGGCCCATCTGATCCGTCATACGATCCATTTCTCTGCCCCCTTGGCCGTGGCCGATCCTGTTCGTGATCTAAGGGGTAACAGGCGGCAGTGGGGTTTGTCGATGCCTAAAACCGGGGGTTTTGGGAGCGTCTTGGAGCAGCAGCGGCCTCGGTGGACTGGCCGAACACCCTCACCCTCACCCTCACCGTCACCGTCACCGTCACCGTCTCACTGGTGCGAACACGATGATCCAAGGAGCGGTTGGGGAGGGATCCCCAGAACACACGCACCGGCCCGCGCGCGGTGCCTTGAAGGACAGGGCCAACGCTGCGATGGCGCCCTGGCCCACGCAAAGCGCTCCCGCGGCGAAAGGCTGGGTCCTATAGGGTTTCGGGCAGGATCAAGGGCGGGATCACGGGCGGTTCTTGGGGTCCCAGACCCCGCGGCTGTCATAGAGCTTCTTGCCCTTGATGCGGTCAGCCGGGATGGCCTTGAACTCTTTATGGTCCACCAGCAGCAGGACCATGTCGCAGCGGTCCAGTGCCTCCTCCAGGCTGGCGGATTTCACCCCGTGCTGGGCCAGGACCGGCGGCACAGCCTTCAGATTGGGCTCCACGGCCCAGAGTGGACCGAACCCCTGCTCTGCCAGCAGTTTCACCACCTCCACTGCGGGGCTTTCCCGCAGGTCGTCATTGTCTGGCTTATAGGCCAGCCCCAGGCAGGCAATGGTCTCCCCCGGTTCGGCCAGCGCCCGGACCTTTTCCACAACATAGGCGGGTTTGCTGTCGTTCACTTCCCGCGCGGCCTGCATGAGGCGCGCCAGGTCCGGGGCGGCGTGGACCAGGAACCACGGATCAACGGCGATGCAGTGGCCCCCGACTCCCGGACCCGGCTGCAGAATGTTCACCCGCGGGTGATGGTTGGCCAGACGAATGGCCTCCCAGACATTGATATCGAACCGGTCGCAGATCTTGGAGATCTCGTTGGCGAACGCAATGTTCACGTCACGGAAGGCGTTTTCCATGATCTTCACCAACTCGGCCGTGCGAGCATTGGTGGGGATCAGCTTCCCTTTGACGAAGGTACCGTAGAGCGCCAACGCGGCCTGGGTGGAGGCATCGGACAGCCCGCCGATGATCCGGTCATTCTCTTCCAACTCCCGCAGCATTTGGCCCGGCAGGATCCGCTCCGGGCAGTGGGCCAGCAGGATGTCGGCCTCCTCACCGGCGTTTTGGGGGAAGCTAAGATCGGGACGGGCGGCCGCCAATTGCGTCGCCATCGCCTCCGTCGCCCCCACCGGGCTGGTGCTCTCCAGGATCACCAAGTCACCCTTCTTCAGCACCGGCGCCAGGGCGGCTGTGGCGCTCTGCACATAGCGCATGTCCGGCTCCCGCCCGGCTGACACCGGCGTGGGGACGGCGATCAGAAAGGCATCGCAGGGCTCCGGTGTTGTCACCGCCCGCAGGGCGCCCGTGGTGACCCCCTGCCGGACCATATCGCTGAGACCCTCCTCGGCGAAATGAGCTTCGCCCGCGTTCAGTGCGTCCACGACACCCTGATTGATGTCGATGCCGATCACCGTGAGGCCACGGGCGGCCATCAGCGCAGCGGTGGGCAGGCCAATATAGCCAAGGCCGATCATGCCGACGGTGGAAAGGGAAGGGGTCTTGGCCATGGGGGCGTCTCTCAGGAGGTTTTGGCAGGCAGGCGGGCCGCCAGGGCATCGGCAATCTGCCGGCCAGCGGTACCATTGCCATAGGGGTTCTGGGCCTTGGCCATGCGGTCATAGACGGCGCGATCGGTCAGCAGGCGGGAAACGCGGTCGACGATACGGTCCCGCATGGCCCCCACCAGTTCCGCACAGCCAGCGGTGATGCCCTCCGGCCGCTCGGTCACGTCACGCATCACCAGCACGGGCTTGCCCAGGCTGGGGGCCTCTTCCTGGACGCCACCACTGTCGGTCAGCACCAGGGTGGCTCCATCCATCAACGCGATAAAGTGGCGGTATTCCTGCGGGGCCGTCAGCAGGATGTTGGGATGCTGTCCCAAGGTGGCGCGCACAGGCTCCTGAACCTTGGGGTTCAGGTGGACGGGATAGATGAAGCCCACTTCCGGAAAGCGGGTGGCCAGTTCATCCACCGCCTCGCAGATGTTGCGGAAGCCATCGCCGAAGCTCTCCCGCCGATGACCGGTCATCAGCACATAGCGCGGGTAGCGGGCGCGAAAGGCACGGATCTCCGCGGCAGCGGCGGGCGGGTCATTGCGGATGGCCTCGGCGGTCATCAGCAGGGCATCAATTACGGTGTTGCCCGTCACCAGCACCGTCTCCGGCGGTGTGCCCTCCCGCAGCAGGTGGTCGCGCGCGCCGGTGGTGGGGGCGAAGTGCAGGTCCGTGACCAAACCGGCAATCCGGCGATTGGCCTCCTCAGGGAAGGGGCGTCGCAGGTCCCCGCTGCGCAGCCCTGCTTCCACATGGCCAACGGGGATGTGTCGATAGAAGGCAACCAGGGCGGCAACCATCACCGTGGTGGTATCCCCCTGGACCAGCACCCAGTCCGGCTTCAAGTCCTCCAGGCACTGGTCAATCCGGGTAAACAATCGGGCGGAAAGGCTGGACAGGGTCTGGTCCGGCTGCATCACCGCCAAGTCGCGGTCAGGAACCAGTCCGAAATCCGCCAAAGCCCGCTCCAACATCTCCTTATGCTGACCCGTGGACACCAGGGTGCAACTGAGGCCGGGGGTGTCGCGCAGGGCGTGAACCACCGGGGCCATCTTCACCGCTTCCGGGCGCGTGCCGATGAACACCGCGATATGCATGGTCAGGGGTCTCAAGCGTGGGAGGAGGGAGAGAGGGATGGCGTCGGCTCAGGCGCCGGACCGATGGCCCCGGCACCCGCGCTCTCTACCGTGGCTGGGGGCGCCGCGGCAAGGACCGGGCAGTCACAGGATGAGGCTCACTGATGGCCATCCAGCAACGCCGCGGCAAAGGCCAAGCGGTAGTCATCCTGTTCCGGCGCGGTCATCAACCAAAAGGCGGCCAGCAGCGCATCGTGTCGGCGGTTCAGGTCGCGATGGCCGGCCGCCGCCTGCAGGTGAGCGGCGGTTTCGCGCCCAAGGCTTTGGGCGGCGGCATCAATGGTGCTGCCAACCCGGGCGGGCCAGTCGAAATCCAGGTGCAGGCGATGGCGGATGACGCCCAAAGCCACACCGGCCAAGCCCTGGGTGTAGCCATCCGCAGCCCCGCCGCGGCTGAACAGCACCGGCCAAGCCTTTGCCCCCAAAATGGCGTCCCGTGCAGCCCGTGGCCCCAGCGGATAGCGCAGTAGGTCCGTCAAAAAGCGCTCCAGCCAGGCGGTATTGGCTTTGGCAAACCCTTTGCCGCCGTTGGCTTCCTCGAACCGGCCAACGCTGGCCAACAACAGGTTGGTGGTGTGGGTCAGGACCGGGTGGTTGGCAGGGGGCTCGTTGGCAAAGATGCGGCGGCGTTGGCGCTGGAACTCGGCCAGGGCCTCTTCCTCGGTGGGGGGAGAGAGCGCCTGGTCCGTGACCCCAGCGGCGCGGGCGGCGTCCTCTTCCCCCATCAGGCCAGCCTCTCGGCGGGCCAGGGCCACTTCGGCGGAGATGGCGGCCAGGCCGGTTTCCTGCCCGATGATCCGCATCAGGGCATCGGCGGGCAGGTCCGGCATGACCAGTTTCATCATGAAACGGTCCAACTGCGCTTCCGGCAAGCTGAACGTCCCCTCATGCTCAATGGGGTTTTGGGTGGCCAACACCATGAACGGCGGGCGCAGCGCCACCTGCTCCCCGCGCTCATCCAGCAAGGTGATGGTGCGGTTGATGCGATGGGTTTCCCCCAGCACCGTCACCGTTCCCTCGGCCATGGCCTCCAGCAGGGCGGCCTGGGTTTTGGGGGTGGCGCGGTTGATTTCATCGGCCAGCAGCAGGCGGGCGAAGATGGGGCCAGGGCGAAAGGTGAAGGTGCTGTAGTCCGTGCCCTCCGGCAGGGCGGCGCCCGTGATGTCGCTGGGCATCAGGTCAGGCGTGAACTGGATACGGCCCATGCCCACCCTGTCGATCCCCTCCCCCAGCGGATAGCCCAGCCAGCGGCAGAGTTCCTTCACCAGGGTTGTCTTGCCCGTGCCGGGATTGCCCTCCAGCAGGATGTGACCCCCGCAGAAATAGGCCAGCAGGCATTGGCGCAGGACGGCATCAATGCCCACCATTTTCTGCTGGACGCCTTCCAACACCAGGGCGGGATAGCTCTGCGGACGGGGGGACATGGCGAACCTTGTGGAACCAGAGGGGGCGGGACCAGAGGGGGCGGAAGGGTTGGACGAGAAACGGGCGGATCGCGACGGCAAGGGGGGCCGGGGGCGGTCCGAGCGCCGTTCAGGGGGCGGGCTCAGCCATAAGCTGTTGCACCCAGCGCGGCAAGGCTGGGTCCAGGGGGTCGGTGACCGGTGCGGCAGGGGGCGAGCGGTCACGGGGCGGAGCGTCTGCCAGGGGCGGCAACGGGGCCAAGCTGGGGGCATCGGCCGCGTCAGTTGAGGTGCCGGAGAGCACCAGCGGTTCCAAGTCTGGCAGGTCCTCCAGGGCCTGGGGGCCAGCCTGCGGCGGCAGATTGTCGGGGGATTGCAGCCCGCTGGGTTGTGCATCGGTATTGAGCGCGGCTGAGCCGCCACGGTTACCCTGTCCGCCTGTCATTGGGGTGTTACCGCCGCTGCCCGTGCCATCGGGCAGTGCCTCCTGCCCCGATCCCGTGCCTTGGCCGGCCTGCTCAGAGGCTCTTAGGCTGGCTTCCAGGCCGTGTTGAGACTCTTGAGGCAGGGTTTCCGGCTGGGCGGTTTGTGTGGAGCCACCCTGGGTGCCAGCGCCACCGCCGGGGGGCGTGCCAGTCCCCTGTCCCTGGGGCTCGGTGCCCTGGTCTTGTGCCTCTGGGTCACCGCCTTGGCCTTGGCCCTGCGGGTTGCTGCCCTGACCTTGGTCCTGTGGGTTGCCGCCTTGGCCTTGGCCCTGAGGATTGCTGCCCTGGCTCTGGCCCTGAGGATTGTCGCCCTGACCTTGGTCCTGCGGGTTGCTGCCCTGACCTTGGCCCTGCGGGTTGCCGCCCTGACCTTGATCCTGCGGGTTGCCGCCCTGGCTCTGGCTCTGCGGGTTGCCGCCCTGGCTCTGGCTCTGCGGGTCGCCGCCCTGGCTCTGGCTCTGCGGGTCGCCGCCCTGGCTCTGGCTCTGCGGGTCGCCGTCCTGACCTTGGCCCTGCGGGTCGCCGTCCTGGCTCTGGCTCTGAGGATTGTCGCCTTGTCCTTGGCCTTGAGGATTGTCGCCCTGACCTTGGCTCTGCGGGTTGCCGCCCTGGCTCTGGCTCTGCGGGTCGCCGCCCTGACCTTGACCCTGTGGATCGCGACCCTGGCCGGGGCCTTGAGTGCCACCGCCCTGGCGCTGGTCTTGGCCCTGTGGCGTGCTGTCTTCCGGGCTCGCGGGTGGGCTTTGGCTCGGTCTCTGAGGGGGGTCTGTTCCAGCAGAGACGGTGCGATCGGCCGTCCCGTCCGGAGCGGCAGCCTCACTTTGCCCCAAAGGCACAAGGCCGGGAAGATCGGGAAGGCCGCTCAGCCCATCGCCAGCCTCCCCTCCTGCGTTGATCTCACCGGACCCGTCGGCATCTGGGCCTGAGGGAGACCCTTGGTCAGCCGGTCGGGAGGGGTCACCGGAGAGGGGTGCCCCCCCGCGATCGGCATCCGATGGAGGACCGGTGGCGGCATCAGTTTGCCCCTCCGGCGAGGAGAAGGCTGGATCGGCCCCCGTGGGTTGATCGCCGTGGAAGCGTGCAGCCCCCTCTGATTGAGCCCCCTCACTGGACTCTGGGGGGTTGGTCTCTGGGGGGCTGGGCTCTGGGGAACTGGACTGTTGCGGGTCTGCCTGCGACGGAGCGGGGTCTTCCTGCCCTGCCTCCTCCTGCCCCGGTTCACGGGTTGCCGGAGACGGCTGGGGGCGGGCGTCGGCAATCTGGCGCAGGGGATCGGGTGTGGGCTGTGGCGGCGGGTCTTGACCAGCCTGCGGCGATGCCGGGGGGGGCGTGGACGGCTCAGCCTCCCCATCCGGGGTGGGGGACGGTTGGGGATCGGGTGCCGGAGCGGCGGTTGCGTCGTCTCCCTGGTCATTCGGCATGGCCATCGGCAGCGGCGTGCCCGCCA
>CAZCBM010000214.1:0-6248 GCA_964496805.1 uncultured Rhodospirillales bacterium | reverse complement strand
AAATGGCGGTCGCATTCAGATGAGGCAGTCTACGATGGCTTGCGCAGATCTTCGCGTTACTTCGCGCGGCGTTGGTCTTGGGTTCTACTCGAAGGCGAGTGGAATGGGTCAAACGATGGGAAACTGTCCGCAGCCTAAGTCACTGAAACCAAAGCTAAATCCGCAAGCCCTTTACCGAACTCAGGTTCGCTTGGACAGAGACTGGGGGCCGATCAGAGACCGAGATGGCCCTAACGGGCGTCTCGGAGGTTCGGGAGCCAAACGCTAAAACCCTTTGAGAACACGAGATTTCCAGGCTGTCCAGGAGAGGCAAAACACGTTCGCGATGGGCCAAATGGCGGAGAGAGAGGGATTCGAACCCTCGGACCCCGTGAGGGATCAACGGTTTTCGAGACCGCCCCGTTCGACCGCTCCGGCACCTCTCCGGTTGTTGGCAGGCGTCCTCTGCAACGGGACCAGCCGACCAACCCTCTTACGGTTTAGGCCATGCGCTGGACGCGTGCAACCTCGCTGTCTTTCTGGGGGCAGCCTGGTTTTCTGAAGGCAGTGGGCCTGTGCCTGGAGAGACCTGCACCAACGCGTGCCGCGAAGCCGCTACGCCGTGCCCCGGTGGCCAGATCCAGGGGCGCACGGGGCCGCGGCCACGCCCGAGGATCGCGCTGCCCTCAGCCTCTCGGGCGTACCAACCGAGCAATCTCAGCCGCAATGCGCTGATTGGCCTGACCATCCAGGCTCAGATGATCTTGGCGAAACCGCGCACAGGCCTCCAGGCGGACCGCGTCGCCACCGTCCCCGTCGAGAATACCCGCAATGGCCGCCCGCGCTGCTGCCGGGTCGCGCACCGCCGCCGCCACCCCTCTGTCAGTCCACCAGCGGACAATGCTCATGTCCTCTGGATCAACAATCACCAAGGGAACATCAAGGGCCACGGCAATCATGCCAAGGCTGCTCCATTGGCTGACCATGACATCGGAGGCCGCGCAAAGCTGTGTGGTGTCACAGGCCCGCAAGACGGTGCCATCACCACTGCCTTCCAGGCCCAAAAAACCAAAATCCTCACCATAATCCCGGGGATGAACTTTGAACACTGTATAGGCATTGGGTAAGGAGCGGCACATCCGGGTGATGTCGGCAAACAATTGGGTGAGACTGCTGACCGTGACGTTGCCGGACCCGCGGCGACCGGCCTTTTGCAGTTCCAGTCCTGCCCCGATAATGGTCACCACGGGTCGATCCACCGGTAGACCCAATTGGTCCCGGACCTCCTGCCGGCGTGTGGGGCTCAGGCCCTGCGCCATGCTATACCACCGGTCCTGATCCGGATACCCGGTGGCCGCCAGCCGCTCCGCCGGGATGCCATCGCGCACCGCCGCGGCCACCCAGGCCGGTCCCCACAGACCCACGCGGGTGGCGTTTCCTCCCCCATAGCTCCAGGCATTGTGCCGGGGCAGTTGCTGCGCCAGCCGCAGGCCCAGGGCCCGGCCAGGAGAGCCATAGAACCAGCGCATGCGGCCATCGATCACTCGGCCATCCTGGGGCAGCCACCGATGGACCAGACGCTCAACCCAACCGGGGGGCTTGGGCGGCTCTGGGGTGCGGGTGCGCTCAGCCCACATCCGCCGTTGGAGGGGTTCATCAGCCACTTGCGCCCACTGGATCGCCAGGGAGGGAATGCCAAGACGCTCAGCCGCGCGGATCACGGCGGTGGTGAACTGGGTGCGATCATCGGGCAGGATAATGATATCCGGCTGCCATTGCCGGAAGTAGCGACGGGCGCGCAGGGACCGTCGGCGGGCAGCCCGCCAGGTGCTCAAGGCCGATCCCAGCAGGGACGCTTCTTTCCTGGCTTTGCTTCGGGTGGCCGATGCTGGCGCGGCAGAGGCAGGGGCAGCGGGGCTCTGGCCTGCTTCTGGGGCAGGAGGGGGCGATTTTTTCGGCCGCTTCTTTCCTTGCTCCAGCACATAGACATCCAGGCCTGCCTTGGCGGCCATCTCGCTGACCTGGGCATCCGGCTTCAGGTTGATCGCCCAGCCTTGGGCCAGCATCCCCTGTCGCCTGAGATGATCCACCAGCGGCAACACAAGGGTCTTCACCGGCTCATGATAGTGGGCCGCGAAAACGATGTTCAGGGGGCGGGGATGATGCATCAGCGATGACCCTGGAGGCGAGCATCGAGCGGGCGCGGTGTCACTGGAGACACACAACCGCCCCTCAGATCATGGTTATCTACCGCAGACGGTGCGTGGTAGGCGGCGCTCAGTGGTTCTGCCGAGACCGAAGGCGCCGTAGCGGTTCTTGGCGGTAGGGCACGGCTGGGATGCCGTCAAGGCATCCCCGTGCCACGCAGCGCGCCCGTGGCTGCATCAGGGCTGGGTGTTGACCAGCACTATCGCGCTGTCCCTGCCCCTTGGCCGATCCTTAACTGACAGGATCGGGCGTTGCCGCCGACACCCTTGTTGCTGTACGCCACACCCCTGCCGGGCCCAGTCAGGCTCGGGTATCTTTAGGGATGCGTCACTCCCCCTGCCCCCTCCCCGTCGGACACTTCTTCGGACGCCCCCCGGCCTGCGGCGGCCCGTGGACCGGGCCGGTATGATTGGCCCGTGGACCGGGCCGGTATGATTGGCCCGTGGACCGGGCCGGTCTGATTGGCCCGAGAACCGGGCCAGTCTGACCGGCAAACGCCACACCGCCCCTGACTTGCTAGCGATTGTGAGGTCTATCGCCATGCCTTCCCTTAGCTCCGGCCGTGTCCTGGTCACCGGCGCCGATGGCTTCATTGGCTCCCACGTCGTCGAGGCGCTGGTGGCCCGGGGCGCTCAGGTGCGGGCCATGGCCTTGTACAACAGCTTTGGCACCGCGGGATGGCTGGACCGAATTGACCCGTCGGTCCGGGAGAGCATCGACGTGGTGTGGGGCGATGTTCGGGACCCCTTCGGCGTCAAACAAGCCATGAGCGGCTGTCACACCGTCCTGCATCTGGCAGCCCTCATCGCCATCCCCTACAGCTATCATGCCCCTGCGGCCTATGTGGATACCAACGTCACCGGCACGCTCAACGTCGTCCAGGCGGCAAGGGAATTGGGCACCGACCGTGTTGTCCACACGTCCACGTCGGAGGTCTATGGCTCTGCCCAGTTCGTGCCCATCACGGAGGATCATCCGCTGGTGGGGCAATCCCCCTATTCAGCCAGCAAGATCGGCGCGGACCAATTGGCCCTGTCCTATTTCCGCTCCTTCGATACACCGGTGGCGGTGATCCGGCCGTTCAATACCTATGGTCCCCGGCAGTCCGCCCGCGCGGTCATTCCCACCATCATCACGCAAATCGCCAGCGGTCAGCGACAGATCAAACTGGGGGCCCTTAGTCCCACGCGGGATTTCAGCTTTGTGCAGGACACTGCCCAGGCGTTTCTGGCCGTGGCCGAAGCCGATGCCTGCCTTGGGGAGGTGGTGAACTTTGGCAGTGGCTTTGAGATCTCCGTCGAAGACACCGCATCCCTGATCGCGCAGGTGATGGGGGCCGAAATCGAGATCACCTGCGAGGCGGAACGACTGCGGCCAGAGAAGAGCGAGGTGGATCGCCTTTTTGCCGGTGTGGAAAAAGCGCACCGGCTCACCGGCTGGCAACCCAAGCACGGCGGGGTCGAGGGGTTCCGCCGGGGGTTGGAACAGACCGCAGCCTGGTTCAGCGACCCCACCAACCTCGCGCTCTATGATCCCCGTCGATATGCTGTCTGACGCGCGACGCCTCGGTGCGGGCGAGGGTATATAGGTCAGGCACCCATCGCGATCATCCTCCCGTGGGTGGCCGGGAGGAGCAGCGGGCTGGGGCAGACTGATCGGAAAAACTCTCTAAGGATATCGCGGTTGTTTTAGGGGGCGACGGTGCCGCCTGCCTCACGGAAACGCGCCGCGTTCCACCAGATCGACAGCTTGCTGAAAATCCGCATGGCGCCCGATGTCCAACCATGTCTCATGCATGGCGAAGACATTGACGCCACCGCCATCGTCCAACAGCCCCTGGATCAACTCCGGCATGTCCAAGGGGCGGTCAGCAGGGACCCGCGCCAGCACCTCCGGCTCCAGAGCGTAGATCCCCGCATTGACCAGAAACTGTTGGGCGGGCTTTTCCTCCACATGGGTTAACCGCCCCTTGGCGTCGGTGTGCAGGACACCGAAGGGCACGGATTGGGTGTGGGTCCGGGCACAGACGGTCAATGGGCAACCCGCCTCCCGATGGGCCGCCAGCACCCGGCGCAGGCTGAGGCTGGTGAGCAAGTCGCCGTTCATCACAAACAGGGTGCGCTGCTGCCCTGGCGGCACGAGGCTGAGCGCACCGGCCGTCCCCGCAGGCTGATCTTCGCGCAAATAGGTGATGTCCAGGCCGAAGGCGCTGCCATCCCCGAAGTAATCCTCAATGACATGGGCCAGGTAGTTGACCGCCAGATAGATACGGCGGAACCCGTCCTCGCGCAGTTGGGCCAGGATCATTTCCAGGATCGGCCGGGACCCCAGCTTGAGCATCGGTTTGGGCGTGGTCTGGGTCAGCGGCCGAAGGCGCACCCCCTTGCCACCGGCCATCAGCACCACGGGGAAGTCGGCCACATCGCTGATGTCGGCCCCCCGTTGACCGGCCAATCCGGCAAAGCGCCCGCCCTCATCCACCAAGGGGATGTGGACGATGTTGCGCCCCCGCCGCAACCGCTCCAGCGCCTCCCGCGGGGCGTTCAGGGGGGCGGTTGCCGGCCGAGTGTTCATGATCTCCCGCACCGGGGTGTCGATGCCAGCCCCCTTGAGCAGGCCGCGTCGAATGTCACCCTCCGTGACGGTGCCAATGACCCGGCCCTCTGGGTCCACGATAACGCAGATCTTGTCCGCGTCCGCTTCCAGCATCTGGATCGCCTCCCGCATGGGGCGCTCTGGGCTGAGGGATTTTTCAGCCCAACGGGGCTCCGGGGTCATGGAACAAGCCGCTCCGGTCGGTCGATAAAGGCCTTGGCGGGGTTGAGCGGATGCTCGGCCAGCCGCTCCAGATGATCGGCCACGCGCTGAGCGGTGCAGCCGTCACCATAGGGGTTGATCAGGTCAGCAAGACTGTCACGGAACTGCGGGTCAGTGGCCCGCCCAAGCGCCTGGGAAAGAGCCTCAGCCTCCGGCGGACAATGCAGCACGTTGGCCGGCGCCAGCCGGTTCTTCTGGCGATCGCCCACATTCACCACCGGCAACCGATAGCTCGCGGCTTCAATGATCCCACTGGAGGAATTGCCCACCATCACCGGGGCCAGCCGCATCAGGCTGTGATACGCCTGCGCCCCCAGATGGGCGACGCTGGCGGCCTTTGGGTGATCCCGGCAATGGTCCTGAATGCGTGCAATCAGCGCCCGTCCCTCCGCATCCGCATTGGGATGGGTGATGAGCCAAGGGCCACCCCAGGCATCCAGGGCGGCAAGCAGCACCTCAAGCTGGTCCAGCGCCTGTCCCGCCTGGCGGGAGACAGGGTGGAAAGTCACCAACGCCGGGGGGTGGGTGAACGCCAGACCAAAGCGCTGGTTGACCTCCTCCAGGCTAAGGGGGGGTAGGCTCAGGACACTGTCCAAGCCCAGTGCGCCCACCACCTGAACGACCTCATCGGCCTCGCCCATCTGACGGAGCCTGTCACCGTAAATGCCGATCTCACAAAAATGCAGGTGCGCCAGCTTGGTCATCGCGTGGCGGAAGCAATCATCCATCGCGCCCTCGGTGACGCTGCCGCCGGACAGATGAACCAGCGGAATGTTGAACGGCACCGCAGCCAGAGCCGCTGCCATCATCTCATAGCGATCGCCAAACACCAGCAGAAGGTCCGGCTGCAGGCTCTCATAGGCTTGGGCGAAACCGATCAACCCCAGGCCCATGGCGCGGGCAGCAGCCCCCGGTGTATCGCTGGCCAGGGTCATGTCGACGGTGGCGGCGACGGGCCAGGGGTCCGCCGCCACTTCCTGCAGTGTCAGCCCAAACTCCGGGGCCAGATGCATGCCACCTGCAATCACCTGCAAGCAAAAGGCGGGACGGCGATGCAACTCTGCCAGCAACGGCCGTTGGATGCCGTAGTCGCTGCGGGCCACGGTGACCACGGCCACCTTCAGCGGCACCGTCCTCACGCCCCACCCCCGCCGCCTGCCAACGGTCGGGCCGGCACGCCAGCCACGGTCTGCCCCGCGCCGATGCTGCTCTTGACATAGGCTTGCGCCCCCACCGCCGCCCCC
>CAZCBM010000213.1:0-6309 GCA_964496805.1 uncultured Rhodospirillales bacterium | reverse complement strand
TGGGGGCGAGCCGCCTCCCCAGGCGCCGGCGCCCCGTTCGCCCACGCCGGGCATGGGCGTTATGGGACACGTTGGCCCCTACAACATTATCGATCGCGCCCAGGCAGCGGATGGGACAGTGGTGGAGGTGCTCTCGCTGCCCAAACTGGAAGGCGGGACCAATCCCCAATTGGCAGAGACCGCTTACTTCCTCCAGGAAACCAACACCACCCTCAAGATGGTGCGGATTACCCTCAATGGTTCCAAGGTCAGGTTGGAGCCCGGCGCGCTGTATTTCATGAAGGGCCAGTTGGAGATGCGGGCCAGCAGCGGCGGTGGTGTGGTCAAGGCCCTAAGCCGCAAAATGCTATCTGGCGAGACCATGTTCGTCAATGAAATCACCGGCCATGGCGAGATCTATCTTGAGCCGACCTTTGGGCACTTCTTGTTGCAACGGGTGGACGATTACGGTGCTGTGATTTGTGATCGGGGTCTGTTTTATGCGGGAACATCGCAGTTGGATATTTCGGCTGTCCGACAGAAGTCGGTGACGTCTGCCCTGTTCGGTGGCGAGGGGCTGTTTCAGACGAAGATTGCTGGTCAGGGCGTTGCGGTCCTGTTCAGTCCGGTCCCGCGCCAGGAAATCCATGAATATGAATTGTTGGAAGATAAGCTGTCCGTGGATGGTAACTTTGCGATGATGCGCACCGAAAGTGTTAAATTCACTGTGGAGAAAAGCTCCAAGAGCCTATTTTCTACGGCAGTCAGTGGTGAGGGCTTGCTTCAGACCTTCACTGGCACGGGCAAGGTTTGGATAGCCCCAACACAAGGTGTCTATAATAAGCTGGAGTCACCGGCGGGCATCGCGGCGCTCTCCGGTCCCCCTGGCTCTCGCTTCACTGATGGCAATGCCCGCTGATCGGAGCCTGGATTATGCATCGTGAAGACAAGATTGCCTTGGTGGTGATCGTACTGATTATCTGCGGTGTCGGTTTCGGCCTGATGCTGGGGGTGCAATATCTGGGCAATCTGGTGTTTGGCTGGTTTGCGGCAG
Source organism: uncultured Rhodospirillales bacterium (assembly GCA_964496805.1). GTDB lineage: Bacteria > Pseudomonadota > Alphaproteobacteria > CAZCBM01 > CAZCBM01 > CAZCBM01. The sequence goes on along the minus strand of CAZCBM010000213.1, from coordinate 5,276 downwards.
GGTCCGCTGGGATTGGTTGGCGCACCGCCTTTATTGCGGCCCTGGCCATCAGCTTTGTCGTGATCGTGCTGTTTGCGCTGGTCAGCGGTGGCGGCGACCTATTGGGGGAGTTGCCCTTTGTTCTGATTGGCTTCTTCGTCTTGCTGGGGTTCTTCACCGTCAGTCTGGCGCTGCTCTTTTAACGCGGTTGTCCGTCTAGAGTGCGTCCCACCTACCTTGACCACCCCGCGCCCCCACCCGGCCACCCACGCCAGTATCCTACCAATGGGTGGCCGGGTGGGGGCGCGGGGCTGGCGCGGACTCTATCTCGCCGAAACGTGCTCTGGCAGACCGAACCGGATGCCGGTTCATCGGCGACAGGGGCCTATCCATCGCGCGCTTGTCCTCTGCCTCTGCGATTGCGGTCAGGCGGCCGAGCCCAGCCCGGGTACCCGCATGCGCCGCTCCGCCCAGCGGAACAACAGCGTCAGCACCGCCACCATCGCCAGATACAGGCAGCCCGCGTAGACATAGAGCATCAGGTCATAATTGCGGGAGAACAGGGTCCGGGTTTCCCCCATCAGGTCCATGACCGTGATGGTGGACACCAGGGCGGAGCCCTTCAGCAGCAAGATCACTTCATTGCCATAGGCGGGCCAGACCACCCGCACGGTTTGCGGCAGCACGATCAGTCGCGTGCGCTGCGCCCAACTCAGCCCGCAACTGATGGCCGCCTCGATCTGCCCACGCTCGATGGATTGCAGCCCGCCGCGCAGGATTTCGGCAACATAGGCCGAGGTGTTGAGGGTCAGCACAATCAGGCCGATGGACCAGCCATCGCGCACGATGGGCCACAGGGCCCCCCAGAAGTCTTGCCCCAGGGAGCCAAAGCCGTAGTAGAACAGGGCCAACTGGATCAGCAGCGGCGTCCCACGGAACAGCAAGATATAGACCCCGGCCAGACGGGACAGGATCGGCCCCCCACTGGTGCGCGCCAGGGCCATGGGGACGGCGATCAGCAACCCCAGAAGGCAGGACAGCACCAGCAACTCGATGGTGACGAAGAAGCCGTCGAACAGATCGGGGCAGCTCTCACCAAACGTCTCGCCGGAAATCGGGGCCAAGGCCCAACAGGCCCCGTCCGAGGCCGCATATTTCAACTCCGTCCACTGATCGGTGATCCAACTCATCGCTTTGCCCCCGCTGACGGCAGGTGGCCGCGCTGGGCCCGGCGCTCCAGCGCAAACCGTCCCTGATCCGAAATCACCGTTAGTGTGAGGTACAGCACGGCCGCGGCCGCGTAGAACAACAGCGGTTCGCCAGTGTTCTCCCCGGCCACCTTGGCCTGGCGCTGGAGTTCATTCACCGTGATGACGCTGGCGAGCGAGGTATCCTTCAGCAGCACCATCCAGAGGTTCCCCAGCCCCGGCAGAGCGAATCGCAGCATCTGCGGCAGGCGGATCCATACCAGGATTTGCGGGCCGGAGAGGCCGCAGGCCACCGCAGCCTCGATCTGGCCTTTGCCGACAGCCTGCCATGCGCCGCGCATCACCTCCGAGGCATAGGCCCCGAAGATCAGCGACAGGCCGATCACCCCGGCCACAAAGGGCGACAGGGCGGCATTCGGTGCGGAGGGATCGCCAGCCAGCAGCAAGGGCAGCCCGTAATAGACCAGCAGCAGGATCAAGAACTCCGGCGTGCCGCGGATGATGGCGGTGTAGACCCCCGCCAGGGCGCCAAGGGGCCGAAGCGGGCCGACCTGCAACCGGCTGACCTTTGCCATGGTCAACAGCAATCCCAGGATCAGGCCCCCGACCAGGCTGAAAAGGGCAAGCTGCAAGGTCAGCCATGCGCCATACAGCAACTCATCCCCCCAGCCTTGGTCACCCAGAGACAGCAGGGCCAACTGGGACAGTAGGGAGGGCTCGGCAGCCTCTGGCGGCATGGCAGGGCCTCAAGCGATGGAGGGTGTGAAAGGGGAGGGGGGAGAAACCGAACGGGGCCAGCCGCGTTGCGCGCCGCTGGCCCCAGAGCGTTTCAGATCCGGTGCTAGGGCGGATCAGTAGATATCGAACGGGAAGTACTTGGCGTTGATCTCGGCATAGGTGCCGTTCTCGCGGATGGCCGTCAGCGCCTCGTTGAGGGCGGATTTCAGCTCATCTTCGCCCTTGCGGACCCCGATGGCGATCTGGTCGTCGATATCGATCCGCTCCGCCACAAAGCCGTAACCCTCGTTTTCCTGCAACCAGTCATAGGCCGGGTAGACGTCGCTCACCAGCGCGTCCAGGCGGCCGGCCTGCAGGTCGGCGTAGGCGGCGGTCTGGGTGTCATAGAGGCGAGGGTCGCCGCGGCGGCCAAGGTACTCCTCCAGCCACTGTGCGGCGATGGTGGCCCGCTGGGCACCGACGTTCAGGGATTTCAGGTCTTCCAACTCGCTGACGGTGCTGTCGGTGGGGGCGACCACCCGCAGATAGTTGGAATAGTAGCGGTCGGTGAAGTCGATGGTCTCCAGCCGCTCGTCGGTGATGGACATGCTGGCCACGATGGCGTCGTACTTGCCAGCCACCAGACCCGGAATGATGCCGTCCCAGTCCTGGGCCACGATGGTGCAGTCGGCCTTCATCTCCGCGCACAGGGCGTTGGCAATGTCCACGTCGAAGCCGGACAGGGTGCCGTCGGCCTCAGTGGTGTTGAAGGGAGGATAGGCACCCTCGGTGGCAATACGGATGGTCAGATGGTCGTCGGCCGCGGCAGCGGTGACGCTGGCTGCGACCAGGGCCGCAGCGGCGGCGAGGCGGGCGATCAGGCGCATGATGGGGTGTCTCCCGGGGGTTCTTGGGTGGGGTGTGGTTGGTCTTAAGGGGCGCAACTGCCCGTGGGTCAGCGCACTCAGAGCACGCTGGCCAGGAACTTTGAACACATCTCGGTCTGGGGATTCAGGATTACCTGGGACGGCGGGCCCGCCTCCGCGATGACCCCGTCATACAAAAACACCACTTGGTCGCTGACCTCCCGCGCGAAGCCGATTTCGTGGGTGACCACGATCATCGTTCGGCCTTCGTCGGCCAACTGGCGCATGACCGCCAGCACTTCGCCCACCAATTCCGGGTCCAAGGCGCTGGTGGGTTCGTCGAACAAAAGCACCTCAGGCTCCATGGCCAGGGCGCGGGCGATGGCCACGCGCTGCTGCTGCCCGCCGGAAAGCTGGGCCGGATAGCTGTCTGCTTTCTGGGAGATGCCCACCCGCTCCAGCAGAGCCATGGCACGCTCCGTGGCCTCCTTGCGACTGAGCCCCAGCACCCGCATGGGGGCCAGGATGATGTTCTCCAGGATGGTGAGATGGGTCCACAGGTTGAAGCCCTGAAAGACCATGGCCAATTTGGCCCGCAGGCGGCGCACTTGGCCCGCATCGGTGATGCTGCGCCCGGTGGCGCCGCTGTCGCTGAGCGGCAACCGGGTGCCGGCGATGGTGATCTCCCCGCCGTCAGGGATCTCCAGCAGGTTCAGACAGCGCAGCAGCGTGGACTTGCCGGAGCCCGACGGGCCGATCAGGCTGACCACATCTTGGCGTTGGGCGCTGAAACTCACCCCCTTCAGCACGTCCACGTGGCCAAAACGTTTGGTCACGGCATCCACCGTCACCAACGGCGAGGCGCCAGAGGTGGTTGGGGCTGTGGACAGGGTATCGGTGGGGAAGGGGTCGGCCAGGGCAGCCATCAGGGTTGCTTCTTTCTGGGTATCGCTTCTTCAGGGCAACTTTGTTGCACGCTAGATCAGGCCGTTTGCTGTTGTCCAGCCTCAACCGGCCATAAAGCGTTCAGGAAAGCCATCCCGGCGGCACAAGCCCGGCGAGGCGCGTCAGGGGACCCATCCAGCGGGGGACGGTAAGGGTGGCGGGGTGATGGGTGAGGCGACGGCGGATCAAGGCGGCGGCCTCGTCCGCCGCCAGCAGGCCGGGACGGCGGGGCAGGGCCGCTGTCATGTCGGTGTCCACGAAGCCGGGGAGGATCAGGCTCACCGCGACCCCCTGGGGGCGCATCTGGGCGCGCAGGGCGCGGGTGGCGGTGGCGAGCCCGGCCTTGGCCGCGCAATAGGCCACGGCGTCCGGCAGGGCGAGGCGGCCGGCCAGCGAGCCCACCAGGGCAAGCTGGCCTTTCCCCCGGGCGGCCATGGCCGGTGCCAGACTTTGCGCCGTTGCCAGGGCAGCGGTGAGATTGGTGGCGATGATCTGGGCATCGGGCGCAAGCGCCCCGGCCAGCGTCGTCGCGCTGCCTTCTTTCGTTCTCAGCGTCGTCGCGCTGTTCTCTTTGTTCGTCAGCGTCGTCGCGCTGTTCTCTTTGTTCGTCAGCGTCGTCGCGCTGTTCTTTTTATTTGTCAGCGTCGTCGCGCTGTTCTTTTTATTTGTCAGCGTCGTCGCGCTGACGGCGGCATTGGCGATCACCAAGTCCACGGGACGGTGGCGATCACAGGCGCGCATCCAGTGCTGGAGCCCGGCGATGTCCAAAACGTCCAACGCGGCCGCCTCCACGTCCGCCCCCGCGTGCTGGCAGGCCGCCACCACCGGATGGGTTGGGCTGAGGGTCCGGGCGGTCAGACTGAGCCGCACACCCTCCTGGGCATAGGCACGGGCGAGGGCAGCCCCCAAGCCACGGGAGGCGCCGGTGATCAGCACGTGACGGGGGAACGGGCGTGGCATCGCTTGGGCATGGACAGGAAAAGCATAGGCTGCCTATACCCCCGGCACCTGATCCTGTCACCCGCCCGACGCTTCGCCATGACCTCTCCGCTATGCAGCATGACCGGCTTTGCCACCGCCACCGGCGGGGATGATGGCGCCCGGTGGACCGTGGACGCCCGCAGCGTTAACGGCAAGGGCCTGGACGTGCGGCTGCGGCTGCCACCCGGTTTTGAGGCCCTGGAGGCACCCATCCGGGCGCTGGCCGCACGGCGCTTCACCCGGGGATCGGTGTCCCTGACCCTGAGCCTGGAGGGCCAAGGCAAAGGGGCATTGCGGGTCGATCGGGCGTTGGTGGCGGATATCCTGGCGCTGCATCAGGAACTGACGATGGAAGGGGTCCCCGCCGCGCCCAGCCTGGAGAACATCTTGGCCATCCGGGGTGTGCTGACAGAGGCTGAGGGCACCGGGCGCCCCGATGATGACCGGCAGCAGGCAGTGTTGGCGACGGTGACGCAGGCGTTGGACGGCTTGGCGGATCATCGCGCTCAAGAGGGAGCCGCCCTGGCGCAGGTTGCCGGCGGCCATCTGGCCCAGTTGTCCGATCTCTGCGCCGCCGCTG
>CAZCBM010000212.1:0-6331 GCA_964496805.1 uncultured Rhodospirillales bacterium | reverse complement strand
GGCCCTCACCGATCCCGCCCTGGATGGCAATCAGGCTGAGATCGGGCAGCGGCAGGCGTCCGCGCAGCGTGCCGTCCGCCAGTCCGCTCAAGCTCAGCAGCAACTCCGTCACCCCGTCATAGGGGCCCACCCGCGGGGTCTGAGGCAGCACCGCCTGCGCCGACAAGCTGAGGCTGTGCTTCACCGCCACGCGATGGAACAGCGCGGCCAGACGCTGGCTGAGCATGTCAAAGAAGTCAGACACCAGGGGGTTGATGCTGTCGCGATTGGAGCGGGCGGCCTTCTGGGTATAGTGCTCCGGCAGCACACCCATGGCGCCCAAAAGGCCAAACACGGCCAACTGAAACCGGATGGAGTCCCCGCCGGTCTCCTGGATTTGCTGTCGCGCACCCTCGGGCTGTTCCCCTGGCCCCAGCAATCGGCGCATGGCCGTGCCCGGATAGCGCAGGCCGATATCGGCCTTCAGGGCGATACCCTGGCGATGGGGCGAGGCATCGGATCCCAGCAAGCCCGTGGCCATAGGTCCGCCAAGCGCCGCGCGCCGGGCCCGATCCACCTGCACCAAGGCTGCGAACAGGTCCGCCTCCGCCAGCCCCTCCTGCAAGGCGGCCAACAGCGCGGGGCCGCCGGCGGCATCCCCCAGCACGGCCCCCGCCTGATCCCCCTGCCAGCGGTCTAAATCAGGGCCTGAGTGCCCAGCCGTGCTGGCCATCGCACAAACTCCTGACTGTGGCTGTCCAGACGCGCGCTGACCTGGGTCAGCGTGTTGACGTGGGCGAACAGGGCAATCACCCGATCCATCACTTGGCTTAGCAAGAACAGGCGGGCCAAGGCCATCTCCGGCGTGCCGCCCAGACGCTGATCGTCAAACACCAGCATCACCGCCACGCCACTGACAAAGGCGCCCTCCCGGGCCGCCACCCGTTGAACCGTCCGCTTGATCTCCACATCCACCAGTGCGTCAACCTCCCGCCGCCGCGTCTCCGCCTCCGGACCAATGCAATACAGGCTTAGCAATTGGCGCAGGCTGGCGGCGGCCATCGGTCCGCCGGTAAGGCCCAGATAGGTCAGCCCCAGATGGGCCACCAGCTTCTGGTTCAGGCTTTCGCCCCACGGTTCCCGCAGGATGGGGGTGGGGCGGCGCAGGCTGGCCACGCGGGAGACAGACCCGCCGAAACTGGGGCAGGAGAAGTCCGGCCGCTCCGGCAGATGACGGGTAAGATCGCCATTGGTGCACCGCGCGGCCACGGTCAGCACCTGTTCGCGGAACCCGCTGCCGCCAGCGTCCATGTCCACCACGCTGACATAGGTATGCTGGCGCACCATGCCGCCGGTGCCGCGCCAGCGTCGCCGGGCGGTCCAGAAGCGGCGCGGAGCGTCCCGCTCCAGCCCCAGGGCATAGGCCGGTGGGAGGCTAAGGGTCTGCAACCCTCCGGTGCCCCCGGCCTTGACCTCATCCACCGCCCAAACCTCCGCCGTGTCCTGGGCAGGCGGGATGACCCGGTATTCCATCAGCCCGGCCCGGGTGCGGATGGGGGCGATGGCCCGGGGGCGGAAAAGATTGATGGCCGGCACGCACCCCAGGCGCACCCGCTCCGCTGAAACGCCAAAGGCGAGATCGCCCACGCTCTCGGAGAAGTAAAACACCAGCCGCAGGGTGTTGGTCAGTTTGCCGAGACTGCGGGGGCCACCGGGGTCAACCGTGAAACCCGTGAACGCCTCCGGCAGCAGGAAGTACTCCATCAGCAAGACAGTGGCCGTGTCCGCCTGGGGAGGCGTGGGCAGGATCGCCTCCTCCGGCGCAAACCCGATGGGCTGCACGGACTTGGCTGGCCGAAACCGCGCCGGGGCCGGATCCTCCTTGCCGCCGTCCACCGCCACAGCCAGCAAGCGGCTGTGCAGCAGGCGGTGCAGCGGCAGGGTCTGGCTGTCATCCCCCACCAGATGCAGCCCCAAGCGATCCATGCCCATGTCGCCAATCGCGACATCCGCACTGAGTGCCTCCAGGCGCACCACCAGCGCGCTCTTGGCGTGGGGAGCCACGGCCGGGTGATGGGGCAGATCTGCCGGCAGATTAACCAACTCTGCGTCCCCCACCGTCAGGGGGTAGAGGGTGTGATCGCGGGCGATGGAAAAGCGACAGGCCGAGCCGCGCACGGTCTGACTGAGTAACTCAGTGCCGCGGGGCAAACGGGTGATCTGAGGGTTCTCGGCATTGGGCTGTAACGCCACCAGGGTCAACGAGGGCACGGCCCGAACCGCATGGGGGTGCGTAACCTCCAGCAGATTGGCCAGCAATTCCGGATAGGTGTCATCGGCCTTGCGCCGAATGCGGGCGGTCAGATAGGCCACGCCCTCCAACAACCGCTCCACATGGGGGTCAGTGGTCTCCCCCTCAGGACCGATTTGCAGCCGCTCGGCCCCAGCACCATGAACCTCCGCGAACTCCGCCGCCAGTCGACGCAGATAGAGCAGTTCTCGATTGTAGTAGGCAGAGAGATCCTGGCTCATCAATCATCCACCTTCACACTGAACAGTCGGGTGGGGCGGTCAAAGGCAGCACTGAACATCAGCCGTCGAGTCTCGACACCCAGGGTCAGGACAATGTCCACGCTGAAAAAAAGGTGGCGGCTGAGCGCCTGGTCCACCTGTTGGCCATTGACGGAGGGCGGGTTGTAGCTGACCCGGCGCACCTCCACCCGGGGTTCATAGCGCCGCAAGACGTCCCCCACCACCTGGGCCAGCGCCTCCCGTTGGGAGTCCGTCGCCAGACTGAAGGCCCCGAAGTCCGGCAACCCCAGATCATACAGGGCGGTGTTCAGCACCACCTGCTCGGCGTCGGTGGCCCGGGGCGGACGGTCCACCGGGGCGGTATCCTCCAGGATGGGCAACGGTGCGGGCCAGCCGCGCACCCGCTTGCGGCAATTCAACACGTCTGCAATGTCCCGGCAGATCTGCGCCTGCACCCGCTCGATCAGTTGGGCATTGGACTGGGTGCGATAGTCCGCCTCCTGGCCCTGCCCATGGGCCGCCTCCATCAGCCGGTCCAGCACAGAGGGGACGACGACCAGCGTCTCCTCCTGCTGGGTGCGGCGGGGAGCCTGGGGCTGGGGGTCAGTCATGGGCACGGCGGCCGGGCAGCGGCATGGTGAACCCCTCAGCCTGCTGTGGTGGCAGGGGTCTCGCCCTGGGCAGGATTGGCGCCATGGACGGCCGAAACCTCTGGCAGGGACAGGTGGTGCCCCTCAAAGCTGAGCAGCTTCAGCCCCTGCCCCAGGCGCAGGCCACTATCCGTGGCCACAAAGCGGGTGGTGTGACCCAGCTTCACCGCCCCATCCGCCTCCGGCAGCGGCCAGGGATAGATCATCGGCAGAAAGCCCGGCAGTGAGGTGCCGTCGTCCAAGGTCAACTGGGCCGGGCGCCAGATGGCGTCCAGCGTTGCCTTGGGCGGATAGACCTGCAGCGTGGCGATTTCCGACCAGTCCACCCAGTGATAGTCACCGTTGAGCGTCAGGAATTCGCACACCGGGGCCAGGATGTCATCGGGATCACGCAGCCAAGAGGAGACCAGCGGCGCCGGCGCGTCGGCGGGGTCTTCACCGTCCGGGGAAGGCGCTGGCGCGGGCAGGATCGTGCCGGAGAACGCCGGCTTGCCGATGGGGCTGGCTGCCTCCCCCCGGCGCCATGCCACCAGGCGCTCCAAGGCGGCGTTGATGGCGGCCGTCGGCTCGCGGATCATGTCCGGCACCCGCCCTTCCTCGGCCATCTGCCGACGCTTGACCTCGGCCCGAAGCACCTGACGGCGGACCCGGGCAATGCTGGCAACCTTCATGTCATCGGTGGGGATGCAGTCCAATTGCAGCTCCGCCTTGTCCCAATCGCCGTCGGTGATCAGCAACTCAGCAAAGAACAGCCGCAGGGCAGCGTTCTTGGGGTCGGCTCCCACCAGGGGGCCGGTGGCCTTGCGGGCCCCGGCGAGATCCCCCGCGGCCAGCATCTGGGCGATATCCGGCTGTCGGCTCATCGGTCGATCCTCCTGAGGGGGCCAGACCGGGCCCCTTATTGACGCATTGCGAAATCAGTTTGAAGGTTAACGGGCAGGGCGAACCGATCCAACATGAAATGCGGCTGCAACATCAGCCGGCATCGGTAATAGCCGGTCCGGTTGGACGGCTCCAGCACCACTTCGGCATCCTTCAAGGGTTTGTCGGGCAATTCCAGATTGGCCACCCGGTATTGGTTCAACCACTCCGTCAACCGGCCCTGAAGGCCGGTGATATCGATGGCGGTGCCCAACTCATTGCGGATGATGGCCTTGACGCAATGGCCGACGCGGCAAGCCGACAGGGTATAAGTGAGCTGGGCGGCGAGCCGGGCATTGGCGGCCGTGCGGACATCGTGGGTGGGGTCCGGCTGGCGCAAGGACGGCAGGCTGAAGAAGGCCACCCGCTCCGTATCCCAACAGCGGGTGATGCCGATCAGCCCCAGATCGCTGAGCTGCTGTTCCCACTCCATGGTGAGGATCAGGTCGGTGACCGGCCGCGGGATCAGGCCGGGGCTATCGGTCTGGACATCATCCACCGCTGCCACAGGGATCAGGCCCCCGGTTTCGCGATCCCGGGGGGCCCCCCGGACATGGGCGAACCATCCCGCCTCATCAAACGCCCGCAAGGCCGTGGCGCCCAGGGCATAGCCGCCGGTCATCCACAATCCGCCAGGTGGCTCGGTGAAGGCGAAATCCAGCGCTAGCCCCCCATCCCGCCATGGTCGGCGGGCCAACATGCGCGGCGCCACCAGGCCCAGAAAGCTGGCCTCCGGCCGCCGCCCCAAGCGCTTGAGTTGGGTATAACTCTCTGAGGCCGAGGCCAGTCGATCCCAGGTGGTGTGGTGGGAGATATCGCCGAAGGTGCGATGCCCAAAGACATGGGGCGACAAGCCCATGACGAAGGGGCAAAACACGTTCCCACCGATGCGGGCGAGACCCCCCAAGGTCTCCGTATCGCCTCGCGCTGGACGCTGCGGTGTACCGGCCAGGGCCTCGTGATCCACCACGATCAGGTTGAACGCCGCCGCCCCCGGATAGTCAAAATACCGCTCATCCAACAATCGGAACAGGTCGCTGCGATGGATGCTGTCGATGTGGCGATCAATGTCCTTCTTGAGTTCTGCCCAGGTGGCATCCAGCATCCGCACCTGAACCATGCGCTCGCGCCGCTGATGCCCCCGATCGGCATCTTGCAGCGGGCTCTTCCAGGTCTTCTCCGCCAGCCGCAAATTGGCCCGCACTTCCACCAGATACGCCAAGCCGCGCCACCGGGCCTCCAGCGCTTGGAAGCGAGGGTGGCGGATCACCGCGCCCAGCAGCGTGGCCATGCGGTGGTCCAGGTCCGCGATGATCAGGGCCAGCAAGCGCTGCACCTTCTCTGCGGCCGCCTCCCCATCGGCGTGAGCGTCCAAAGCGCCGCCCAGCGCTGGCGGTTGCGCATAGGGGCTGGCTGCTGGAGCGGCAGGCGCTGGATCTGAGGGACCGGAGGATCGGGCGGGGGCCTTGAACAGACTTTCGGTGGTGAAGGATGGCGGCGCCGGCGGATCAGGGTGAGGACCTTCCGACGCCGCGCTGTCCTCCACGGCCGGGGGCGGATCGTCCGGCAGAGCAAACACCGGCCCCGTGGATGGGTCCGAGGATGGGTCCGTGGATGGAGGGGAACTGCTTTTCAGGTAGGATGGCGGCAGCGGCGCGGCCTCGTCGCTCACCGGGTCATCGGCGGTGCGGTCGGGAAAGTCGGCGGGAGGGCCACCGGGAGGGGCCTGAAGCTCCACAGGGCGGGGGTTTACAGGGTGGGCGTCCGCTTCGTGCCCAACGGCAGCATGATCCCCCTCGATCCCCTCCGGCTTGTCCATTGCGGGGGACGGGGGTGAGGCCGCGTCCCATGGGGCATCCTCCTCCCCCAATCCCGGCGGCGGCGGCACAGGGTCGAAGGGTGAAGGCGCAGAGCCCAAAGGCAGAGCCTCAGTGTGCATGGCGCCAGGGTCGGCAGTTCCTACCCCTGGCATCTGCGCGTCAGGAGCGGTGCCGTGCGGCCGGCTAGCAGGATCGTCCGCGGAGCGGTCGTCAGGGTTCTCGTCCTTCCCCTCGGCCTCAGCCGGCGAATTGGCGGCGGGCGGTGGGTCATCCGCGGCATCAGCAGCGTCACCCGCCGCGCCGACGCTTCCTGCCGCGGCGCGCTGCGGCAGATCCGGCGCGCCAACCCCGATGCGCGGCTAATCGTCACCGGCTGCGCGGTCGACCTCAAGCGCGACGACCCGGCCCTGATCAAGCAGCTGGCCAACC
>CAZCBM010000211.1:0-6351 GCA_964496805.1 uncultured Rhodospirillales bacterium | reverse complement strand
ACCAGGACCTCATATGCCGTTGTCCAGAGCGGCGCGCTGCCGATGGCCACAGCCGTCCCTATCCCCACCCCTGCCGCCGATACGGCCCAGAAGAACACCAAGTTATAGGCACCAATGGCCACCCCGGCGACCATGATCGACGGCCAGGGCAAGTGGGGTAGCGCCCGACGGCTGGCAGGGTGCGCCAGGGCCAGCGCCACCAGGCTGAGCGCCCCGAAGGCCAGGCGCAACGCCCCCACGGCCAGGGGCTCCCGCATCGCCGGTAACAGGGTCTGTACGGTGCCGGTTGATCCCCACAGGATCGCCGCCGCCACCACCGCCAGCACGCCCAGAGCGTTTGTATAGGCGCGGGAAGCACCGTGACGCTGACGCTGCGGGTGAGGAGCGCGCCCGCCGCTGTCAGTGCGGGCACGGGGCTCATCCACCGGCATCGGGGTCCTTCAACCGGTCCAGATCGGCATCCGTGTAACGATACTGGCGGGAGCAGAACTCGCAGGTCACCACAACAGCCCCGTCTTCTTTCAGGTCATCCAACTCGGCCCGCCCCAGGCTCACCAGGACACGCTCAATCCGCTCCGGCCCGCAGCGGCACTTGTGGAGCAAGGGCCGCGGATCATAGACGCGCACCCCCTCCTCATGAAAAAGCCGGAACAGCATGTCGTTTTGCGGCAGATCAGGGTCCAGCAATTCAGCGGCGCTGCCAGTCTGCAACAGGACCATGGCGCGACGCCAATCCTCCTGGCGATCCTCGCGCTCCTTTCCCGCCACATCATCGGGCAGTTGCTGAAGCATCAACCCACCAGCGCGCCAGCGGCCGTCCACCTGATCCACTGCCACGATCAAGCCGGTTTCCACCTGCTCGGACTGCTTGAAATAGTGGCGCACCGTGTCTGTCAGGCAGGCCCCCTGGAGGCTGACGATCCCCTGATAGCGGTCGGTGTGGGGTCCCTGATCCACCGTGAAAGCCAGATAGCCTTCGCCCACAAGTTCCTCCAACCGATGGGCCCGGCCGCTGGAGGGGGCCGGCGGCAACGCCTGTCCCTCTTTCACCTGGACATACCCCCGGACCGCGCCTTCGTGGGTGACATCGGTGACCAGCAGGCCCACCGGGCCGCTGGCGCTCAGTTGCAGGGTGAATACCCCATCGAACTTCAGGCCGCTGGCCAGCAAACACGCCAGGGTCACCGCCTCCGCCAGCAAACGGGCCAGCGGCTCGGGATAGGCATGGGCACCCAGAATCTGGTCCAGGGCGGGTCCCAGGCGCACCGATCGGCCGCGCAGGGCGGAAGCGTCCAGGCTGAAAGGCTGGATCAGGTCACCGGTGGCCGGGGCAGCGTTGGCCAGGTCCAGGGCAATTTCGCTTTCCGGCAGTGTCTCAGGCATCAGTCCCCCAAACGGGCAAGTGCAACTCAACAGGGGCAGGAGGTGGTGCTGTCCCGGCGCCATTCAAAGGGCCGCCCTGCAATCCCCCGGCCACCCATTGCGATCATACGCCCGCGGGTGGCCGGGTGGACGCGGGGCTGGTGCAGACTCTATCTCGCCGCAACTCGGCGCTAGGCCAACAGATGCAGCAGCAGCGCCTTCTGGGCGTGCAGGCGGTTCTCCGCCTCGTCCCAGACGGCTGATTGCGGACCGTCAATGACCTCCGCCTCCATCTCGTCCCCGCGATAGGCCGGCAGGCAATGCAGGAAAAGCGCGTGGGGGGCGGCTTCTTCCATCAGCGCTTGGGTGACGCGATAGGGGGCCAGCAAAGCCCGCTTAGTGATCTTGGCAGCCTCGGGCTCGCCCATGCTGACCCAGGTATCGGTGACCACCACGTCGGCCTTCTGAACGGCCCGGTGGGCGTCATGGGTCAACAGCAGGCGCGCGGACCCATGCTTCTCCGCCAGCACCCTGAGCGCCAGATCGGCCCGCTGCGCTGCCAGTTCCGGCGGGTAGGCCACGCGCAACGTGAACCCCAGCGCAATGGACGCGTGGGCCAGACTGAGCGCCACATTATTGGTGTCCCCCAGCCACGCCACGGTGCGCCCTTGGACTGGCCCCAGCCGCTCCTCAATGGTCTGCACATCGGCCAGGATCTGGCAGGGATGGGATCGGTTGGTCAGGGCATTGACCACTGGGACGCTGGCATGGCGGGCTAGGTCCCGCACCTTCTCGTGGTCGTTGGCACGGATCACGATGGCATCGACATAGCGCGACAGGACCCGTGCGGTGTCCGCCACAGTCTCTCCGCGGCCCAGTTGCATCTCCGCTGAGGACAGGATCACTGGCTGGGCGCCCAATTGGTGCAGCCCCACCTGAAAGCTGATCCGCGTGCGGGTGGAGGGCTTCTCGAAGATCACCGCGATGGACCGGCCGGCCAGGGCTCCAGCACCAGCGGTGGGATCGGCCTTTAGGGCATGGGCGTTGTCCAGGACCGATCGCAGCGCCTCCGGCGAGAGGTCATCCAGATCAAGAAAATGCTGCACCATGGCTCACGCCGCCCCCTGTTGGGGGTCCACCGCAGCCGGGGAAGGCAGGCTCGTGATGGCCCGATCCAGCGCCTCAGCGAACTGGCTGACATGGGCGCTGGTGATGGTCAAGGGCGGCAGCAGGCGCACCACATTGTCCGCCGCTGGCACGGTCAGCACATTGTTGTCCCGCAGCGCCTGGATCAGGTCGGTGTTCACATAGGGCTCGCGCACCTGAAGGCCGATCATCAGCCCCATGCCCCGCACGCCGGCAATGACGCCGTGATGGCGGGTATGGGCCTCATCCAGGGCGGCCCGCAACTCCGTTGCGATGGCGACGACCCCATCCATGAATCCTTCGGCCAACATGATATCCAACACCGCATGACCCACGGCCATGGCCAGGGGATTGCCGCCATAGGTGGTGCCGTGGCTGCCCACGGTCATGCCGCTGGCCGCCTCCTCCGTCATCAGGCACGCCCCCAGAGGGAAGCCGCCGCCGATGCCCTTGGCCATGCACACCACATCCGGCCGCAGGCCATACCACTCGTGGGCCAGAAACTTACCGGTGCGCCCGGCCCCACACTGCACCTCGTCCAGGAACAGCAGCAGCCCATGCTCATCGCACAATTGCCGCAGGCCCTGCAGGAAGCCTTGAGGCATGGCGGTCAGCCCGCCCTCCCCCTGCACGGGTTCCACATGCAGGCTGGCGGTTTGCGGCGTGATGGCCGCCCGCACGGCGTCCAGGTCCCCCAGGGGCAGCAGGTCAAACCCCTCCAGCAAGGGGCCAAACCCCTCCGTCAGCTTTGCCTTCTTGGCAGCAGAGATCGCGCCCATAGTGCGGCCGTGAAAGCAGCCCTCAAAGGTGATGACCCGGTATCGCTCCGGCTGCCCCTTGGCGTGGAAGTACCGCCGGATGACCTTCAGCCCCGCCTCCCACGCCTCGGCGCCGGAGTTACAAAAGAAGACAGTATCCGCGAAGCTTGCATCCACGAACCGTTGCGCCAAGTCCCGCTGGCCTGGGATCTGGTAGGCATTGGACAGATGCCACAAGGAACCGGCCTGGGCGCGGAGAGCCTCCACCAGGTGCGGATGGCAGTGACCCAGCGCGTTGACGCCGATGCCAGCGTAGAAGTCCAACAGTTGCCGACCATCGGCGGTGTAGAGGTAGGCGCCGTCACCGTGGGTGATCTGAATGTCGGCGGGCGGAGCATAGGTGGGCAGAACGGGGGAGATCATGGCGTAGGATCCTGGACAGGCGCAGAAAGGGGAGGGTCGGGCGCAGTTCTGGGTCCCCTACTCCCTGGCTCAGGTCCCCGCCCCGGCCCCTTTTCCCCAAGCCCCTGTTCAACAGGGGATCCAGGGACCCAACCCGGCGGCGCCGGGCACAAGGGGTGGGCGGTGGAGCACCGAACGGACCGGAATGGTGGGTCGGGCCAAAGAGTGCGGTCGAGACGGAGGGACAGGTGCGCGCAGAGGGAAACGGGAGGACAACGGAAACCAGCCCCAGGGCGCGAGAGCCTCAGCGCGGGGGCAGCAGCAACTGCATTATCGTCGTCGTCGCAACATCGGACCGGTCTCAATGTCGGGTGTGATCACTTACCCTGACATGGCCGGCCGCGCCCTGTCCACCGGAATGCTTATGCACCCCAAGGCTCTGGATCCACAAAGGGGCAGACTGCCGTCCGCGGCATGGGTCAGGGCTTGATATTATAACCGGTGCGGAACATCCGATAGGTGAAGAAGCCAAGCACAGCATTGACCGCAATCATCACCAGCAAACCAACCCAAATATTGCTGTCCGATTGGCCAATGAAGCCCGCCCGGAACCCGTCAATCATATAAAAGAACGGGTTGAGTTGGGCGATGACCTGCCAAACGCCCGGCAGTTTCTCCAGATTGAAAAAGGTGCCGGAAAGGAACGTCAGGGGCGTCACCACAAAATTGGTGACGGCGGCAATGTGATCGAACTTGTCCGCCCAGATACCGCCCATCACCCCCATCAGGCTCAACATCATGCTGCCCAACAAGGCATGGGCCAGGATCAGCGCAGGGTTGGCGATGGAGAGGTCCGTCGCGGCCACCATCACACCGCCGGTAACCAATCCCACCATCAGGCCCCGGGTGACGCCACCACCAACAAACCCCAGCGCCAATTCCGCAGGGCTGAGCGGCGGCATCAGGACGTCAACAATGTTGCCCTGGATCTTGGAAATGGTCAGCGAGGAGGAGGTGTTGGCAAAGGCGTTCTGCGCCATCCCCATCATGATCAGACCAGGGGCCAGAAAGGTCATGAACGGCACGGCGCCAATCATCTTGTCCAGCCCGCCAAAGGCGATGGCGAAGATCACATAAAACAGCAGCGTGGTCACCACCGGGGCCGCAAGGGTCTGCTGCCACACATTCAAGTAGCGCCTGACTTCCTTCAGGTACAGGGTGCGCAGCCCCACCCAGTTGATCCGACCAATCGTCTCATGCACCGGTGCGTGGCTGCCCTGCAGGCCGAAGCCACCACCCGCATCGGTCTCGCGGGTGGGGACGGCATCGGCCGGCAATGAGGCGGTGTCAGCATGGGGAGCCATGGGCATCTCCGGCGCGCGAAAGGCGGATAGCATGGGCGCAAAAAAGGGTCCCGGACAGCCAAGGCCGTCCGGGATAAGCCTTAAGTGTCGCCTCACAGCTTGTTTGACAAGGGAGGAGACCGCAGGGCGGTTGACCCCTCCACCCCTGGCCCCCAATAGTCCGCCCGGGTGACGCCATGGCCGCGCCATGGTCCTGCTGTACAGGATCGGCCGGCCTGCGCCATCCGTTGGGGAATGACACCGGAGGGTCCCAGCCGTGGGATATGCCGCGCCACCATCTTCACCGCCGCTGCCCCCGGGGGAGACGGCGGGCTTCGGCCCTAGCCTCGCCCGATCCAGGGTCCTGCGTTTTATCCTGGAGGCGCTGGTGGGATGCCCCGGCTCCTGCTCCGGGTGCGGACTGGTGGACAAGCTGGCAGCAGGCACTGGGTTGTGGGACCGCGCCATGATGGACCGCGTCATCGCGCTGGTGGCCCAGCGTCGTGCCGCTTGGCCCGGTGGCGGCGAAACGGCGGATGTCCTGAAGGTCAATTGCGTCCAAGGCGACTTTCTGGCCTTGCCGCCGGAGGCATTCGACGATGTGACCTATCTGGTACGGGGGATCGAGGCGGCGGCCGACTTGCCCCATATGGCCATGGCCTTCACCACCACTGCCCTGGGGAAGGACACCCTGCTGGCGGCTGCCTGCCGCCGCTTGCTGAGCATCAGCGAGGCCGGGCGCTCCCGCTTTTCCATCGAGGTGGTGGTGGACCCCTTGCGCATTGCCCATGGGCCGGCTCGCCGGCTGCTGAACCACAATGTGCGGGTGATTCAGGAGGCGTTTGGCTGCCCTGTCCTCTATACCTATCAGATGGGTCCGTCGGTGGCGGGCAGCAGCCTCACCGGGCACGACCTGGTGGAGGCAGCCCGGGAGGACGGCGCCCGGTTGATCAATCTCAACATGCTGCCCAATGCCCGCACGGCGGCGGCCTTCGCCACCGCCTGGCCTGCGGTGATGCAGATAGCCCGCGAGGTCTATGAGCGGTGGGTGGAACGGCGGGACATCTACCTGATTATGGCGTTCTTTGCCGCCACCAACGCCCGGGTCCACGCGGACAGTGCCGATCTGGCCCTGCTGCGGGCAGTGGAGTTGGAGCGGGCACGCAATGCCCTTTATGTGGCCCATGATGGGGCCTTGGCCCGACGTTTCACCGGAGTAACGGAGGTGGTGCCGCCCGTGCCAGCCTATGGCTTCACCGGCGCCCATCTGGATCACGGACCAGAGGCGTTGGCGCAGGATATCGCCCGCACCGAGACAGAAGTGCTGGCGGAGTTGGCCC
>CAZCBM010000210.1:0-6382 GCA_964496805.1 uncultured Rhodospirillales bacterium | reverse complement strand
ATAGCGCGTTGCGCCAAGGTGGAGTCAGCACCAACCCCACGCCCCCTCCTGGCGTACCTTTGGCCGGCCACCCATTGCGATGATACTCCCTTGGGTGGCCGGGTGGGGGCGTGGGGTGGTCAAGCTCGGTGGGACAGGCTTTAGGAGCCTTGCTGGTGGTCTCTCGGATGATCCGCTTTTGTAGCGTTACCACTTTGGTGGCCAATGCCCTCAATATCCAACGCCTGCAGCGGACATCAGGGTTGGCCAACCTTGATTCCGAGGGCTGCCCGCTGTACCCCAAAAAGGGATACGCGTTTGCAGTTGAGGGGATCGGTCATGGCTAAAGCCTTTGTTCGTCGTCGTCGCGGGGCCACCGCCCTGACCTATGGGCTTGTGGTGGGCTTGGTGGCTGTTGGCTCGCTGTCGGCGGTGAACAGTGTTGGCGATAGCGTCGTCAGCCTGTTCGGTACTGTCAGCGATGATATGCTTTTGGTCCCTGATACTGACATTCAGGTGAGCATCGAGGGCACGCCGGAGGCCATGGACATCTCTGACTCGGCGCGTGCCAGTGCGCCAGTGACGGTGACCCTCACCAATGGTGGCCGGGATGCTACGCCGGCGCTCACTGCGGCCTTGTCAAACACCGCTGACTTTGAGTTCATTGCGGACGACTGCACCGGCAAACCCTTGGCGCGGGACGGGCGCTGCGCTGTCGCCGTGCGTGCCGTGCGGGACGTTACGGGCAGCTACACGGGGCAACTGACCATCACGGGCGCCGGTGTGCAAATCGCCCTTGCCGGAACCGCCGACATACCGGAACTCTATGCGTTCAGCAGTCACACTTTTTCCACCTGTGGCCGTAGTGGGACCACCGGTCCCTCTCTCAGCCAGTGCCGCAGTTCCTATTCCACCGATTGGGATGAGAACAGCAGCTATTTCTCCGCAAGCAACGGCATCCAGCTTTGGACGGTTCCGGCCACTGGGACGTACCGGATTACGGCGGTGGGCGCGCGAGGGGGCAACGCCCAAAACGGTACCGGTGGGCGGGGAACCTCGATGCGGGGCGACTTCAGCCTGACCGAAGGGGAGCAACTGAAGATCCTGGTGGGTCAGCGAGGGGCGGACAACACCTCGGAGAATTGTGACACCGGCGGCGGCGGGGGCACCTTCGTCACCCGCTCCAACAACAGTGCGTTGATTGTTGCCGGTGGCGGCGGTGGCGCCACCTCTAACTCCTATGGTGCCAATGGGGTCAACGCGTCCACTGGTACCAGCGGCACCGCCAGCCTATCCTGTGGCCGGACGCGGGGGTCTGGTGGCAGTGGCGGCGGTGGTGGCCTCAGTTCCAGCAACGGCAGCAATCTCAGTGCCGCGGGTGGGGGACTGACCGGCAACGGTCAGAACTCGGGCAATTCAGGCTGGAATCTGCCTGGCGGTCGGTCCTTTATCAACGGCGGTGCCGGCGGCGCCAGCCCCCATGATGCTAACGCCCATGGCGGTTTTGGCGGTGGCGGTGCCGGCCACGGTAATTGCCGGGCTGGTGCTGGCGGAGGGGGCGGCTACTCCGGTGGCGGCGGGTCGGAAGATTGCGGCGGTGGCGGTGGCGGCAGCTTCAACGGCGGCAGCAATCCCTCCAATTCAGCCGGGAGTGGGACCGGGCACGGGTCGGTGACCATTCAGCGCCTATAGTACGGTGTTTGCTGCCCGGAGGGACCCTCCATAGGACCAGCGTCTCCGGCGGCTGATTTGAGGCCTATCGCAGGCGAGCCCAGACCTGGGCGGGCAGGGTGTCGGGAGGCAGGGTGTTTGGGAGCAGTGGCGAGCCACTGGGGTCCAGTGGTCATGGCGCCTCACGGCACGGCATAGACCGGCTCAGGGTCGGCTCAAAAAACCGCGATGGCTGCGGCTTCGGCCAGGGGTTTCAACAGCAAAAGTGGCTGGGGTGGTAGGATTCGAACCTACGGTACACGGTACCAAAAACCGCTGCCTTACCGCTTGGCTACACCCCATTGGTGCCGGTGTGTCTGGGCTTGGCCACTTGGGCTCAGGCCGTTCCATCTGCCCACGTCTGTCGGGCCCGTGAGCGATCTCGACAGTGGCGATGGCTGGGACAACGGACGCCGCTTGTACGCGCCGAGGCGCAGGCGGTCAAGCCCGAACAAGAGAAGATTTAGGCAGCGAGGCTGAAAGCGGCAAGCCCGAGGATCCTTGCCCTACAGCAGTGGGCACCGATTTGGAACCGGCGCCCCTGCTGTAGCGTCTTGGTGGTTGCTCAGATGCTCCCCTGCGTGGCGTTGCCACTTCGGGGTCCTATGCTCTTGATCCAGCGAAAAAGGCCTGCAGGTTGCAGGGTGAGGCGATCCGGTTGGTCCGGCTGAGAGGGCCTCCCTCGCGGCTTATTCGGCAGCCTCCTGTGCCGGCGGGGGCAGGGGATCGCCTGGCAGGGTGACGGCGCGCAACCGGGGGACCAGGGCCGGCGGATACTCCTTGGCCACGGCGTTGGACACCGCCTCCCACGCCTGATGGGTCACCCGCTTGCGGTGCGATCCTGGCTCCACATCAAAGGGTTCCAGCCATTCCAGTCGGCAGTGGATGGAACGGCGGCGCAACACCCACCACAGATGGGTCAGCAAAGAGAGATCGGAATACCAAGCCACCCGCTCGCGGGTGAACATGTCTTGAATCGGCTCACCGTCCACGTGGGTGAAGTAGATGGCAAATGGCTGCACCGTCACCTTGCTGGTGGAACTGGTGACCGCCTCAAACAGGCTGGATTTGAACGGCTTGACCTCCAGCCCATCGGTGCTGGTACCCTCTGGGAACAGGATCAGGCTGGAGCCGCGGTCGAAATCATCCTGCAAGGCGCTGCGCTGTCCGCGCACATATTTGGGGTCCCGGCGCACAAAACGGGTGCCGCGCAGGATCGCCAGCCAACCGAACACGGGCCAGCTCCGTACCTCGTGCTTGGCGATAAAGAACCCGTCCGAATGGGCCGAAAGCGCGATGATATCCAGATAACTGAGATGGTTGCCCACGATCATCAACGGTCGCGCTGATGCCTGCTGCCCCACCACCGTCACCCTCAGGCCCAGCATCCAGGAGGCAAAGCGGTTCCACAGGCGGGGCAGGACGAAGAAATACCGCCAGTTCTGGGCAAACAGCACCAGCACGGCTTGGATCGGCACCAAAAGAAGACTGACGGAGAAGGCCACCACCACTTTGAAGATGGCCCAGACGGGACCCCTCATGTCCGCCGTCCTTCCTTGCGTTCGTAGTAGCGGCGGAAGCTTGGGGGGGCGGCGTCGGTATCCAAAACCATGCAGGCGACGATGGTGTTGAATTGCTCGTCGATCATTACACCATCCCCGGCCTTGGCACCGGCTGTCAAATACCCCCGGACCAGCGGCGGCATCATGCGCAACGCCTGGCGTTGCTCAGCCTTGGTCAACTCCCGCTCCGGCATCGGCACATACATCTCCGGCTTGACCACGGGACGGATCGCCTCCGGTGCCAAATGATGCTGCCGCAGATAGGCGAATTCCAGATCATAACGGCTGACATCATTGCCCGCGAAGCTGACGATGCCGATCATATAGCCAAGCTGGTAATGGAAGAAGTATGCTGCGATGCCGGACCAGAGCAGGGCAATGGTGGCGCGGCGGCGGTAGCTGTCCAGCACGCAACTCCGGCTCAATTCCACCATGCTGCGCTGCTGACGGCGCAGCGCCGTCAGGTCATAGCGGCTTTCGCTGTAAAGCCCCAAGCCGGCGGCCGAGGCATCCGCTTCCAGCATCAGTCGATAGGTCCCCACCACCTTCTCACCCACCGGGTTCTGATCGTCGATGACCAGCAGGTGATGGGCCACGGGGTCGAATTGGTCATAGTCGCGCTTAAGCCGACCCATTTCCCCAACCGGATGGGCGCCGCGCTCGTCATAAAAGACACGATAGCGAAGCGCCTGGGCGGCCTGCACCTCGGCTTCGGTCTCTGCCCGTCGCAGGATCAGGCCTTCCACTTCGATGCCACTGAGGTCGGGCAAGCCTGGCTTGGGCACCGTCAGGGAAGAGGGGGCGGCAGAGGTAGCCGCGGCAGGGGGGAGAGGCGACGGCGGGGCGGCGTCGCGGCGCTGGTCACCGGGCATCCTGCTCACCCCTTGCGCTGACCGCTGCGGCGATAGTGGTCCAAGAACCGTCGATCAGCGATGCGCATGTCCACGACGATGCAGGCATCAATGGTGTTGAACTGATGATCGATGTACAGCCCGTCGCCAACAACCGCTCCCAGTGAGAGATAGCCGCGCAGCAGCGGGGGCAGGGTGCGGAGCACCTCCCGGACCTTTTGCTCCGGCACGGTGTGGTCGGGAAAAGGGGTGTAGTGGTCGCGATGGGCCACGGGCCGAATGGCATCACCAGCGCGGTGATACTGGTTCAGGTAGGCGAACTGATCCGCATAGGCGTTGACATTCGTGCCTTCAAAACTGGCAACCCCGATCAAATAATCGATGTTGTAGTGAAAGACATAGGTGGCGATGGCTGCCCACAGCAGGTTGATGGTGGTGCGCTTGCGGTATTCCGGCAGCACGCAACTGCGGCTGACTTCCATCACGCTGCATCCGCTGGCGCGCAACCCACTGAGATCATACTCAGTTTCCGTGTAGAGACCGCGGCGGAAGCGGGTGGCCCGTTCCAGCCGAAGCATCCGGTAGGTGCCAACCACCTCCCGCTCCTTCGGGGCCTCCCGGTCCACCACCAGCAGATGCTCGCAGTAGGGATCAAAGCGATCATAGTCGCGGCGCAGCTTGCCCATGCGCCCCACCGGTTTCGCCCCCATCTCCTCATAGAAGACGCGGTATCGCAGCCGTTGGGCGGCGACCATGTCGGCGGTGCTTTCGGCGCGGCGCACCCCCAAGGTGTTGGTGCCCAGGGGCGTAAGGTCCGGCTTTTCCTCGGACCGGTCGTTCCTCGTCAGCAGGCGGGCGCGCGGCACGATGGGGCGGCTCAACAACTGGCGGGGCATGGCGTGCAGGGGGCCACGGCCGCGGCGGTTACCGGCACGGGCGGGCACTGGGCGACCTGATTTGGGTTTGATCCGGATCAGCATGGGCGTGAGATTGGCACGAACGGTCAGGGTGCACAAGAAGAGGTCGGGACAGCGAACCATCCCGTGAGAGACCACATAAACCTCTTTAAGAGCCTGTCTGCTGGCAACCTGTCAACCGCAACCGCACCACCGGGCCTGCCTGCGGCAGAGGGTCTATGCTCATGCCGGGGCAAGTCGTTGCTGTCGTTTCGGCTTTGAAGGGGCAAGCCGGCGCCCCCCTGACAACGCAGGTCAGCCGGCAGCATCTCCCCACAACTGGCGCAGCCGCAGGTCACGGCCGCAGCGGGTGCGGTAGTAGGTGTAGCGGCTGGCATTGGTGATGTAGAAATCCTGGTGGTAGCCCTCGGCTTCCCAGAACGTGGGGGCCTCCACCACCGGCGTGACAATGTCCCCGGGCAACTGGCCGCTGGCCTGCAGCGCCTCTTTACTGGCCTGCGCGGCCTCAAGCTGCTCTGGCGTCGTGGCGTAGATGCCGGTGAGGTAGGTGGAGCCGCGATCGCAGAATTGCCCGCCATCGTCCACCGGGTCCACATTGACCCAAAAGGTCTTGAGCAAGGTCTCGTAGTCCACCTGGGTGGGGTCATAGGTGACGCGCACGGCCTCGCGGTGCCCCGTTCGCTTGGCGACCACCTGCTCGTAGGTCGGGTTGGCCACATGCCCCCCAATGTAGCCGCTGGTTGTGTCCAGGACCCCGGGGATCTTGTCGAAGGGATGCTCCATGCACCAGAAGCAGCCACCCGCAAAAATGGCCGTTGCTTCTGGCCGGGACTGGGCGGCGGCGGGCGCCATGCCAGCCCCAAAAAGAGTGAGGGCAATGGTCAGTGGGACCGGAAGGGTGCGCATAGGCATTGGGGGGTGGCTCCTGAACCAGGGTGGATCGTGCCCAAAGCACGACCAGAGATAAGGATCGGGCAAAGTGTGGGTTGGCCAGACCTGCTGGCGCAACACACCGTTCCTCACAGGTGGGTCAGGTGCAGCGGAAACAAGGGCAGTTGCGTCCTCAAAGGCGGCTGAGAAGGTCCGTCTTCTTGGTCTGGAACTCCTCTTCGCTGAGGATTCCGCGGCTATGCAGGTCCGCCAACTTCTCGATCAGGCTGAAAATCTCGTCACTCCCCAGCGACGCCGTTCCCGCCGAAGAGGGGACGGGGGGCGGGGATGCTGGCTGCGCGGTCGGTGCCAGGGGGAAGGGGTCACCGGGGGGCGCTGCGAGATGGCCGCCCCCCTGGCGGCCCGGGGCGAGGTCATCGGCGTGCTCGACGCCGAGGCCACGGAGGTGGGGGCCTTTGACGAAGACGACCTC
>CAZCBM010000209.1:0-6389 GCA_964496805.1 uncultured Rhodospirillales bacterium | reverse complement strand
CGGCCACAGGGCCAGCAGGGCGGCCCGCAGGCCCCCAGTCAGCCGATCCGCCAGCGCCAAAACCGCCATGGACAGCGGAAACAGGGGCAAGAAAGCCAGGGCGGGCAGGAGCGCGACAGACATCGGTTCACCGTCCCCCCAGCAGCTGGTTTGTGCGCTGGGCCCCGGTCACCACGGCCCGGGTTATGGCACTCAGCAGGGCCGGAAAGTGAAACTCCCGCGCGCACACGCGCCAGAACCACCGCCGCAGCAGGGCGATGCGATCCCGGTCCAATAGGCGGCGCCGCTCATTATAGGCAGTGAACAGCCACCCCAGCACAAAGAGGACCGTCATCAGTGCGACGATGATGTCAAACTGAACCCCGTCTATCCCCGCAGCGCTGTAGAGATTGGCGCGCAGGGCGGGGTCGGGATAAAGGAAAACATCAAGCGCATGGGAAATCACGACATATCCCACAATAACAACGATGAAGGATGTCAAGATGAGCAGGAAAAGCCGGATGGGTCTATCCGTGCGCATGTGATGGGTGGCGAAGACAAGCTGTGCACCAGTCATCCAGCCAAAAAAGAGCAGGATTATCGCGCCTTGTTTTTCAAAATAGGCTTGGTCAACACCGTAGTGGGCCAAAAACAGGATGATCGCGGGTACGATCACGGTCAGGGCCGCCATCAGTAGCCAAGGGCGGCGGCGCCGGACCATGCGCCGTTCCACCACAAAGGTGTACAGATCCTCCGCAGGGACACCGTCATCTCGGCGGGCAGCACCGATAACGCCACCGGCCCCTAAGAACAGGGTGCCCTTGAACACGCCATGGGCAATCAGGTGATAGATCGCCAGGGAGAAGGCCCCCACCCCACATTCCATGATCATGAAGCCCATTTGCCCCATGGTGGAATATCCCAGCGACTTCTTGATGTCGTTCTGGGTCAGCATCAGCATCGATCCGATGATGGCGGTTGCCAGACCCACCAGGACCATCAGGTGCAGGGCGTCGCCGGCAAAGGGGAACATGGGGGCGAACCTGTTGATCAGAAAGCCACCGGCATTGACGATCCCGGCATGCATCAACGCCGACACGGGCGTCGGGCCTTCCATGGTGTAGGGCAACCACAAATGGGTGATGATCTGAGCTGACCGGGCGAAGGCGGATAGGGCAACCAGCGTGGCCACCACCTCCGGCAGGGGCAGGCCCAGCACCTGCATCCCCTGCGGATCGGCCGCCATGGCGGCCAGGATGTCGCTTAACGACCAGGTTTCATAGGCCTGGGCGGCCAGCACGGCGGCCAGCACCAACGGCACATCCCCCAGCCGAAAGGTAACAAGGGTCCAAGTGGCATAGGCCTGCGCCGGACGGCTGCTGAGATCGAAGGCCAGCAGCAGATACAGCAACACCCCCACCAGATGCCACAGGGCCACCAGCACTATCAGGTCGTTGGCGACCACAAGGCCCAGCAGGGCGGCCGTCATCAGGTTCAGCAAGACGAAGAAGCGGGTATAGCCCGCCTCCTCGATCATGTAGCGACGGGAATAAAGATGGACGATCAAGGCGATGCCGGCGATCACCCAACTCATCAGGCAGCCCAGGGGGTCCAGGAGCAGCGCCTTCCATCCAAACAGCGCCAAAATCCCGTCTGCCCCGTCCCCGCGGAGGGACTGCACCAACTGTCCGGTGGTCAGGAGGAAGGTGAGGGTCAAGGCCGCGGCACTGATCCGCGCAATCCGCGCCGGCCTGCCTTTCCCCAAGGCCAACGTAAGAAGCGCTGAGACAACCGGCAGGGCAACGATCAACAGGGTGGCGCTTTGCATCATCGATGTACACGCCCTGCGCTGACCTCCCCCGGGTCCCCAGCATCGGACAGGCAGATGCCAAACGCACCGGCTGCCAGGGCCTGAGGGGCCAAGGTGGCCCCGGTGACCGCGACCACGGGCCGGCCAAGACCCGCCAGCAGCGGAGCCTGAGCGCTCATTGGCTGCAGGATGAAATCCCCCTGGAGGGCGCCGGCGCCCAGGGTATCGGGGCCTAGGGTATCGGGACCCAGGGTGTCATAGGGAGGGAGCCATGTGGCGCGCAGCATGGCGGGAGCAGCGCCATGGGGCTCCCCAGGGCGGAAGACGCCCACCGCCGCCCTGCTGCGGCTCACCACCCCGGGGGCAGCGTCCAGCCACATCGCCAAGCCGGCCCGCGCCAAGAGTGGCCCCAGACGCTGCGCCAGGGCAAGCTGCTGAGCGGGGACAAGCGACCGCACCTGAAGCAGGACCGCGGTGGCGTCCGCCGCGCGGGCCCTGTCAATCAGCGATGGCCCCCAGTCGCCGCGGGGGGCCTGCGGGGGGCAGGCACACATCACCCGCTGGGCCAGCGACAGCAACCGCATGACCCGGATGTTTGAGGCCAGGATGGGCCGACCGTGGGGTGCAGCCGGGTCGACCCAGGCAACAGCCTGGCCCTCGCGACCTACGGCCTGACCGTTCGCCGTCGAGGCCTCGAAGAATGACAGGTCCACGGTCCGGGTGGGGAAGCGGAAGGCGTAGCGCAGGATTGGGCGAAGCCCGCCGGTTTCTATCCCCGTCTCTTCCCACGTTTCCCGTTGCGCCGCGGCCGAGGGGCTCTCTCCGGGTTCGATCTTGCCGCCGGGGATTTCCCAGAATCCGCCGGACATCTGATCCGGTCGGCGCTGGGCCAGCAGGACCCGGCCGGCACCGTCGCGGACAATGCACGCGGCCACAGGGATCGGGGCCTTGCGATCTTGGCCCGGCCTTGGCCGGGTGATCCTCTCGACGGCCAAGCCCCGCATCAGTCGGGCCAGACGGCAAGCTGGTGGTGAACCGGGGGAGGCGCCCGGCGCACGGGGGAGGGCTCTGGGGCAACGGCGTCAGCGCTCGATGCAGGCGCCGCCGCCTTCTGCTTGCTGGCAGCGCGGGGGGCGACGCTGGGCTTACGCGCAGGGGTGGCAGACTTTTTGGGGCTGCTTTCGGAGCTGGTCACGGTGCTTGCTCCTTGTAGATCTGGTTGGTTCTGGCCACGAAACTGTCCCGTAGGACGCGGTCTTCCTCGGTTTCAGCGGCAACCGTGACGTTCACATAGGTGGTGGCGAACCCCAGGTCGGGATAAAGCCCGGTCTGCTCAGACAAGGCGTTCAGGGCATCCAGGAAGGTGCTGGTGGCCGCGTAGTTCGGGAACGTGAACCGGCGCGTCATCGAACCGGTGCGACCGATGGGTTTCCAATCGTCGGCGACTGAGTCGGCTTGGTGGCTCATGGGATTGATCTCGCTTTGGCGGCGTCGGTGGCTGCCGTCGCCGGAGAGCACCGTCGGTGTCGGCGGACCGGCCGACTGCCGATGACGGCGCAGGAACCAGGATCTCAGCGGCGGTGGGGGCCGCGCACGCCGCCTCTGGAATGCGTTTTCCCCTCCATCTGGCCCTGTCCCGGCACCCATCGGCCACCAAGCAGCGTTCACCGGCTGGTAGGGACGGGCCCGCAAGGACGGGTCAGCATTGGCAAGCCGAAGACGCAGGGGCGCCGGGTAAAGGAGCAGACCGGAGGTGCCCCGCTGCTGCACCCCAGGCTTTGGCGTGTGGCGGCGGATGGCAACGGGGAGCCAGACGGTTCGGTGTGGGCATTCCAACCAGAGGGGCGGTCAGAGCGCTTGGCGATCAGTCTGGCCTGTCTCCGTCTTTCTCCCTCTCCCTCTTCCTCTCCCTTTCCCTCTCCTGGCCACCTGCGGCAGTCTTGTCGCGATGCGGGGACGGCCAAAGAGGCCAGGAGCGGGGGAGGAGGGTGTTGAGCCAATTGGCGGGCAACTGGCTTGCGTCGCCTTAGACCGAAGGATCGGTCGGCAGCACATTTTCCACTTCGGCGTGGGGACGGGCGATGATGTGAGCGGCCGCCAAGCCGTCACCCACCCGTTCGCAGGCATCGGCCCCGGCACGCACCGCGGCGTTCACGGCGCCGGTTTCGCCCCGCACCATCACGGTGACATAGCCGCCACCGACGAACTGGCGGGCGATGAGCCGCACTTCAGAGGCTTTGGTCATGGCGTCGGCCGCTTCGATCGCCGGCACCAGGCCACGCGTTTCGATCATTCCCAGGGCGATGCCCGCTTTTTCACTTGCCATTGCTTTCTCCTCTCTGGTCAAGCTTCTCTCTGCTTGCCCAACACCCGACCACCGGGTGCTGACAACTTTCTACGCAGTGGCGGACCGGCCGCCATACCAGCGTTCTTCGCTCCACTCGTCGATGATTCCCGCAATCGTTAGATCGGTCATCACCGTCGGATCGCCCGTCGCAATACGCGCCGAGGAGTAAGCGATGGTAATCACGAAGTCTCCGCTTCGGCAGCCGATCGGATCAACTGCAACTTCGTAATTGCCTTTCGCATCTTCGAGCACGCGCAGCTTTTTTGACTGCAGGCCCGCGACACGTTTTGTTGTGACGAGATCGCGAGCGACGCGCATAATATTCATGCGCCGCCCCCGGACGTCGCGCCCTCTTCATCCCAGTAGTCGATGATCCCGACGATGGTGAGATCAGAGGGGTAATCCTTATGGCCCGCCGCATCCTTGGCAGCGGAACTGCCCACCGCGATGACCCAGTCGCCTTCTTTGCAGCCCACCGGGTCCACCGCCACGGATCGGCTGCCGCTCTTTTCGCGCAGTACCAACAGGCGGCGGTTGCCGAGTTTGTCGATCCGCGCCGTGGCGACCAGCGTGCCCTCAACTTGAAAAATCTTCATGGGGATGCCCTCCCGTGGGCGGTGTCGAGGAATTCCAAGGGGCCGCCGGCACCAGCGCGCAGTGCGGGCTCGACCAGGATCCCCTGGTCGGCAAAGCGCGCCTTAACGGCCTGGGTCATGCGGCGCACGCCGGCTTCGGCGGTTGCGCGACCGCCGGGCATGTCCGGGTCGTAGACTTTCAGGGCCAGGATCGGGACCACCGGGATGCCGGCGTTGCGCAGAATGCGGATCCCCACCGCAAGGTCGCCCTCCCCCTCTTCAGCGGAGTCCATTTGGGCCTGGAAGGCCAGGTTGCGCAGTTGCACATCGTCTGCCGGGTCGCCAATCAGGATCAGCTTCTCGTCGTGGCCAGCCACCGGATAGGGGCCGCCGTGGCGCTGCAACACCGCCTCCACCTGGGAGATGTTGTTCTTCAGGAGGTAGCCGCAGAACCACCGCATCCCCTCCGTTTGGGGGTCCGCGGGATCCACCCCGGCACAGGCGGCAACAGCCTCGCGCACCGCGTCCTTGGCCGCGTCCCGGCGCAGATGAGCCGTTGTGCCGTGCAGATCGGCGGCGTCAACGAACCGATGGGCCTGCATGGCACCGCTGGCATCGGGCACATGAACGCGGATGGCATCGGTATCGGTATCCAGACCCACCAGCAGCAACGCAACATCCTGGCCCACGCCATAGCGGCTCTGGACGGCGCCCTGGAATTGCACCAAGCGGTCGTGCAGGGCCGTCAGGGCGGCGGCATCATCGCTGCCGTGGGCCGCACAGCCTTCGTGATGGGGGTCCAGGCTGGAATAGTGATAAACACCGATCTTCAGGTAGCGCGTGCCGGCATCCGGGGCATTGGGCTGGCGGGTACGCCAGCGGCGCAACTCCACCGTTCCCCAGTCGTGGATGGATTGGGACACCGGGAACAGGGATCCCGCGTAGGAACGACGGGCTGCCACAATGGACAGGGGGATGCGCAGCACGGCCCCCAGCAGGCCCGCCAAGCGGCCATCGGCGCACGGGGTGATGTCTACGGCATGGAAGCCCCAACGCTGGATCAGCTCGGCCACCGGCTCCCCATCATCGGACGTGTAACGGTGCCGCTCGCCGCCGGTCTGAACCAGCCGCGCGAACAGCCGCAGGCGGCAGCGCGCCTGGATCACGCCCATGTCCACGGGGTGCAGCCAGTCGGCCTCAAACCACGCAGCCTCAGCCGCAACCCCGATCCGTGCCAACTCAGCCACGGCGCGTTGGGCGAAGCCTGGGGTGAACTGGTGCGGGGCCAACGCCTTCAGCGTTTGCGCCAACTGGGTGTAGCCGCTCTCAATCTCGTCTGCGCGCCGGTTCAGATCAGCGGCGATCGCCGGTTCCGCAAAGGGGTGGTTGGCGACAGAGGCCAGCGAGGGACGGTGCCAGGAGGGCGACTGAGACCCGCTGGGCGACGGGCCGGCGCAAGGGCCAGGGGTCGCCCCGCCTTGCTGCACCCAGGTGGCGCGCCAGGCTTTGTTGGGTCCGGAGCGTTTGTGCATGGCGCTCATCCTCCGGACGCCCCGCCGGAGACGGTCACGGCGGCGCGGGACACAGTGCCCACCGTGCCGGTAACCGCGCTGTTGGTTTGCTGGTGCTTCTGGGGCGCCTTGGCGGCGAACCGTTGAGCACCGGCAAAGGCCTTGGC
>CAZCBM010000208.1:0-6404 GCA_964496805.1 uncultured Rhodospirillales bacterium | reverse complement strand
ATGCCCGCCACGGCATAGAAAGTGATGGCGGCGAGGCACAAAGCCACCAGCGCCACAGCCACGGGCGGGGCCGGACCCAACCGGCGGCGGACCCCTCCCCGCAGCATGGCAAGCCCCCTCCCGCGTCAGCTCATTGGCCGGTGGTCAGCCGGTCCACCAATTGCTTCACCGTGGGGATGAAGCCGCCAGCATAGAAGGGGTCTTGGCCGAAGCGATAGACCGAGTGCCCACCGAACATCAGGTTGTTGTCGATATCACCACCGTGGGCGATGTCCCGCAGGGTCTTGGAAATGCAGAAGCTGCGGGGGTCGGGTTTCGCAATGGTGATGCGCTCCTCGTCCTCCGACCAGCCGCTGAACCGACAGGCTGACAGGCACCCGATGCAGGCCGCACGGTCCGCCACGATCTGCCTGGCCCGGTCGGCGGTGACAAAGATCACCGTATCGTCGGGGGTGCGGACCAGGGTGTCGAATCCCTGGTCTATCCAGCCTTGCGCGTGGCGGGCATCAGCCTCGGTAAAATAATAGACCCGGCGACGGGGGCCGATCTCCATGCGGTGGACAAAGCCCCCATCCTGATGCTCGCGGAAGGCAAGCTGGCGGGCGCTGCGCGCCTCCAACTCGTCCAGGAAGCCATTCTGGACCGCGCTGGAATAAAACCCGGTGGGGCTGAACCTTTGCAGCGTTACCTCGCCCGGCTTCAGATGGGGCAGGCGATCCTTCCAGGCCTGGGGGATCGGGCTTTCCTGGGTCAGCAAGGGCCGGGTCCCAAACTGGAAAGCGATGGGGGCAACGGCTGGATCGTCGATCCAGTCTGCCCATTCCTCCAACGCCCAGACGCCGCCCGCCATGACAATCGGGGTGTTGTGCAGGCCCACCCGGTTCATCGCGGCCCGCAGGTCGGCCACCCGCGGGTAGGGGTCGGCGGGCGCCTTGGGGTCTTCCTTGTTGGACAGGCCATTGTGGCCGCCCGCCCGCCAGGGATCCTCATAGACCACGGCACCCAGATGTTCGGGATGCTTGCGATAGGCCCGCATCCACAGCAGATGGAAGGCCCGGGCGGAACTGACGATCGGATAGTAGAACACACCGAATCGGGCGGCGATGGCGGACAGGCGGAAGGGCATCCCCGCGCCACAGGTGATCCCATGGATCAGCCCCTTGGCGCCATCCAGGATGCCTTCCAGGATCTTTTGCGCGCCCCCCATCTCCCACAGAATGTTGACGTGGATGCGGCCCTGTCCACCGGCGATGTCATGGGCAATCTTCGCCTGCTCAATGCCGCCGATGATGGAGTGCTGGATCATCTCCTCATGGCGGATTTTGCGGTTCTTGCCTTTGAAGATCATCTCCAGGGGGCGGCCCAGCGCATCATAGGTGTCAGCCATCACCGCGCTGAAGGTGCCAACCCCGCCGGCCGCGGCCCAGCTGCCGGCGCTGCGGCCGTCTGTTGCTGCAATGCCTTTACCGCCCTCCACCAGGGGGAGGACGTCGGCACCGGAGAGACGTAAGGCGGACAAGGGCTTCATAGACGGACCTGTCAGTCAGTGGCGGTAGGCGAGCGGAGCAACCAGGGGCGGGAGATCGGCCGGGCATTATCGACCCCAAACCGAGTCACTGGCACTAACCAGTCTTCCTCCCACGACGCAAGAGCGCCATTTGCACAGTTGGCCATCCCACGATGGAGGGAAGGGCCGAAGAGGTAAGGCCAGGTTAGCGAGACGGAGACAGCAAGACGGGCCATGCCAAGACGGGGAGAAACGATCCATGGCAGCGACAGGGTGCGCCGCCCTGGCACGCATGCCTTGAAACCGGCCCATGGTCGGTCTAAGCCCTCAGGCCATCCAACCCATCCCACGCGCCACCTTCTGGCGTCCAGTTGAACGAGGCTCTGATGTCGCTTCTCCGCACCTTGATTGCAACCCTGGCCGTGCTCGGCCTGCTGGCCACGATGCCTGCCCACGCCCAGACGGCTGAACAGACTGAGGCGGCCACCGCCCTCGTCGCTGCCATGGGGGGCGCCGAGGACCTGATGAAGAAGATGGTGGATCAGATGGCTCAGGCCTATCCCCCTGCCATGGAACAGCAATTCCGTGAGATCATGGAAAAGGTGGACTATGTCCGCATGGAGGAGATCATGGTCGATGCCCTGTCTAAGACCTATAGTGTTGAGGAGATGGCCTACATGACCGGCGTCTATGAGAACCCGTTGGGCAAGGCCTTCATGGACAAGATGCCGCAGTACATGACCACGGCCATGCCTGCCATTCAGCAGATGATGATGGAAGCGATGCAGCAGTAAGCTGCCGCTCACCAAACCCAAGAAAAGGCGCCTGTCCCCTCCCCCGGGGCAGGCGCTTTTTTTTGGGGGGCAAGGGTTTCCCTGGTCAGGCCAGAGGCGGCAGGGCGACTTCGAGGATTTGTTCGCGAAGGGACGCGATGCCTGTTCCCTTTTCGGCGCTGGTGACGGTGATGTCTGGGAAGGCTGCCGGGTGGCGCTTCAGGGCCTGCTCGGTCTCCTGGACGACTTGGTTCAGGGCGTTGGGCTTGACCTTATCGGCCTTTGTCAGCACCACGCGGGTGGCAACGGCCGCCTGATCCAGCAGGTCCAGCATCTCTGTATCGGGCGGCTTGAGCCCGTGGCGACCATCCACCAGCAAGTGAACGCGGGCCAGATTGACCCGACCGCGCAGATAGTCCTGCATCAACTCGGTCCAGGCCTTGACGAGGCTCTTGGAGACCTTTGCGTAGCCATAGCCGGGAAGGTCCACCAGCATCAGCCGGTGGCCCAGATCGAAGAAGATCAACTGTTGGGTGCGCCCCGGCGTGTGGGACGTGCGGGCCAGCGTGCGCCGTCCGGTGAGCGCATTGACCAGAGAGCTCTTGCCGACGTTGGAGCGGCCGACAAACGCCACCTCCGGCAGGCCCTCCGGCGGCAGTTGATCCAGCGCCGTTACGGCCCGTTGGAAGGTGCAGTCCTGAGCAAACAGCAAGCGGCCGGCTTCCGCGCGGGCGCGCACTTGCGCCGTGTCCGCTCCTGCCTGGGTCGGCGCAGGGTCGGGTTCGCACGGAGCCAGTGCAGGGTCCGGTTCGCACGGAGGTGGCGCCGGGGGGGCCGCCATCAGCGGCGACCACCACGCGCCTTGCCCCCGCCCTTGCCCTTGGCACCGGAACGCTTGACCACGGTGTTCCGGGCCACGGGAGCCGCCGGTGCGGCGTCGGCCTGGGCCACCGTCTGGGTGGTGGGCTCAGCGTCATCGCCGTCGGCTTCGGCGACGTCGTCGTCCTTGGCCTTCGACTTCTTGGCCTTGGCAGCGGCGCGTTCAGCGGCCTGGCGGGCCTCCATGCGGCGCTTGATCAGGAACTGCTGCAGGATCGACAGGGTGTTGTTCCAGGCCCAATAGATCACCAGGCCGGCGGGGAAGGTGGCCAGGATGAAGGTAAAGAACACGGGCAGAAGCTGGGTGATCCGGGCCTGCATCGGGTCCGGCGGCGTCGGGTTCAGGCGGGTTTGCAGATACATGGTGATGCCCATGATCAGCGGCCAAATCCCCAGGTTCAGGAAGTCCGGCAACCACTCCCGCGGGTTCCAGGGGATGAGCCCGAACAGATTGAACCAGGTCGTTGGATCCGGGGCGGACAAGTCGTCGATCCACCCCACAAAGGGCGTGTGCCGCATCTCGATGCTGACAAACAGCACCTTGTACAACGCAAAGAACACCGGGATCTGCAGCAGGATCGGGACGCACCCGGACAGCGGGTTCACCTTCTCCCGCTTGTACATGCCCATCAGGGCCTTCTGCATCTCCTGCGGATTGTCCTTGTAGCGAGCACGCAGCTTCTCCGTCTCAGGCTGCAACTGCTTCATGCGATTCATGGACACATAAGACTTGTTGGCAAGCGGGAACATCGCCGCCTTGACGACAACCGTCAGCAACAGGATCGCAAAGCCAAAGCTGGCAAACTCACCAAAGACGCCAGAGATCAAGCCCTGGAAGAACGTCAGCAGATGGAAGAAGGGCTTGGTCAAGAAGTAGAACCAGCCAAAGTCCACGGCCATGTCAAAATTGCGAATGCCCAGTGTCTCGCCGTAGCCGTCCAGCAGGTCCACCTCCTTGGCCCCAGCGAAGACATGGCTGGTGGCGGTGCCGGTTTCTCCAGCGGGGATGGACTGGCCCGGGTTGCGGACATAGGTCTGGAACAGGGGGCGGCCGTTGCGCTCCAGGGCGCGGAACTCAACAAAGGGGGCCTCCACCGCATCGGCTGCGGTCTGCGGGATCAGTGCGACCAACCAATATTTGTCGGTGATACCTGCCCAGCCCTGCGGCAGGGAGCCTTGCAGCGGCGGTTCATCGGGATCGGTCAGATCGGTATAGTCGATCTCATTGAGCCCATCCTCCAGCATCCCAATGGGGCCTTCGTGCAGAATGAAAAAGTTCTGCAGGTCCGTGGGGATGCCCAGGCGGCGGATCAGGCCGAAATGATAGGCAGTGAGGGGCTCATCCGTTTGGTTCTGGATGCTGTCATTGATGGTAAACAGGTAGTTTTCATCCAGGATGATCTCCCGCTGGAACACCAGACCCTGGCCATTATCCCAACTAAGGGCCACGGGCGTGCCGACGGTCAGAACCTCAGCATCCGTTTGCCAGAGCGTATCCTCATCCGGCAGCACCAGATCGGCGTTGGCGGTCTGCCAGCCGAACCGCGTGAGGTAGGAAAACGCCGTGCCATCCGGCTTCAGCAGCACCACCTCGCGCTCTTGGGCCACCGTCTCGTAGTAGCCAGCGAGCCGCAGATCATCCAGCACGGCCCCCCGCAGGTTCAGGCTGCCATGGAGCCGATCGGTATTGATGGGCAATCTGGGGTCTTGGCCCAGCACCGTCTCCCGCGCATCCGGCAGGCTGGCCCCTGGGACGCTGGGCACTCCGGTTGCACCGCGGGGCACGGGCAGGGCTGGCTGGCCATCGGCCGTGGTCAGTTGTCCGGGCTGTGGGGGTGTCGCGGGCTGACGTGGCGGCGGTTCGGGGGCGAAGAACACAGACCACAGCAGAATGATCACCACCGACAGACCGATGGCGATAAACATATTCCTCTGCGGAACGGGGTTCTGATTCTGCATATCCATGACGGAGGGCGTCTCAGACAGTCGGGGGCGTCAGCGGCTCAGTGGGGGCCGGTCCCGCAGGGCTTGGGGCGGCCGGACAAAGCAGCGACAGGAAGGGTGGGTGGGGCTCACCCCGGAGGTGGGACGGGGCACCGGAAACCAGGGAAGCATCCAAACAGCGCCGGAACGAAGGCGGCTGCTGAACGCGGCCGCGCCACCGGCGGCCACTGGGGGCTGCTCAGGGGCGCTCTTCCTCCCTATCCGGGACTGGGTCAAAGCCATACCCGCCCCAGGGATGACAGCGCAAGAGCCGAACCAGCCCCATCCAACCCCCTTTGAGCGGGCCATGACGCCGCACAGCCTCCAGCATGTAGGCGCTGCAGGTGGGCTGGAACCGGCAATTGGGACCCAGCAGGGGGGAGATCAGCAGTTGGTAGGCCCGCACTGGCACCAGGATGGGGGCCGCCAAAACCCATTGCCACCATCTGCCGCGCAGCCGGCCCGGGGGGCGGCACGCGGGTGCTTCAGGCTCAGCGGTTCGGGCATCGTGGACTGGGGGTGGCCCGTCGGCTGAGGGTGGCAGAGGACAGGCCCCGCAGCGCCGTCTTGGGCCATCGCCAGCCGAGGGACTGCCGTGCGGCGTTGACGACCTCAAGACAACAGACCCAACTTGCGGCAGGCCCAACGCAGATCACGCTGCAACTCGGCGAACGGGCAGGTGGCGGTCACCGTGCGAGCGATCAAAACCACGTCGAAACCCGGAGCCGACGCATGGCTCAACACCTGTTCAGCCGCCGCCCGCAGGCGTCGCTTGGCCCGGTTGCGCACCACAGCGTTGCCGACCTTTTTGCTGGCGGTGAAACCGATCCGCAAGGCGGTCAGGCGATCCCGCTCCGCGGGGGTGTGGCGGCGCACCTGTACCCCCACCGTTTTCGTCTGTCGCCTGTCCGCCCGGGCGCAGGCCAGAAACTCCCGGCGCTGTTTCAGGCGAGGCAGCATGGTCCGCGTTCCCTGGGCTCAGGCTTGCCGGGTCTGCGCTGCGAACGACAGGGTTTCGGCGCTGTCTCGCGGTCCGCTTGGGACCCGTCCAGCCGGTATCAGGCGGACAGCTTCTTACGGCCACGGGCGCGGCGGGCATTCAGTACCTTGCGGCCGTTCGCGGTGCTCATGCGGTGGCGAAAACCGTGCCGGCGCTTACGGACCAGGCGGGAGGGTTGATAGGTGCGCTTCATAGGATCAGCCTTGCAAAACGTCTGGAGGGGTATGGCGCGGGTCCGGCCCAGCGGCGCCGCACAACCGGC
>CAZCBM010000207.1:0-6435 GCA_964496805.1 uncultured Rhodospirillales bacterium | reverse complement strand
ACCCAGGCGGTGCTCACGACCAGGGCGCGAAGCCTGCGCGTCACCGCGCCCAGCGGCGTGACGGTGGTTGCGGTGGAAAATTGCCCTGCCTTGGTGAGCCTGGATCTGAGCCAACTGGGCGGCCTGACTTGGCTGGCCATCAGCGGCTGCCCCGCGCTGGAGTGGGTGCGTCTGCCGGCCGATGCCCAATCCGGTTCGGCACCAGAGGTGCATGTGGCCTTTCCAGGTGCCCTCCACGGCCTCCACTTGGAAGGGAGCATCGGCGAGGTGGATGCCTGTTGGTGGGAGGGCCAAAGGGAAAAGCGCTTGGCCTCTCCCCATAACCGGCACCGCCGGGCGCCGTTGATGGGGGCGTTCCTTGGTCCCTTGTGGGCGCAGCTTCCCGAAGGGTTCGAGCTTGCCTTGATGGCGGGCGATCCTCAGTCACCTTCGACCCTGACCCTGAAGGCCCCACTGCGGGAAGCGCATGTGGCCTATGGGGCGGTTACCCATCTCAGGCTGGTGGGCTTGGATGTGGTTGAACTGTCCGACCTGCACCAGCTTGAGCGACTGGAGCTTGCCGATCCGATGACCGTCCCGGTACCGCCGGTGCGGTTGCGGCTGAGTGGGGTGCCGTCGCTCCAAGAGGTCACGGGGCCTTGTCTGCCCATTGGGGAAGGTCAGTCGCCCGCCCTCAACCCGGCGGACCTGACCCCGGCAGCGATCCAGAACGCGCTGGGCGCGGGCAACATAATGCGGGACGGACCCCGGCTCAGCAGCGATAGCTTGCCCCTGGCCTTGGCGCTGTTGCTTCAATCCGAGGGGGAGGACAGTGCCTGCCGGAACCGCCCTCTGATCCATCATTGGATCACCAAGGCCCGCAGTCCGGCCCATGTTGTCGAGGCACTCAGAGCCTTGGCAACGCTGGCCTCACGCAATGAAGACCCGTTCAGGCTGTGGGCCACACGAACCGCGCTTCGCCATGGCTGTGGGCTGAGCAAGGGACCGCGGCGTTGGCAGTGGACCCTATCCGCTGATCTTGGCCTGCTGGCTTGGCGCGCTGACCTTCAGGTCTGGCGCCATTGCCGCGCCCGATGGCCTGGCGATGAGGTTGCACCCAGCCTCGGGGCGGTGTGCACGCCTGTCCATCTGGAGGTGCTGCTGGAGGCGTTGGCTCAGGAGCCCACCGCCCCGGACGCGCCATCGTTGCTGGGCTTGGTGCGGGAGGTCCTTCTCGTTCCAGAGAGCTGCGGGTCCTTGGAAAGCTGGGACAGCACCGCCGACCTGGACCATGTGCGCCGCGCTATTCGCCACCTGACCCGCCTCCATCCC
Organism: uncultured Rhodospirillales bacterium; assembly: GCA_964496805.1. GTDB lineage: Bacteria > Pseudomonadota > Alphaproteobacteria > CAZCBM01 > CAZCBM01 > CAZCBM01. The sequence goes on along the minus strand of CAZCBM010000207.1, from coordinate 5,124 downwards.
TCCGCCCAGGGCCCGGAACTGACTCAGGCGTTGGTCCGCTGGACTTTCCTGAGGGTGCCATCGGGGGAGCGGTTGCGACTGCTTACGGCCCTTTATCTGCTGGGGGCCGCTGAAGCCCAACGCGCCCTCATACGGCTCAAGACCGTCAGCGCTGATCCCGATGAGATCGCCGGTGCCACGCAGGCCCTGCTGACCCCACCCAGCCACAGTCTGCTGGCCTGAACCGTCAACGGAAAGGAACACCATGCCCACTTCACTCTCTTCTTCCCGGGCTGTTGGTCAGGCGACCGCCATGGAAACCCAGGGTCTGATTACCCTCAACTTGCAGGCCCTTTGGCGACACCCCGACCTGGCTGCCACCCTTCCCCCGCTGATGATCTGGGGGCCCCCCGGTATCGGCAAGAGCGCCGTCGTGCGCGCTGTGGCGGAGCAAGAGGGGATTGGCTTCATCGACCTGCGCCTATCCCAGCGCGATCCTGTGGACCTGAGGGGCATTCCGGTGCCTCGGGAAGACCGCACCGACTGGCTGCCGTCCGGCGATTGGCCCCGTGAGCCGGAAAGTCGGGGGATCCTGCTGTTCGATGAGCTCACGGCCGCAGACCGGTCGGTCCAGGTGGCCGCTTACGAGATGATCCTGGATCGGCGCCTGGGCGCGCTCTAAAGCCTGCCGCCCGGCTGGTACATCGTGGCCGCTGGCAATCGGGAGCAGGATCAGGCGGTGGCGGGAAGCCTTAGCTCAGCCCTGGCCAACCGGTTCTGCCATGTGGAGATGGCCGCCGATGTCGAAGACTGGCTGCGCTGGGCTGAGGCCGCCGGCCTGCATCCCCATGTGCTCAGTTTCATCCGCCATCATCCCGACCGTCTGTTTGCCCTGCCGGAAACGGAAGCGGAGGCCAGCCGCGGGTGGCCCAGCCCCCGCAGTTGGGAACGGGTATCAACCCAACTGCGCTTGATCGAGGCCCGCCAACCCAAGGGAGCCTCCCGCCATCGCCTGATCCGCCTGACCGTGGGCGGTCTTGTGGGGCAAGGGGAAGCCGCCGCCTTCCTGCGTCATCGGAGCAATCTCTCCAGCCTTCCCGATCCCCTGACCCTGCTGATGGGCACTGCCCCGTGGACACCGCCGACAGACGCATCGGACCGCTTCGCCATCACCAACGGGTTGGTGGACGTGGTGCGCCGTCGCCTGACCACCCAAGAGAAGGGAACCGAAGCCCTGGTCTCCCGCTTCTTCAGCCTGTGCGAGGCCTTGCCCGATGACTTTGCCATGCGGGCCCTCACCACCCTGTTGGAGGACCAGCCCCCGGCGGTGATGGAGCGCCTGACCGGCTTCCCGGGCTTCAGGGCGCTGCAGCACCGCATGGGCGAGATCGTGGCCACTTCGCAGACGCTGAGCGCAGCCAATGCGGATGTGGACGCGATCCTGCACGCTGAAGAGGAGGCCGCCGAGTGAGCCAGTCAACGCCGCTCTCGCCACCCGCCCCCAGCGTTCCAGGGAATCTGTCGCCGTCTGCGACCGCGGCCGTCAAGGCTGAGGCACTGCGGCTGTGGCAGCATGATCGCGCCCGATGGCTCATCCCTCGCCCGTTTCTGGCAGCGCTGGCGCTGCGGCTTGCCCTGGTCCCTGTCATCGAACGGCGGGTGAGCACCGCCTGCACGGACGGGCGATCCGTGTTCGTCAATGCGGCCTGGCTGGTGCAGTTGAGCCCGCCCCAGCGTGCAGAGCTTCTGGCCCATGAGGTCTGGCATTGTGCGCTGGAACACTTCCTGCGGCGGGAGGGGCGCCAGCCGGGCCTATGGAATCTGGCCGTGGATCCATGAGGTCAATGGGCTGATGCAGGAGGATGGGATGCCCATGACGCTGCCAGGGATCTGGTGGCCGGACTGGCAGGGGCGCAGTGCCGAATGGGTCTATGCCCATCTGCTGGAGGATGCCGACAGGGTATGCCCCGTTCCCGATAGCGCCGGCATGCATCTGCCCCTTGGCGGGGACGATGGCGCATCGGGCCCCCTGGACCCCGCCTTCTGTCCCCACCCTGCTGATCGCGGTCAGTGGGAGGACATCGTGCGTCAGGAGGTGAGGAACCACGCCCCCGGTCTGCTCCCAGGCTCCCTGGCGTTGCGTTTTGGACGGGTTCCGGCGACGGTGGATTGGCGCGCGATGCTGTCTCGGTTCATTGCCCGAGGGCGCGGGGGGCGCGGCGACTGGACAAGACCCGATCGCCGCTTCCTGCACGCGGGCCAAGTTCTGCCCGGCCGCGCCCGGCGTCGGTTCCGTTTGGTGGTGGCAGTGGATGTCTCCGCGAGTTGCGTCGAGGCGCTGCCGTTGCTGCTGGACGCCTGCCAGCGCCTGCTGGACAGCCACCGAGTCGTGGAGATCCGCTTGCTGACCTTCGATGTCGGGGTGCGCTTGGATCGGCTCGTGCGGCCGGGTGAGCGCCTGGAGGCGGCGGAGCTTCCCCTGACCGGCGGTGGGGGAACCAGCTTTGTCGGTGCCGTGGACAGGGCGGCGACAACCCAAGCTGACGGGCTGGTCATCCTTACAGACGGCTATGGCCCGGCGCCGGAGAAGGCTCCGCGCTTGCCGGTGCTTTGGTTGCTGACCAAAGGGGGGCGGGCGCCCGTGGACTGGGGGTGGCGCGCGCCTTTGCGGGCGGCTTAAGCCGACGTGCCAGCCACGGCAGAGGCCTTCTCAGCCGCAATGACGGCCCCGACCAAGTCCTCCATAACGCCCTGCAGACGGGGCAGGAGCGGATTGTCCGGCCAGGAGGCCCCAAAGGCACTCACCAGAGCCGTATAGTACCAGAGGGTGCCGGCCTGCTTGCCCTTGAACCGATTAAACAGGGCCAAGGAGTGATGCTCAAAATCTGCCCGGATGGTCATGAGATTGTGCAGCTTATCAGCGGCGGACACCAGCAGCGTTGGCTTCCCCTTGCTGGCGACCCGGGCGATATATTTTTGCTTACGGGGTAACCACTCTTCTTTCTCTTGCTGGTCGCTCTCCACAACAGCATCGGAGCAATCCAGCACGATCCCGGCCACCAGATCCCCAAACTGCTCACGGATCTGCTCCAGGCTGATTTTGTCGCCTTGATCCTCCAGCGCATCATGCAGCAGGGCCGCGATCATCAGGTCATCGCGCTGGTCCTGCAGGGGCGAACCTTCTACAGCCTCCCCCACCAACCCGGCCACCGCCATCAGATGGGTTATGTAGGGAATACCCGTGGCCTTGCGGGATTGGCTGGCGTGCAGGTCATTGGCCAGGACAAGGGCATCTCCAAAACGATCGGCGCGAAAGTCAGTGGGCACGGACATGACTTCAGTCTCCTGTCATAGGGTTGGCGTCACCCACCGCCCGCAGGCTGCCGGCGCTTAGGGTGCGCAGTTCGGCCTTCAGGCGTTCGGGCTTGATCACCAGGACGTAGGGCACCCAGGTCATCACATGCCAAGCCACCTCCCGAATACCCCCGGCGGTGAATTGAACCCGCACCCGGCCATCCTCCTGCTGGGTCAGTGTCTGAGAGGGATGGAAGCGAAAGGCCAGGACCTCTGATGCAACGGCGGCATCGAACACCAGTTCGATCTCCTCCGGCGGTTCCTGGAACACACCAAAACTGCGGCTGCCATAGGCCTGCAAATCGAAGCCCTCCGGCGCCTCGAAGGACTCGTTCAGCACCTCCGCTGCGATGATGCGGCTGAGACGATAAAGGCGAATGCCGCCCGCGTTCTCGGAGTAAGCCACCAGATAGCGGCGGCGGTTGCCCAGCAGCAGGCCCAGCGGATGCACACATTGCTTATCGGGATCGCCCGGATCATCTATGGCGCGGGCATAGGTCAAACGGATCTTGGCCGGCGCGAGGATGCCTTGCTGCAAGGCCGCTAGATGCTCCGGGTTACTGTTTTCCCGCGGCCCTGGACGCATGGCGATCCCCTGAGCCTCCGCCAGGGCCTCCAGGTCCGGGGCCCAGCGGCTGAACACGGACGAGGACAGGGTGGACTGGATGATATCGTGCAGAGCCTGCAACTCCTGCGCCTCGCCCTCCAGCCCTTGGGCGTCCATGACCTTTGCCGCGCTGGCAACCGCAGCCAGATGCTCCTGGCGCAGGGTGGCCAGTCGGGGCAGGCTGCTGGACGAAAGGCGCCATCGCTTGATGCCACCGTCCGTTATCTCCGACTCCAAGCCGAACACCCGATCCAACACATCCCGCGCCCGCTCTGCCGTTCGGCGGTTTTTCTCCAGAAAGCTCGCCATTTCATCCAAGGACAAGCCACCAACCGGCACGGCGAGGCGGACAGCCAAGCGCATCAGGGAGGACAGGGCGGCATAACGATCGGTCATGGTAACGGGTCCGAGCAGTATTCGGTCGATGATCCCCCCATCACAAGCTGATGAGAGGGGTCGTACCCCAACCGACGCTCGTTATGCCAGAGGTCGCTTGAGGGATAGACCCTTCCACCAGATGGGAGGCGAGGTCAGCGCCCCCAACGCCTCCCCCTCAGACTGCAGCAAAGCCGATCTGCCGGGGACAATCGGGCTTCAGGGCCTGTTCGTCCCTTAGCAAGGCCACAAGCTCCCCCGGGTCCCTAAGGCCCAGGGCCTCGGCCTTGCGCTGCACCGCATGGAAATCACCCGGCGTAAGCCCGTCCAAGTGTTGCATCCCTCCGGGGGCCTCCACCCCAAAGAAGTGACGGAACGCCAGCGCCCGTTGCCGCTGATCCAAGGGGTGCCAGGCCACCTTGACGGCGAAACGGCGCAAGGCCGCCGGGTCCAGCGTCTCCAACCGGTTGGTGGTGGCCACCAGTGGCAACGGATGGGCCTCCAGCCATTGCAACATCTCGTTGACTTGGCTGACCTCCCAACTACGGTGCGCGCCGGCACGGCTGCCCAACAGAGTGTCCACCTCATCCAGGATCAGCAGCGCTTTGGTCTCCCGTGCCTCAGCGAACGCGGCGGCAATCGCTTGCTCCGTCTGCCCCACATACTTACCGAACAGATCGCTGCCCCGCTTCTCCAGCACATCCAGCCCCAGGCGTTGGGCAAGGTGCCGGCCGAAGGCGCTCTTGCCCGTGCCCGGGGGACCATGGAGCAACAGCGACACCGGCCCGGCAGCATCGGCGCGCCCCGCC
>CAZCBM010000206.1:2077-6441 GCA_964496805.1 uncultured Rhodospirillales bacterium | reverse complement strand
CCGCTAACGGGTCTTGCACCCGCCGCGCAATACTCACCGCCCCGCGCAGCGTCATCCGTGATCCGGCCAACATGCCCGCCGGGGTCTGACCGGTGCGCCACCCCCGCCGGCGGTTTCCGCAGGCGATAAAATATGGATGGGGGCTGGTGTCTGGCCTCTTTAATGCGTAAGAAAGTTTCGCGTGCCCGGCAGGGCGCGACGAGATGTGTCCTCCCAATCTCTCCACCGTCGTCGCATCGGGTGCCATGACAGCGCTGGCCAAGTCGGCTGAGGCGGCCCCACCCGCCCCAAACCCCTCCGCTTCTTCCCCTGCGCCTGCCTTGATCTGCGCGCAGGACCTGTCGTTAACGTTCCAGACAAAGGATGGGCCGGTCCATGCCCTGACCGGAGTTGATCTGGACATCAATGATGGCGATTTCGTCAGCCTGATCGGGCCATCAGGCTGTGGCAAGACCACCTTGTTGCGGGTGATCGCCGACTTGGAGCAGCCCACCGGTGGCACCATCCGCGTCCATGGCGACAGCCCGCGCCAGGCCCGGCTGGACCGTCGCTATGGCTATGTGTTTCAGGCCGCCGGTCTGTTGCCTTGGCGCACGGTGGCCCGCAACATTGCCCTGCCGTTGGAGATCATTGGCTCGCCGGCCGCCGAACGCCGCCAGCGCATCGCCGACAATCTGGCGCTGGTGAACCTGGAGGGCTTTGCCCGGAAGTATCCCTGGCAGCTCTCGGGCGGCATGCAACAACGGGTTTCCATCGCCCGGGCCTTGGCGCTGAACCCGGACCTGCTGCTGATGGACGAGCCCTTCGGCGCCCTGGACGAGATCGTGCGCGATCATCTGAACGCCCAATTGAACAGGCTCTGGCGACAGATGAACAAGACCGTTGTGTTTGTCACCCACTCCATCCCTGAAGCGGTGTTCTTGTCCACCCGCATCGTGGTCATGAGCCCCCGTCCCGGCCGCATTCACACCGTGATCCCATGCCCCTTGCCGGCTGAGCGCACCTTGGAGGTGCGGGAGACGCCGGAGTTTCTGGCCATCGCGCGGGAGGTGCGGGAGGCCCTGAAGGATGGCCACGGGTACGACGATGTCTGAGGTCGCGGCGCGCAAGGGCTCCACGGTGCCCGTGCTCACCCTTTTGGCCGGGCTGCTGGTCATCTGGTACGTCGGCGCGATCTTCCTGAATGCCGCCTGGCAGCGGGACCTGAACAAGATCGCCGGTCAGGAGATGGGCACGCTGAGCTTCATTGAGGCCACATGGGCGCAGGATAAGCCCAAACTGCCTGCGCCCCACCAAGTGGTGATCGAGATCTATAACAGCACCATTGGCGCGCTAAGGGAGGCTGCCGCGCAGGAGCGGCCGAGCCGTGCCGAGAGGATCTACAAGCGCTCCCTGGTGCATCATGCCTGGGTGACCCTTTCGGCAACCCTGCTGGGCTTTGGCATCGGAACGGCACTGGGCATCCTGCTGGCCGTCTTGATTGTCCATTTCCGGGTCCTGGAACTGTCCCTGATGCCCTGGGTCATCGTCAGCCAAACAATCCCCATCCTGGCGCTGGCGCCCATGTTGGTGGTGGTCATGAATGCCATTGGCATTCAGGGCCTGATCCCCAAAGCCATCATCTCCAGCTATCTCAGCTTTTTCCCGGTTGCGGTGGGCATGGTGAAGGGCCTGCGCAGCCCGGACCGGCTGCAACTGGACCTCATGCACAGCTATGCCGCCAGCCCGTGGCAAGTGCTGGTGACCCTGCGCCTGCCGGCGGCAGTGCCCTATCTGTTTGCAGCGTTGAAGGTGGCCATCGCCATCAGTTTGGTGGGGGCCATTGTGGCGGAACTGCCGGCGGGTTCAGAGGCCGGGATCGGCGTGAAGCTGCTGGCTGGCAGCTATTACAGTCAGACCCTGGTGATCTGGGCCGCGCTGATCGTGGCCGCCCTGATGGCCGGGGCGCTGGTGGCCCTGCTGTCAGTGGCTGAACGTCTGACCCTCAGCGCCATGGGGTTCGGCCGATGACCCAGCGCCTGTCGCCCCGCCCGTTTAGCCCTGCCACGCTTCTGACCCGGTTGCGGCTGGGCTTGCACCAGGCCATGCACCCGTCGCGCCTCCTGCTGACGCTCTGCGCCCTGGCGCTGATGGTGGCGCTGGTGGCTGCCTATCCCCTGACGCTGGTGCTGGCGGCCCTGAGCCTCGCGGTTGGGTGTGCGCTGCTGCTGGTCCCCACCCTGAGGCCGCCCCAGCGCGCCGGCCTGGCTTTGATCACCAGCGCGGCGGCAGCCCTGCTGTTGATCGTCCATACAGCGGCGGAGGGCCCGACACCGGCCCCGGGCGGGACGTGGCCGCTGACCATTGCCGCCTGGCTGATGGCTTGGCAGGGGGTGAATGGGTTGAGCCGGCTGGCCGACCAACGGGAGGGGCACGTCCAGCGCCTGTTCCGCATCGCCATCCCCCTGATCTTTGGCGCCTGGATCATCATCCTTTGGCAGATCATCACCACCGGTTTCGACATCCCGGCGGTGTTGCTGCCGCCCCCTGGGATGATTGCCGCACGCCTGGTTGGATCAGCGGACCTGTTGTGGGCCGACTTTGTCCAGACCGTTCTGATCGAGGTGCTGGTGGGCTTTACGCTGGGCACCCTGTTGGGGATTGCCATGGCCATCCTGGCGGACCGCTCTCCCTTTTTGAAGCGCGGGCTGTTGCCCTTGGGATCCCTGGCCAGCGCCCTGCCCATTATCGGCGTGGCCCCGATCATGGTGATGTGGTTCGGCTTTGACTGGCCGTCCAAGGTGGCGGTGGTGGTGCTCATGACCTTCTTCCCGATGCTGGTGAACACCACGGCTGGGCTGGCGGCGACCACTGCGCAGCAACGCGACCTGATGAAGACCTATGCCAGTGGTTACGGCGCGACGCTGTTGCACCTGCGCCTGCCGGCTGCCCTGCCGATGATCTTTAACGGGCTGAAGATTTGCAGCACCTTGGCCCTGATCGGGGCCATCGTCGCGGAGTTCTTTGGCACCCCCACCGTGGGCATGGGCTTTCGCATCTCCACCAGCTTTGGCTCCATGGATATCGACATGGTCTGGGCGCAGATCGTCGTCGCGGCCCTGGCTGGCACCAGTTTCTATGGCCTGATCGCCCTGATTGAGCGGCGGGCCACCTTCTGGCATCCGTCCCAACGGCGGTGAGCCACCATCAACCGGGAGAGACCGACCGATGAAAAAGACCCTTGCACTCACCGCCCTCGGGCTGGGCCTGCTCAGTGCCCCGGCCGTCGCCGCCGATGATGTCACCCTGCAACTGAAGTGGGTGACCCAGGCGCAGTTCGCCGGCTATTACGTCGCCCTGGATCAGGGGTTCTATGAGGACGAGGGGCTCAGCGTCACCATCAAGCCCGGCGGTCCGGATATTGCCCCGCCGCAGGTCTTGGCCGGTGGTGGTGCCGATGTGACCGTTGACTGGATGCCGTCCGCGCTGGCCAGCCGTGAAAAGGGCGTGCCGATGGTGAACATCGCTCAGCCTTTTGTCCGCAGCGGCATGATGCTCACCTGCCTGAAGGAATACGGCATCGCCGATCCCGCGGCCGACTTCCCTGGCAAGACCCTGGGGGTGTGGTTCTTCGGGAATGAATACCCGTTCCTGTCCTGGATGAGCCAACTGGGTATCTCCACCGATGGCGGTGAGACAGGCGTCACCGTGGTCAAGCAGGGGTTCAATGTGGACCCGATCTTGCAGCGCCAGGCCCAGTGCATTTCCACCATGACCTACAATGAATATTGGCAGATCGTGGATGCGGGCATTCCCGAAGACCAGCTGAACACCTTCAAATACGAAGATCAGGGTGTCGCGACGCTGGAGGATGGGCTCTACGTCCTGGAACAGAACCTGGAGGATCCGGCGTTCGTGGACAAGATGGCCCGTTTCGTGCGCGCCAGCATGAAGGGCTGGGAATGGGCGCGGGAAAACCCTGAGGAGGCGGCGCAGATCGTTCTGGATAACGATGCCACCGGCGCCCAGACCGAAGAGCACCAGACCCGTATGATGAACGAGATCAACAAGCTGACGGAGGGGTCCACCGGTGTGCTGGATGTCGATGCCTATGAGCGCACGGTGAGCACGCTCCTGGCCGGGGGATCCGATCCCGTGATTACGGCTGCCCCAGAAGGGGCCTGGACCCACGCCGTCACCGACGCGGCCTTCCAGTAATCACCGCGATTGGTGTTGACGGAAACAGCGGGCGCCCTGGTATCAGGGCGCCCGTTTGCGATGGTCTGTGCTGTCGCTTGGGCGGTCAAGAGGGCGGGCATGGAGGTGTTGCGGGCAGTTTTGTGGTGGACTGTCGGGGCTGTGTTGGGATCATCCGTCTCTTGTCC
>CAZCBM010000206.1:0-1977 GCA_964496805.1 uncultured Rhodospirillales bacterium | reverse complement strand
GGGCAGTTTTGTGGTGGACTGTCGGGGCTGTGTTGGGATCATCCGTCTCTTGTCCCCGTCTCCCGCCTGTGCTGAGACTGGATATCTGAGCCGTCTGCTTGCCAAAGCAAAGGCCTGACGTCCATCTCTTTGCCCTCTCTCTGCCCTCTCCCGGTCACCGCTCGCGATGATGCTGCTATGGATGGCCGGAAGGGGGGAGGGAGATGGGCCAGACCGATGGCAAAAAACTCTGGTCCCGCTCAACCACCGCCCCGAAGACGGTGGTTGGCTTGTTTCATCCCTGCTTGCCTATTGCTGATCCCCCATGGCCGACCGCGTCTATCTGTATGACACCACCTTGCGCGATGGCGCCCAGACCCAGGGCGTCGATTTCTCCGTGCCGGATAAGATCGCCATTGCGGAGGCCCTTGACGCGCTGGCGCTGGACTACATTGAAGGCGGATGGCCGGGGGCCAACCCCACGGATGACCGCTTTTTCGCCCATCCGCCTGCTTTCGCCCATGCCCGGCTCACCGCCTTTGGGATGACCCGCCGCGCGGATACCTCCGCGGCCAATGACCCTGGGCTGGGGGCGCTGCTGGGGGCCGGGACGCCGGCGGTCTGCATTGTCGGCAAAAGCTGGGATTATCACGTGCGGGTGGCCCTGCAGATCAGCGAGGAAGAGAACAGGGCCATGATCCGGGAGAGCATTGCGGAGATCGCTCGCCGCGGCGCCGAGCCCCATTTCGATGCGGAGCACTTCTTCGATGGCTACAAGGCCAACCCCCAGCACGCCTTGGGTGCCGTCAAGGCGGCCTATGAAGGCGGGGCCAGGTGGATTGTGCTGTGCGACACCAATGGGGGCTGCCTGCCGCACGAGATTACCCGGATCGTGAGCGACGTGCTGCACCATATCCCGGGAGAGCGACTGGGTATTCATACCCACAATGATACGGAAAGTGCGGTGGCCAATAGCCTGGCCGCCGTCCAGGCCGGTGCCCGGTTGGTGCAGGGCACCATCAATGGGCTGGGCGAGCGGTGCGGTAATGCCAACCTGATCAGCGTCATCCCCGCGCTGGCGCTGAAGATGGGCTTTGACATCGGGGAAACCGCGAACAGGCTTGATCAGTTAACCAAGGTCAGCCGCACCTTGGATGAGCGGCTGAACCGGCCCCCGGCCCGTCAGCAGCCCTATGTTGGGGAAAGCGCCTTCGCCCACAAGGGCGGCTTGCACGCCAGTGCGGTCGCCCGCGAGCCGGACACCTATGAGCACATTCGCCCGGAGGTCGTGGGCAACCGCCGGCATGTGGTGGTCAGCGATCAGGCCGGCCGATCCAATCTGCTGGCACGCTTGAAGGCTGCCAGTATCGAGGTGGATCCCAAGGATCCACGGCTGGGGCGCCTCGTGACCCAGGTCAAGGAACTGGAGGCCGAGGGCTACGCCTATGATGGGGCCGAGGCCAGCTTTGATCTGCTGGCCAGACGCGCCCTGGAGGCCGTGCCGCGATACTTCCAACTGGATCAGTTTCACGTCACCGTGGCCAACCGGATCAACGCCCGGGGCGACCGCGTGACCGTGTCAGAGGCTGTGGTCAAGCTGTGGATCGGGTTGGAAGATCGGCGCATGAGCGTCGGGGAAGGGATCGGTCCGGTGGCTGCCCTGGACGAGGCGCTGCGCGCGGTTTTGCAGCCGGCCTATCCGGAGTTGGCCCAGTTGGAGCTTAACGACTTCAAGGTGCGCATCCTCAACCCCGATGCCGCTGTGGAGGCGGTGACCCGGGTGATTGTGGAGTGGCATGAGGAGCAAACCGGTGCGCGATGGTCCACGGTGGGCGTCTCGGCCAATGTTATCGAGGCTAGCTACCGCGCCATTGAGGACGCGCTGACCTATTTCCTGTTCCATCGTCGTGTGCCGGGCGCCACGCTGCCCACCGGCCTCGCGGCCGCCCAGTGACCCCCGCGCCCAGCCCCCCTCCTCCTCCGCCGTCCGGCCAGGAT
>CAZCBM010000205.1:0-6455 GCA_964496805.1 uncultured Rhodospirillales bacterium | reverse complement strand
CCAGGGCACGCCGATGTGCCGCAACCTGGACGCCGTGCGGGATGCCGAGCGCCTGGGAGAGCCCGTCCAGACCGCCGCCTGTGAGGCCACAGACCGCACCGGCACATCCCGCCGCTGCCCCTACTTTGATGGCTGCGCCTACCAAGCCCAAGCGGCCGAGGTGGAAGGAGCACAGGTGGTGCTGGTGGCCCATGATGCGCTGTTTCAGGCCAAGCCCGCCGCCATCTATGAGCCCGATCTGTTGGTGATTGACGAGAGCTTCTGGGCCAAGGGGCTGGTGGGCGTCTCCGGCCCACCAGTGGCCCTGACGGTGGACGGCCTGCGGCCGGAGCATGTGAAGTGTTGGAACACGTCTGGCCTGAGACGAGGCGAACTGGCACCCGCTGCGACGGCAGATCTGCGGGCGCTGCGCGCGAAGCTGATGAGCGCGATCGAGGCGACATTTCAGGGCCAGACCGTACCGCCGGAGGGGCTCACGCTGGACTTGGCCCACCTCCAAGCCGCCGGGCTCACCGCTGAGGAATGCCGCACCACGAACGGCCGCAAAGGCGCCCGGGCGCTGGAATATGCCCGCAAACGGGGGAAAGTATTGGAACCCGGCATGAGCGCCCAGGAGAGAGCCCAGGCCCTGGCCAAGGCCAACCTCGACAGTGCCTCTGCCCATGCCCCCATCGGGCGCTGTGTGGCTCTGTGGCGCATCGTGGAGAACGCCTTGGAGCGAGGCCAGGATGCAGAGGGCGTGCGCCTGGAGATCGTCGCCACCGATGACGGGCCGGTGCGCCAGGTGCGTCTCCTCTGGCGTCGGGACATCGCCCAGGGCTGGCAGGCGCCCCAGGCGTGGCTGTTGGATGCCACCACGCCGCCAGAGCTACAGCGGCCCTGGTTCCCGGATCTCGAGGTGCCAGACCCGGTGCGGGTGGCCATGCCCCATGCCAAGGTGACCCAGATCGTCGGCGCACCTCATACCATCCGCAAGTTGGCACCCGAGGCCGGTGCCAATGTCGATACCGATCTGATCCAGACCGCATCCCGTCGCCGTGCAAAGATACGGACCCTGATCCTGGCCAAGGCACGTCATCCGCCATACCATCTGCGAGGGTGAGGTCATCCAAGCCATCGGCCGGGGTCGAGGCGTCCGCCGGAGCGCCACCAACCCGCTGGATATCCTGCTGCTGGCAGACGTGCCGTTGGTCGGGTTGGAAGTAAGTCGGCTGATCCATTGGGACGACATCAAGCCCACCCGAGCAGACCACATGGCCATCCAAGGTGTCTGGCTGGACAGCGCTGCCGACAGGGCTCGGTGCTTTCCTGACCTGTGGGTAACGGCCCAGGCCGCAAGGGATGACATGCGTCCAAAACGCCAGTGTGTGGCAAACCCCTATAGAGAATATCTTTATAGGGAAAAGCCACACACTGCATTGGAAGTAACCTACCAAAAAGCCGGCGCCCGCCAGCGGCCACAGACAGCACGCTTCGATCCTGCAATCATCCCTGACCCACGCCGGTGGCTGGAATCCCGCGTCGGCCCGTTGGCGCGATTTGAGCACGGTCAGCCTGGCGAACGGTCCGCAAGTCAAGAGTGGAAGTAGCGCTTAGAACCCGTGGAGGGGTGCGCCCTGCAGAACACCGCCTCACGGTCGCTTTTCCGGGGGAGGATTTAAAGTAGTTCCGGCAAATAAAGGGGGACCCCCAGCGCATTTTAGCCTTGGTGTATTGGCAGCCCCAAGCCTGATCGCTATTTCTGATATTTTTGAAATGGAATATATGCTGGCACCAACATGATACACGCGAAAATATTTTACGCCATGCAGAAAATAAAAGCGCCCCCAATTGCAGATAATGCATCGATAATTGCTTCAATCATCGCTTTCAATATTAAATAATTAAATGGATATAATATTGTCAATGATATATAAAACAAAAAAGTCCAGTAAATTTAAGCATCACAATGAATGGTGTAAATTCAGGCTTTCTTCAAATTTTGCGTTTAGCGCTTCGGCGCAGCATCAAGCTCCTTGTCAAGGTCCAATGCGCCTTGGACCTTTGTGCCTCAGATGGATACCTGCCCATTTGACGACCGTTCGATCTTAAAGACAGTCCTGCACGGTGCTCAGCCGTTGGGATGTGGCGGGCAGAACAATCTCTAGGCGACGCAGGGCGCGGGTGGCGGCGATCAGCCAGAGCGAGCGCTCCCAGGGGGCAAGTGGCCAGGCCCCTTCCTTGCCGTTGGCATCGATGACAATCACCGCGGGCGCTTGCAAGCCCTTGAACCGGCGCACCGTCTCAAACCGGATGTCCCCGTGGGTCATCACCTGCTGGTCATCCTGGTACTCTCCGGTGAAGCGGATAAGGCGGTGTTTTCCTACCCTCTCAACACTGCTCAACGCGCTTGAGTCCTGGCCTGCAAGGCTGAGGATGACGATGTCGCCCCGGGCGTAGCCAGTGGCGATCAATCGATCAATCCTGTCTGCCAACAGGCTCTCCAAAGGAGTCTCAGGGGCCAGCGTGACCAGGTCCACGGGCTCCCCTGGCACCGGATTGCGGGGTTCCAACCCAGCGCCCAGCAGTCGGTTGACAAAACCGGCAATGCTGGCGGGCACGCGAAAGCTCTCCCGCGTCTTCAAGGTGACGAAGCCCGCATCCCGCCAGTCCAGAGGGTCGATCTTTTGGACGGTTTGCTGTGGGTCCTCCACCCACAGGATCGGGGCGTCGTTGGTCAGGAACAGCCGCAGATGCTCAAAGTCGCGCTGACCCAGATCCTGCCCTTCATCGACAATCAGCGCATCAAATTGCCAAGCGGCCGGCAGATCGACGCCCAAGAGGGCTTCGCGCAAGCCATCCCAATGGCTGGCATCGGGCGGACCCTGAAGACGCTGACCCGACACATCGCCCAGGGCCTTGTCCAGCAGGCCGAACAAAGTCTCGATCCGACCCTGTGCGAGCTCTGGCGCCAAGTCTGCCACCAAGCGCTCCCGCAGCAAGCGGTTGAAGCACACCATGAGCACCCGTTGGCCTGCGGTGGTCCAGCGCCGCCAAGTCTGGGTCAAGGCGATGGTCTTGCCGCAGCCTGGTACACCGTCGATGCGGACCCGCCAGGGTGGTGCCATGTCCAGACGGTGGACCGCCTCCAATGCGGAGGGAGCCAGCCTGAGGAACCGATCCTCCGCCGCCTGAAGGCCGCTGGTGACATCCTGCACCAGTCTGAACTGCCCCGCGAGAAACTGGCAAACCCGCCCATGATGTTGCCGTGCGCCGCGGGTATCCAGACCCGGCGGCAGCACCTCAGCGATGGCCTTGGGCAGCTGAGCGGCCCGGCTCGCGTCGACAATGCACTGAGGATCCAACCCCGCCGCCTTGGGATTTTTGACCATATGGTCAGGGCAGAGCAACAGGCTGGAGACGATGAGCTTGTCCTTAGGGTGGGCCTTGGCGAAAGCATTCCGCAGCCCATCCCGCGCCCGTTGCATCTGCTGCGGGATAGACTTCGCACCGCTGGCATAGCGCTTGACCAGCGCGCCGTTGGTTTCCTCGATGCCGCCCTGCTTGAGTTCAATTAGCAGGCACCTCCCCTCTCGATTGACCACAGCCAAGTCGATCTCCGCCTCCCTGAGCCCGTCTGGTTCCCGCCATGCCACGGGCAGTTCCCAGAAGACGGTGTAGGCGTCGTCAAGGTCCTCCTTGAGGCGGGCGGCAATGGCCGCCTCGGCGCTGTCGCCTGCCTCGGCTGTTAGCTGAACGTCGATGTTGGAGGGGTATAGCCGTGCCATGAATGGGGTCCTCAGTGGGCGGCCTCAGCGGGCCAGGAGATAGGCTTCCTGCTGCCGGGTCTCTATGGCGCCCGGCCGCGCTGTGCGCACCTGTTCGATGGCGTCGGACGCCGCAACGCCGCTGTCAATAAGCAAGCGTGCCGCCATCATGCCTGCTCGTCCCAGCCCCCCGCGGCAGTGAAAGACCACGGCGCCTCCCCGCTCCAGCTCCTGACGAAGCGCCAAGGATGCCTGCGTCCAGGGCGGTTCGAAGGCCGCATCGGGATGCTGACATCTACGATGGGCAAGTGATACCAAGTAAAGAGCTCCCTGGCGCGTGCCGCAAACTGCGCCTTTGGCACCTGCAGCAAATCAAATTCGAAGTCTTCAATTAGGCTCACGAGGCTGGTGGCACCGAAGGCGCCAATGGCCTTGAGATCGAGATCCAGATCGCGATCCCAGGGCGCGCCTTTCAGCGATGGCCCTTTCTTGCCGGGGCAGAAGGTGATGCCGATGCGGCCAAGGGAGCAAGGCACGCTCCCGATTTGCAAGGGATGGCTCTGGCTGGTTCGAGCGGGTTGGGTCATGGGCATCCTGAGTGGCAAGCGGATGAGCGCGCGGCATGGGTAAGGCTTGGTGCCTTGGTCGTGGCGCTTCAAGACAGTACACGCTATCAGCGTAGCGCCCCGCCCCCGGGCTTGGCTACAGCAGAGTTCTGCCGCACCCATGCTGCACGACCTAATCTGACGTTTAGATCGATCACGACAGCCCCTGACGCAGATCCACCAACCACCTGGAGAACCTCTCATGACCCAAGGCAACCAACAGCAGTTCAGGGACCGCTTGACCGGATCCTTTATCGGCCTGGCGGTGGGAGATGCCCTGGGCACCACCATCGAGTTCTCACCCCGTGATACCTATGAGCCTGTGAAGGACCTCGTCGGCGGAGGGCCGTTTCGCCTGAAGCCGGGCCAGTGGACCGACGACATGTCCATGGCGCTCTGCCTGGCAGACAGCTTGATTGACGACCCCGCCCTGGACCCCGCGGATCTGATGCATCGCTTCGATCGCTGGCAGCGCCTGGGGGAGAACAGCGCCACCGGCCACTGCTTCGATATCGGCATCACCACACGGGCAGCCATCCGTCACTGGCGCGACACCGGCGAGGTGTTGGCCGGGTCCACGGACCCGAACAAGGCCGGGAACGGCTCCATCATGCGCCTTGCGCCGGTGGTCCTGGCCCATGCCGGCAACGCCTCGGAAGCCGAGCGCGTGGCGATCTTGCAGGGGCAAACCACCCATGGCGCTGCCGAATGCGTCCAGGCGTGCCAGTTGCTGACCCGGATCCTTTTGGCGGCCGCTGAGAGCGGATCGGCCGAAGCCGCGCTCACCCAGTCCGCAGACGCCGGCTGGTCTCCTGCCATAGCAGGCATTGCTGAGGGGACCTGGAGAGCCAAGACCCGGGCTCAGATCAGAGCCTCCGGCTATGTGGTCCACACGCTGGAAGCGGCCTGTTGGGCAGTGGGGACGACAGGCTCCTTCACTGATGCCGTGCTACTGGCGGTTAATCTGGGGGAGGATGCGGACACCGTTGGCGCCGTAGCCGGCCAGATCGCCGGCGCGGTCTATGGCCTCTCGGCGATCCCGGAGCGCTGGCGCACGGGCATCCACGACAGCGAGCGCCTGCACGGGCTGGCGGACCGATTGCTGGAGACGGGACTGGGGGGCTGAACCCAAGGCCCTGTCCCGGCCACCAGCAATACGTCCAGTTATGACGTGCCGACCCCTCATACCTGTTTCAAAAGCCCTCGCAAGGACGGCGGGGGCACAGATCCGGGTATGAGGGGAAACACTACCAATGATGATCACCTGCACCACCTGCGGCGCAACCATGGCGCAGCAGGCTCCAACCTGCCCTTCGTGTGGCGCGCCCAATCCGAAAGCCCGTCGCGGCATCGGGGGCTTTCTCTGGCTGGGCATCCTCGTGATGCCATTGCTGTTTGCTTGGTTCACGCTGCGCCCCGGGGTCAGCACCCTCACGCGGCTGTTTGCCTTCGGCTGGCTGGCCTTCGTGGGGGCCGCGGCCACCCCCTCGGGGAAGGGTCCCCTGGCACCGTTGCTGTCCCCTGAAAACAGGCCCTCGGCGCCCGTGGTTGCACCGGCCCGGGCCGGTGCCCCTCAAGGTCAGCGGACCACGGCTCCCCAGCCCACGCCGGACGGCCTGTACCTGGGGGACTGGACACAGGGATGATACTTCCGCACCCAGGTGCAGCGCGTGTCAGAGGCACGACGCTCCTTGGACTCGTTTTTCTGCGAACCCGTCCCCTCAGGCTCCAAGTATGTGGTGCTGGACTTGGTCATCCAGAATACGGACACGGAATCCCGCAATCTGCTGACGATGGGCCGCTTGTTTGCCGAGCACCAGGGGCAGATGCTGACCTATGACATCAACGAGAGCTGCGTGCTGGGCCAGGAAGGCTATCTGGACTGGACGGTTGATCTGGGGCCGCTGGTGCAGCGAGAGGGCCGGGTGGCGTTCCTTGTCCCCTCCCTGTTGGCCGTGGACCAGATGCGCTACGAGACGCCCCGGGATGGCGACGTGGTCGCCCTGAGGTCGCGCCCATGAGCGCGGCCCTCGCAGCAGATCGCTGCCCGCCACCGTCGATGCCCACACCACGGGTGCTCACCCCAAACGGCACGGCCGGAACC
>CAZCBM010000204.1:0-6501 GCA_964496805.1 uncultured Rhodospirillales bacterium | reverse complement strand
CAAACAGCACCGACAGGGCGCGCAGCGCCTCCGCACTGTCCCCAAACAGCGCGATCCACCCGCTGAGCAACGCAAAGTGCAACGGCGGCCAGTTCCCAGCCTCGGCCAGAAAGCCTGCCACAGTATCTTGGGTGGCGCGGACCCAACTGAACATTTCGTCCGCCCAGAGGGCCTGGTCCCCCAGCCCCCAGAGGCGGGCGGCCAACCCCACGCCCAGCAGGGCCACAAGGGTGAGCGCCTCGGCCCGTTGCACCTGTCCCCCCATGGCCGGTGCCTCAGGACTGAGGCGGCGTCAGAAGCGCGGCCAACGTTGCCAGCGCATCGGCATCAGTCCACAGGGATGCGGGAATGGCAACGAAGTCGGGTCGCGTGGCAAGCAACGGCGCCAGTGCCTGCGGATCCTCCCAGCCGGTCAGCATGACCGGGACCTCCACCATTTCTGCCCACCACGTCAGAACCGCCACCAGTTCCTCCGCGGAGGCGGACTGGCTCACCTCCATGGCCACATAGTCTGCCCCGGAGTCCGCCAATTCCATCCCCGCATGGCGTGTGGCCTCCACCACCGCGCCCCACTGCATCTCCTCCCCCAGATTATCCCAAAGACGGCTGGGGTCCTCCAGCGGTGTGGTGAGATGGATCCCGTCCGCCCCTTCGGCAGCAGCCAACTCAGGATCGTCCGCCACCAGCAGCGCAACATCGGCCGTCTGCACCGCATCGCGCAGAGGCTCGCAGGCAGCACGGCGCAACGCCGGGTCGGGCGTGTCCAGGATGAAGGCCGCAACAGGCAGGGACCGCAAAGCCCGGGCAAAAGCGCCCGTCAGGTCCAGGGGGTCGAACGCAGGCGGGCTCAGCAGCACCGGCAAATGGGGCGGAGGCAGCGCATCAACCACCGGATCAGTCCTTGCCGCGATAGACGTCCACCAACCCGCTCAACAAGGACAAGGCCTCCTCCCGCGGGCGCTGGAAACTGTTGCGACCGATGATGGAGCCGTGACCGCCACCATCGCGGATCTCCCGAACCTCAGCCAAGATGTCTTCGGTTGATTTGGCTTCACCGCCACTGAACACCACCAGGCGCTGACTGTCGAAGCAGGCCTGCATGACATGGGCAATACGTTGGGTGAGGGTGGCCGTGGGGATGGCGTTGTCGGCATAGGTCTTCTGGGCGGCGGGAAGCCAGACCAGGTCCTTGGGTGGCTTGACCTTGATGATGTGGGCGCCCAGCAGGGCCGCCATGTGCGCCGCATAGGCCACCACGTCCACGGCGGTCTCCCCCTCCTTGGCGACACCGGCACCCCGGGGATAGCTCCAGACCACGGCGGCCAGGCCCACAGCCTTGGCCTCGGCAATCATCTCCCGCACCTCCTCCATCATGCCGAACTGGGAATCGGAGCCAGGATAGATGGTGAACCCAACAGCAGCACAGCCCAGACGCAGCGCGTCCTCCACGGTGCCAGTGAGGGCCTGGGTGGCGTCGTCCTTCAGCGCGGAGAGGCTGTTGGCGCTGTTGACCTTCAGGATCAGCGGCACCTGCGGCGCGAATTCATCGGCCACATGCTCCAGCATCCCCAGGGGGGCGGCGTAGCCGTTCAGCCCGGCATCCAGCGCCAGTTGCGGATGGTACCGCGGGTCATAGCCGGCGGGATTGGCGGCAAAGCTGCGGGCCGGCCCATGTTCGAAACCCTGATCCACCGGCAAAATCACCATGCGCCCGGTTCCCCCCAGCTTGCCAGCCATCAGGAACCGCGCCAGGCTGGCCTTGGTGCCGGGGGTATCGGCGCTATACCAGCTCAGGATTCGCTTGACCTTCTGGGTGAGTTTCATGGGGATGACGCTCCTGATGGGCAACGACGGGGCAAACAAGCGCGGCTCGCGCGGCAAAGCGGGTCTCTCCGGCCCGAAGGGCCATCCGGTCGGCGGCATCCACGGGCGTTGAACGCCGGTGCTTTGCCAGAGGCCGCGGCGGCTGTCCATGGCCCAGGTGAGGGAGGGGGGCGTGTTGCGCCGGAAGGCTCCGGGGCGGGGCGCCGCCGCAACAAAAACCCCCCGGTGCAGGGCAACGGGGGGCTCGATCAATCCTGGAGGATTTTCCGCTCAGTCTGGCCCAGCCTGCTCCCCCTTTCGGCAACCCACGGGAGTATGATCGCAATGGGTGCCGGGCAAAAGGTCGGCCAGGTGGGGGGGGCGGGTCGGCGGTGACCCCTGTGCTGCGCAAAGGGCTTTGGAGCGTAGGACCCCAAAGTGGCAACGCCACGGAGGGGATCATCCTAGCGACCACCAGAAAGCTACAGCAGCGACACCGATTCCAAATCGGTGTCCCCTGCTGTAGGGGAGACACAGCCGACGGGCGGCTGCTGCCGATCAGGCGTTGGTCAGGTTCACAGCGCTGGTCTTACCGCGGCGCTTATCAGTCTGCAGTTCGTAGGTCACCACTTGGCCTTCATTCAACGAAGACCAGCCGGCCTTTTCCACCGCGCTGATGTGGACGAACACGTCCGAGCCGCCATCCTCCGGCTGGATGAAGCCAAAGCCTTTGGTGGCGTTAAACCATTTCACGGAACCACGCATCATGTCCGTCTTCTCCTTGGGGTCTTCTATCGGGCACGCAGCCCGAGGGGGTAGAGCCGGAGGTCTTGGCCCCCGGCGGGGAAAGGGGTCGTATCGGGGCCAGCGACAAGCGGCCCCTGCTGAGCGGGGCGCGCGATGAGCGGCCCCTGCTGAGAGGGGCCAGCGACAAGAGCCCCCCTGTTCAATGGGTAGGTGATCAGCGTTCCCCCTCAGGGGGCGAGGGATCACAGCGGCCGCCCTTAATGACGCAAGAGGGATCAACGGCCGCCCGCGCTTCCGCTGCGCCGGCGGCGCTGGGGTCGCACGGGGGCTGGCGCATCATCATTGGCGGGGCGCTGACCGTTGGTCCGGGGGCGGGAGCCCTGCCCGCCACCATTGCCACCGCCCGCAGGACGGCGCCGTCGGGGGCCCTTGCCGCCGCCGCCCGAGCGATCCTCTTCTACTGCGCGGGGCACAGGGCCTTCCACCGGCAGGGGCTTGCCGATCAGGCGCTCAATGTCCTTCAGCAGCGGGCGCTCAATGGCCGCCACCAGGCTGATGGCTTTACCACTGGCACCGGCGCGGGCGGTACGGCCGATCCGGTGCACATAGGCATCGGGCACGTTGGGCAGCTCATAGTTCACCACATGGGTGACACCGCCGATGTCGATGCCGCGGGCCGCGATGTCGGTGGCCACCAGGACGGACAGACGCCCAGCCTTGAAATCCCCCAAGGCGCGGTCACGCTGGCCCTGGCTCTTGTCGCCGTGGATGGCTGCCGCCTTCAGCCCAGCGTCCACCAAGTTCTTGCACACCCGGTCTGCGCCGCGCTTGGTGCGGGTGAACACAATGCCGCGCTGCATCTCCGGATCTGAGAGCAACTCCACCAGTCGGGACCGTTTGGCCGTGGGCTCGTGATGCTCGACAATCTGGGTGATGCGCTCCACCGGCGTGGCCGCCGGGGCAACAGAGATCTCCACCGGGTCATCCAGGAACCCCCGGGCCAAGTCCTTGATCGCGGGCGGCATGGTGGCGGAAAGCAACATGGACTGGCGATCCTGAGGCAGCTTGCCCAGGATACGACGGATGGCGGGGATGAACCCCATATCCAGCATCTGGTCGGCCTCATCCAGGACCACAGCGTCGGTCTGATTGAGCCGGACATGGCCGGCGGCCAAGTGATCTTCCAGGCGTCCCGGGGTGGCGATGATGATGTCTACACCGGCCTGGAGGGCCTTGATCTGGGGGCCAGCCTTGACACCGCCCACCACCAGCGCCAAGCGCGGCAGCGGCTTGAGGTGGCGACCATAGGTGCGCACGGACTCAGCGATTTGGCCAGCCAGTTCGCGCGTCGGGGCCAGGATCAGCGCCCCAGCGGTGCGCGGCGCGGGGCGGGCGCGCCCGGGGCCGTCATTGGCCAGATATTGCAGCAACGGCAGGACGAAGCTGGCCGTCTTGCCGGTGCCGGTCTGGGCAATCCCCAGCACATCTTCGCCATCGATCATGGCGGGGATGGCCTTGGCCTGGATGGGGTGTAGTTCTGGGCGCGAACGGCACGCAACAAGGGCTCGGCCAAGCCGAGGTCGTCGAAGGAACTGGTCAAACTGAAACTTTCAGGGGTGGCCCCAGGGGCGGGCCGTCCGGTTGACGGGGCGCCTGGAGAACAATCGGTGGCGGATCAGCGTCTGGATCGCCACACGGGAAAGGGGCCAAAGCAATCAGGGACGTCGCCAGAGGGGGCCCGGCTGCCAACAGGGCAGGATGGGGAAGAGGCGACACTTCCAGGCAGCTTTCAAGGCGGGCCATGGCATGGTCCGCCTCGTACGCTCGGCTGTCGTTGGTCAGATGCACATGGATCAGGCTTGAAAGCAAGGGATTTCCGATCCTGTGCCCTGCCAGCCCCTTGTCACCGACGCTCCAGGACCAGCCCGCTGGAGCCCTTTGCGCGGCAAAGGACTCACCGCCGGGGCGCAGGCCTCAGGTGTAGCGGGGCCGGACAGTTCCCCGGCGCAGTTGATGCGCCCAGTAATGGCCGGCAAGGAGCAGCATCAGTTGGGAGACGAGGAACGTCAGGATCACCGCCGCTACCACCTCAAGGGCGATCTCCGCTTCCGACGGCAGGCCAAATTGCCCCAGACGGCTCAGGAGGAACGGGTAGCCACCCACGATGATGGCTATCACGATGCCCACCAGCACATAGTCCACCAGCACCAGCGACAGGCGACCGAAGCCGGTGCGGAGGCCCTCACCCAGAGCCTCCCCAAACCCCATATCGCTGCGCGCGGCCGCAGCGATGCAGAAGAACAACCGCATGCCGATGAAGAAGCTCACCAGGCTTAGGACGGCCCGGGCTGCCATCCGGGCTTCATAGCCGCTCAAAGGTATAGGGAGACTAAGTAAGAGGCGGACCAGCGTCGGCCACCGGGCAAGTTGGTCCAACGCCACAAAGAGCGGCACAACCAAAAGGATCATTGGGATCGCCTTGAGCATCCCGGGGAGGCCGCCCACAATCCCAGAGGACTGCCGGGCAATGCCGTTTTCGATGCAGGCGGACCGCAGGGCGACCACAAAGCCCCCCACCAGCGCGAAGGCGAAACCGGCCCCCAGGGTCACGGGGTCTAGAAACCCTGTGATACGGGCCCAACTCAACTCCGCGGGGGGAGGGACCTCCTGCGCCACCACATAAACCAAGCCCGCTGCCAGGGCGATCAAGATCATGGCAATCACCCGCAAGAGGCCCGCCCTGCGGGTGGCCATCGCGCCGCCGGTGATCCTGGCAACCACCGTATCATCATACGGCAGGTCGCGGCTCAGTCCGTCAGGCCCCTGGCCGTGCTGGACTCGCGCCCCCGTATAGGTGCCGTCTCTCAACCCCATGCCCCGCCTCCAAAAAAGTGTGGGACGCCGGAATCACTCGCCCCTTGTTGCGAGGTGCGATGCCATGGCGGAGAAAGACTGTCAAGCGGGCACGATCGACCCGTGCAGGGCAGCACAGGCCAATCGTATCCTTGACATCACAGCAACCGATCTCAGCGCCGGCAGAAGCCAGCCTTAGGGTCGGATGTAGGTCTAGCCCTGCTGCTGCAGATGGCTCAATTCAGCCACGCCAGAGGGCACAATGTCGTCCTCCCACACATCAAGCAGCGCGCTGCTATAGTCGATGTCCCGACCGACCAGCGTGTTGTTGCACACCTGGAACGAAACATTCTGACCCTTCAGGCCAACCACACGGGTCTCCAACGCAGAGTTGCTGAGGGCGTCTCGCAGGAGATAGACACCGTCGCCATGCATGACGACTTTGATCTCCATGTTCTCTGCGCCCACTGCATTGATATGGTTCTGAATATTGCCCAGGGCACGGAGGTAGGCACGCTGGCCGTCGCCCCCTTCATAGTTGATATGGTAGACAACTTTTTGATGACCGTAGCGACCCTCCTCCGCCTGGACGGAGAGGGGGGCAAGCAACAGGACCAGAAAGGCCGCCAATGCAGGCAAAAGGCGTGGGCTCATGGGGCGTCTCCTCAGGATCCAAAGGGGGCGTTTGAGGGGCGTGCTGGGGCCTCTTTGGCCGCAGCCCTCAGGCGCGGGTTGGCAAGGCCTGGGTTGGTAATGGCCGGGTTGGTGATGGCTGGGTTGGAAGGGGATGGCGAGGGATCCGCCGCCCGCGACAATAACGGCCCCAACCCTGCTAATTCCAACTTTGTCTTGGAAAATGGGAGAATACAAGCCGCCAAGGTCGCCGTCACCGGCTTGTGATAGGCGCGCAGAGCCTGTCCCACCCGCCTTGACCACCCCACACCCCAGACACGAAAAGGGGCGCCGAAGCGCCCCATTCTCCAGCCTCCCGGCATATCAGGTCCCTGAGATATCGGGGGCCACCCGTCACTGGTTCGCAGGTCCCAGCCCGGAACGGTGGCCCTAGAGCCTATCCCACCTACCTTGACCACCCCGCGC
>CAZCBM010000203.1:0-6502 GCA_964496805.1 uncultured Rhodospirillales bacterium | reverse complement strand
GTGGGCGCGTCAGCCATCGCCGACCGCGCCGATGTCATCCCCGCGGCCCTGACAGCTGCTGGCGGTACCATCCAGCATTTCGGGATGCCGGTGGACCCTGGCAACCTGCTGCTGATCGGGCAGCGCCATGGGGTGCCCGTGGTGGGCCTGCCGGGGTGCGCCCGCTCCCCCGCTCGCAATGGGTTCGACTGGGTGCTGGAACGCCTTGCTGCAGGGGAACCGGTGACCCCGCAGACCCTCCAGGCCATGGGCGTTGGGGGGCTCCTTAAGGACACGCCGGCACGGGGCATCACCCGCGTGGAGGCTGCCACCCGGGCTGATCCGCGGATTGTGCCGGTGATCCTGGCGGCGGGTCAGGGCACCCGCATGGGCGGGACCAACAAGCTGCTGCTGCCTTGGCGGCAGGATCGGTCCGTGGTGGAAACGGTGGCGGATCTGGCGCTGGGGTGCGCACCGGATGGCCTTGTGGTGCTGGGCCACGAGGCGGTAGCCGTGGCCGCCGCGCTCACCGGCTTTCCCACCCTGCGCACCGTCATCAACCCGGCCTTTGCCTCAGGTCAGGCCACCAGCCTTCGGGCGGCCCTGACAGCATTGCCGGAGGATGCAGATGGGGCGCTGGTGATGCTGGGGGACATGCCGCTGGTGCGCCCGCAAACCCTATCAGCCCTGCTGGACGCCTTCGATCCCCTGGCAGGCTCGGCCCTGATCCACCCCCAACATCGGGGGCAGCGGGGCAACCCCGTGGTCATCGGCCGACGCTTCTTTGCCGAGTTGCAAGCGCTGGAGGGCGACACTGGTGCCCGCAGCCTGTTCCAGCGCTATCCGGCTCAGGTCCGGGCGGTGGACGTGGACGATCCCGGCATCCTGTTGGACCTGGATACCCCGGAGGCCTATCGGGCCGCCCTCGACATGCCGCCTTAAAGCCTGTCCCCCCAATCTTGGCCACCCCGCGCCCCACCCGGCCACCCACGAAAGTATCATCGCAATGGGTGGCCGGCCAAAGGTACGCCAGGGGGGGCGCGGGGCTGGTGCAGGCTCTATCTCGCAGGGACGCGCGCTCATCGCCCAAAGCCGCTGCGTGTATCGCGGAAGAACACGGCGGCTTTTCCGTCCCTTCCGTTGGTACCAGGGACGGCATTCATGACTGTCGCCGAGGAGACTTGGGATTAGCCTTCCTTCGGCGGGTTGGGATCGAAATACTGCATCTTGCCGTCGACCCCCTTCCACTCATCGGCATCGGCCGGTGGGGGCTTTTGATCGGTAATGTTGGGCCATTCCTTGGAGTATTTGGTGTTCAAGTCCAGCCACTTCTCGGCCTCGCTGTCCGCATCACTGATGATTGCCTCCGCCGGACATTCAGGCTCGCACACCCCACAATCAATGCAGGTGTCCGGGTCGATCACCAGCATGTTCTCGCCCTCATAGAAGCAGTCCACCGGGCAAACGGTGACGCAATCGGTGTATTTGCATCGGATGCAGGCGTCGGTCACGACGTAGGTCATGGGGCTCTCCTGGCCACAATTGGATCGTCAGGGCACGGCAGGCCCCAACGCGTCAGTGCATTCAGGGGGAAGGCGGCTCCCCATTTTCCCACCATGGACAGGGCCCACTGGGGGCTCTTCTTACCAGAGTTGGGGAGTGGGGTCGTCTTCGGGCGTGCCAGACATAGGGTCCGTTGGGCCTCAGGCCAACCATCTCTTGCCCCCCAGATGCAGGGGAGAGGCTGTCCAAAGGCATTTGCGGTCCCGTCTGACCCCGTCCCGTCCCGCCCACAGCAGCCGGAAACCAGAGCCTCACACCCTTGCATCCGGTGAACGCCGGCCGTGCGGTGAGGTCATGGTGAACCAGGCACAGGTCGGGGGAAGCTCCCTTGCCATGGCGTAGACTCTACTACCATCCCAAGGGCAAACAAAAGGAG
Source organism: uncultured Rhodospirillales bacterium (assembly GCA_964496805.1). Classification (GTDB taxonomy): domain Bacteria; phylum Pseudomonadota; class Alphaproteobacteria; order CAZCBM01; family CAZCBM01; genus CAZCBM01. The sequence goes on along the minus strand of CAZCBM010000203.1, from coordinate 4,584 downwards.
GCGGGCAGCCGCAGGCACAGGTGTGGATCGGCGGCGACTGCCCGGTGAAGCAAGGGGCGCCGGATCAGGGTCCCGGCGGACGCAGATGGGGAAGCAGGGGCTCTGGCCCATCCGGCTCAGCCGACTCCCCTTTTCCCGGTGCATGGTTTGGGGTCAGCGTCGCCCGCAAGCGCCGCCGCGCCTCATGGGCCGCCACAGATCGGGACAGCCCCATCAACTGGGACAAATCCGCCAGCAACGCCGCCTCCTCCGCCGTGGCCACCCCATCGGCATAGATCACGCCCCGCAGTTCAGCCACCAGGCGCAACCGCTCCCTATCATCCAAGACGGAGAGGCTGTGGGCCACCGCCTGGGTGAGGCCCTGCGGCCCATCCAGGTTTCTGTCAGCGGTGGACAGCCGCTGACGGGCTTGCTCCGGCGACAGGCCGAACTGCTGGCGAAGGTGCTCCAGAATGTGCGCCACCTCCCCTGCAGTGACGCTGCCGTCCACCCGGGCTGCAGACAGCAGCAAGGTGGCAGCGGCCACCTGGCGCTTGAAGTCATGCTCTGGGGAGGTCTTCATGGGGATTGTCCACGGTTGACGAAGGAGGGCTGCGCGGACTGTGCGGGGTCACACCCGTCCCTGCCGAGAGGCAATATCGCCGCAAGGGACGGACTAGACCATTCGGACAATGGCTTCATGCTTTGGGGGAGGGTCGTTGGGCCAGAACCAGCCCCACCCCGCCCAGGGTCGCACCCGCGGCAATAACTAGGCGCAGCGTCATCGGCTCGGCCAAGAGCAGCACCCCGCCCAAGGCCGCGATGGCCGGCACCGATAATTGGACGGAGGCCGCACGGCCCGGGCTCAACAGCAGCAGGGCAGCGTACCAGAGCGCATACCCAACGGCGGAGGTCAGCGCGCCGGAGGCGACCGCCAGCGCGACACCATCGGCGGACAGGCGCAGATCGCTCACGACCATCGCGCTTACCAGCAGGACCAGGGGCACACAGAGCACGAAGTTCCAAAGCGTGGTACCCAAGGGATCCTGCGCCTTCCGGCCCAAGAGCGAATACACAGCCCACCCAAGCCCGGCGGCCACCATCAGCACCGTCCCCAGGGGATCGGGCGCCGTCGCCCCTGGCGCCACCAACCACACCAGCCCGGCGATGGCCACGGCCAACCCCGTCCATCCCAGCACGCTGAACCGCTCCCCGGACACCAGCGCCACTGTGAGCATGGTGAGTTGCACGGTACCAAACAGGACCAAGGCACCTGTGCCTGCCCCCAGGGACAGATACGCAAAGCTGAACCCGATCATATAGACGAACAGGGCCAGCGGCATGATCAGGCCATGCCCTCCCTGCCAGCGCATTCTGGGGCCAGAAGCGCCGCGCACAAGCTGGATGGCCACCAGAGTCACTGCCCCGGAGACCACCCGGAGGGTGGCAAAGCTGGCCGGATCCAGCAAAGGCGGCGCTGGCGCCAACGCCAACCGTGTCAGGATGGAGTTGCCCGCGAAGGCCAGCATGGCCAACGCCGTCAAAACCACTGGATGCGCCCAAACCGATCGGGACACCGGCGCCACCCCGCGCCCGACGCCAGCCTACTCCGCCGCCTTGACCATGGGCGCCACCGGCGTGCGCAGGGTCACAAATTCCTCGGCTGCCGTGGGATGGATCCCGATTGTCTGATCAAAGATCGCCTTCGTGGCGCCTGCATTCATGGCGATGGCCAGACCCTGGATGATCTCGCCCGCGTCAGGGCCCATCATATGTGCCCCCACCACGCGGTCGCTTTCACGCTCCACCACCAATTTCATCAGGCTGCGTTCCTGACTGCCCCCCAGCGTATGCTTCATCGCCCGGAAGCTGGATTTGAACACCAGCACCCCCTCTTCACCCAGCCGGGCCTTGGCTTCCTGCTCAGTTTCCCCAACGGTGGCCAGATGCGGGTCGGTGAAAATGGCGGTGGCGATGAAGTCATAGCCCACGGCACGGCTGGACCCGGCAAACAGACGATCGGCCAGGACATGCCCCTCTGCGATGGCAACCGGGGTCAACTTCGGGGTGTTGGTCACGTCCCCCAGCGCATAGAGCGACGGCACACTAGTCTGATACTGCTCGTCCACCAAAATGGCGCCGCTGCGTGGGTCAAGCTCAACCCCAAGGTCGCTGAGGCTTCGGCCATCGGTCACTAGCCCCTTTACCAGGGGCGCCCGTCCGATGGCATAGAAGACCAGATCAGCCTCCAGGGTTCTGCCTGACGCCAAGCGGACCTGCTGAACACCGTCGCCATCCTTCTCCACCGTCTCGATCACGGTGCCCAGGATGAAATCGATCCCCTGGCGGCGATACTCCTCCATCAGGCCATCGCGCAGGTCCTCATCGAAGCCCCGCAGCACCTTTTCCCCGCGATAGAGCACCGAGACGTCCCGGCCCAAGCCGCGGAAGATCCCTGCAAATTCCAGGGCGATGTAGCCCCCGCCCACCACCAACACCCGTTGGGGCAGGTCTTCCAGGTGAAAGACCTCGTTGGAGGTGATGCCGTGTTCTTGCCCGGGATGAGGGGGGCGCTGGGGCCAGCCCCCCACGGCGATCAGGATCCGCTCGGCCGTCTTCTCCGTCCCATCGGCCAGCCGAACGGTGTGAGGGTCCACCAACTCGGCCCGCTGCTGATAGAGCGTGACGCCGCTGCGGGTCAGCAGCCCTGCATAGATGCCGTTCAGCCGGGCAATCTCCTGATCCTTGTTGCGGATCAGGGTGGCCCAGTCGTGAGCGTTCTGGCCCACGGTCCAGCCATAACCGGCGGCATCGTGGAAGGCGTGGGAGAAGCCGGCCGCATAGGTCATCAGCTTCTTGGGCACGCAGCCCACGTTCACGCAGGTGCCGCCAAGGTACCGCTCCTCCGCGATGCCCACCCGCGCCCCGTGGGTTGCAGCAATCCGCGCACAGCGGACCCCACCGCTGCCGGCACCGATGACAAACAGGTCGAAATCATAGGGGGCGGACATGGGCATCGGCTCCGGCAAGGGATTGCATCAACACCCCGGCATATAGAACCAATGGCCAGCCTTGGCCACCCAGCCTGCCTTGTCAGACAGGCCAAGCCCCCCACCTGAGAGATCATCCCGTCACCTGATTGAGAGGTTCCGAGCATGGAATATCTACACACGATGGTCCGCATCCGCGATATCGACGAATCGTTGGATTTCTATTGCACCAAACTGGGTTTGGTGGAGACCAGCCGCACAGACCTGCCTGGCGCAGACGCCACCCTGATCTTTCTGGCCGCGCCGGACCAGGTGGACCAAGCGCGGGAGAGCAAGACCCCGCTGCTGGAATTGACCTATAATCACAAGCCCGAGACCTACACAGGCGGCCGCAATTTCGGGCACTTAGCGTTCCGGGTGGACGACATCTACGCCACCTGCCAGCGCCTGATGGACCATGGCGTCACCATCAACCGCCCGCCCCGCGATGGGCGCATGGCGTTCATCAAGAGCCCCGACGGCATCAGCATCGAATTGCTGCAGAAGGGCGAGGCCCTGCCCAAGGCCGACCCCTGGGCCAGCATGGAGAACACCGGCACCTGGTGAGGGCGCTCGTTTTGCTGAAGCAGGCCGGTCGCTGAAGCAGGCCGCTTCGCCGGCCAGCAACTTTGGCGTCAGCCATCGTCCGGAACCCCAGGGCACAAACCCCGTTGCCCTGGGCGTTTGGGTGTTTCCCCTCAGCACCTAAACGCTTTAGCCTGCCGCATGACCCTTGGCGCCCCTTTTCGGCGCACCCCTTGGTGCCCGTTGGCGTGGCATGCCCCGTTGCTCTTCCCCCTCCGTGCGGAGCCTCCCTCCCATGAGCCGACCCTTCCCGGCCCTGCTGGCCGCCGCCGCCTTGGCGCTGGCGGCCTGCCAACCGCCGCCGCCGCCCGTCGCTGCCCCACCCGCGCCAGCGGCCGCCTCCGTTCCGGGCTCCGCCGCCGTGCCGGGGGCCGTGGCACCCACCGCCCCAGCCGCCGGTCCCGCCCCGTCTGAACCCCCGATGCTGAACGCACCTCCGGCGCCGGGTCCTGCGGTATCCACCGCCCCGGGGCTCGACCCTGAGTTTGGTTCCCCAGACTTGGCCTCCCCAGACTTGGCCTCCCCAGGCGCTGCGGGCCTTGCAGCCCCTTCGGTGCCCGAGCCCAACCGCCTTGATCCCGCCTTGGTGGAGCGCTTCGCCCGCTCCCCGCTGGTGGCCTACCATGACGCGGTGACCACCTGCCTTGGGGCGCTGGACCATCCCCTGGACGGGCCACTGCGCTATGGGGAGGAGCGTGCCGCCACGCCCCCCCGGCTCTATCAGCTATGCCAGTTGGCGGCCTATGAGCCTCAGACTGCACCCCAGGCAGCCGAGTTGGCTTTTCTGAATGACCTGAAGACCCAGGCACCAGGGGAGCATGCCCGCTTGGTGGTGGCGCTGGCCCGGGCGCAGGCCGGCCAAGACTGTCGCTCCACCCTGGAATGCACCATCCCCGGCTCTTCACTGTCAGTGATGCGCACCATCCGCGCCACGCCCGAGGGCGCCCAACGCCTGCGGGCCAAGAGCTGTGCTGGCTTTGGGCGGGCGGAG
>CAZCBM010000202.1:0-6546 GCA_964496805.1 uncultured Rhodospirillales bacterium | reverse complement strand
GGGTGGCAGCCACGGCCCCTGGGGCGCCCGTGCTGTTGGTGATCCCCGGGCCCGGAACGCCGCTGGAGGCGGCGGCCCGCCGGGTCGCTCCTCTCGTGGAGGCGGGCTGGGGCGTGGTGCTGGCCAGTCAGACCGGGCAAACCTCGCCAAAGATGGTGCCGCTGGTGGCGCCCTTGGTGGAGCAGGTGCGGGCGGGCAATCCCGGCCGTCCCGTGGTGGCCATGGGCTATGGGCTTGGCGCCCTTATCCTTGTGAACGGCCTCACACCGCCGCTGGCTGAGCAACTGACAGCGCTGATCCTGGAGAGCCCGCCCCTGAGCCAGCAGGACACGGCGGCGCGCGCGCTCAGCGTGGGGCCGGTGCCGCTGATCCCTGTCCGCCAGCTTCTCCCCGCCGGACTGACCCTGCGCCCGGCGCTGGATGCCCTGGTGGTGCCCACCATGCTGATGGTGGCTGAGGTGGATCCGGTGTGGACACCAGAGCGGCGACTGGGGCTGCGCGAGGCGCTGCCGCAGGGGCGGATCAATGTGGAGAGCTTTGCCGATGTCAGCCCGTCGCAGTTGAGCGCAGCCTTGGCTGAGGATGCCGTCAAGCGCTGGGTGACGGCGCTGATGACCCGTCGATAGCGCGGGGGCGGGGGATCACTGCTCCCTCAGCCGGGGCTGGATCGCCCAGGGCGCTCTGGGATGCGCAAACGATGAACGGACAGCCGGTCGCGCGGCGCCGCCAACCCACCCCCGATTGGGGGAGCGGGCCGGCGGTGACTCCTTTGCCGCGCAAAGGGCGCTACAGCAGGGGACACCGATTTGGAATCGGTGTCGCTCCTATAGCTTTCTGGTGGTCCCTCGGATGATCTCCCCCGTGGCGGTGCCACTTGGGGTTCTACGCGCTCTATAGCGCGTGGCGCCAAGGCGAAGTCAGCCCCCCCACGCCCGCACTCGGCGTCCCTTTGGTCGGCCACCCTTTGCGATGATACTCCCGTGGGTGGCCGGGTGGGCGCGCGGGGTGGTCAGGGTCGGTGGGACAGGCCCTAGGTCTGGGCCACCTGCTGCATGGCGTGGATGACTGCCGGGCCCAGGATCACGATGAACAGGGCAGGCATGAAGAAGACAATCATGGGAACGGTCAGCTTCGGCGGCAGGGAGGCGGCCTTCTTCTCCGCTTCGCTCATGCGCGTATGGCGCAACTCGTGGGCCTGGGTTCGCAGGGCGCTGGCCAGCGGCGTCCCGTACTTCTCGGACTGGATCACCGCGGTGGAGAAACTCCGCGCGGAGGCGTTGGTCACCCGCTTGGCGAAGTTCTTCAGGGCTTCGCTGCGATCCCCCAGATAAGCCATTTCTGCGCTCAGGATGCCGAACTCCTCTGCCAGGACAGGCGAGGATTTCGCATACTCACGGGTAATGATGTTCATCGCCTGCTCGATCCCAAGGCCACCCTCCACGCACACCAGCATGAGGTCCAGGGCGTCAGGGAAATACTCTCGCAGTTCCAAGTCACGCTTAGTGGCAACGTTCTTCACATAGAGATCCGGCATAAAGAAGCCGATGATGGCGACAAAGCCAGTGACCATCAGAATGAAAGCCTCAGGGATATCTTTTTCCAAGCTCGACAGGAACAGAAAAATTGGTGCGCCGAAGGCGATAGGCAACACCAACCTAAGAGTGTAATAGGTAACAATGTGCTTGGGTTTGCGAAAACCCGCGGCAGCCATTTTCATCCGAAGACCGCGGTTGCTGCTGCCCTTGGCCTTCATCTTCTCCGTCATTTTGGAGAGGTCGGGCATCATTGACTTGAGGCCCGCTTTTTGCGTCGCCACACGCTCTTGCTGTTTGGCATAAAGGTCGGAGCGATAATCCATCACTCGCTTGATGGTCTGCTTGTCCTCCTGCTTTTTGATCATGGGCCAGCCGACGATCAACACAGAGGCCATCGCCCCCAGCGAAGACAACGCCAGAATGATGAACTCAAGATCGAGCATTTTGCCAATGGCTTCCATGGCGCTTTTCCTCTGCTCAGACCTTGAAGTTGACCATGTTATACATGGAGAAGATGCCCAGTGACATCCAGATGCCGCAGCCAATCACCAAGACTTTGCCGGTGGGATGGGTGAACAGCAGCATCATGTGCTCTGGGTTGACCGCGTACATGCCACCGGCCACCACCATGGGCAGGCAACCGATGATCGCCGCGGACACCTTGGCTTCCTGGCTGACGGCCTTCACTTTGCGCTTCAGGCGATGGCGCCCGCGGATCACGTCCGCCAAGTTGCTCAGCGTCTCAGCAAGGCTGCCACCGGTCTTGGACTGGATCGTGATGGCGATGGCCATCATGCGGACCTCCGGCAGAGGCATGCGCTTGGCCAAGCGCTGAAGCGTTTCCCCCACGGTCAGGCCCAGCGCCTGTTCGTCGACGCAGCGGTTGAACTCCACAGCCACCGGTCCGTCGAAGTCCCTGCCGATCATGGCCATGGCCTCAGTGACGGGCAGCCCCGACTTGATCCCGCGGACGATGCTCTCCAGCGCGTCTGCCAGATCGTTCACAAACTTTCTGCGCCGCTTGGCCCGGGCGAAATTCAGCGACCCGCGGGGCAGCCCCCAAAATCCGATGGGCAGAGAGGCATACAGAACCACGTTGCTGAACGACAAAATCAGCGCCAGGGAGAAACAGAACCCCATGGATAGAACGCTGAGGATCCAGAACGTTTGGACATTAATGGACCAGCCCGCTTCTTGAATTTTATCTTCGAGCGATTGCTTCTGATCGTCGAGGCTCTCTTTTTGTTCTTTTTCTAGCTGGCGGAGTTTGCGCTCCAGGGCGCCACTCTTTTTGTTGCCGGCCTTATCCACTTGGACGGGCTGACGGCTCATCACCGCGCTGACGCGACCCTTGGCTTCGTCGCGCTTGGTTTGGCGATAGCCGAACACCATGATCCCGGTGAACAGGACCGCGGCTGCTCCAATGGTGATCAGGAGGGGCATCATGTGTGCGCCTCCCCCCTCTCGATCAGCTGCAACAGGTCGCCTTCCAGGCCAAAATACTTGGCCTGCTCATAGAAGGCGGGGCGAATGCCGGTGCCGGCCTGCTTGCCCAGGATTTTGCCGTTGCGATCTTCCCCTTCGGCGCGGAACAAGAACAGGTCCTGCAGGGTGACCACATCCCCTTCCATGCCCACCACCTCGGTGACATGGGTGACTTTTCGCGAGCCATCCCGCAGGCGCTTGATCTGGACAATCATGCCCACCGCACTGGCAATCTGCTCCCGTACCGCACTGGTGGGGATGTTGAAGTTGCCCATCGCCACCATGTTTTCCACACGGCTGAGGCATTCACGGGGGCTGTTGGCGTGGATCGTCCCCATGGAACCATCGTGACCGGTATTCATGGCCTGCAGCAAGTCGAAGGCCTCCGGTCCCCGCACCTCACCCACGATGATACGGTCGGGACGCATACGCAGGCAGTTCTTCACCAAGTCCCGCATGCTGACCTCACCGCGGCCCTCGGTATTCTTTGGCCGGGTCTCCAGGCGGACGACATGGCGCTGCTGCAACTGGAGTTCGCAGGCGTCCTCGCAAGTGATGATCCGCTCGCCGGGGTCGATGTAGCGGGTAAGACAGTTCAGCATGGTGGTCTTACCGGAACCAGTACCACCGGAGACCATTATGTTCACCCGGCACGCAGATGCGATTTGCAACATCTTGGCGCATGCGGGACTAATGGAGCCAAACTCAATCAGCTTCTCAAGGGTAAGCTTGTCCTTCTTGAACTTACGAATGGTCAGTGCCGGACCGTCCACAGCCAGTGGACCGATGATGACGTTGACACGGCTTCCGTCCGGCAAGCGAGCATCACAGATGGGGCTGCTTTCATCCACCCGTCGGCCGACTTGTGTCACAATCCGTTGGCAGATATTCAGAAGGTGCTGGTTGTCCCGGAAGCGAATCGGGGCCAGCGAGATTTTACCGCCTGTTTCGATATAGATGGTCTTGTAATCGTTGACCATGATATCGGCGATATCATCCCGCGCCAGCAGAGGTTCCAGCGGACCGTAGCCCAGAACTTCGTCGCAGACCTCCTTGATCAGGCGCTCGCGCTCGTTGTCGTTCAGGTCGAAGACGCGATACTGGGCAATCGCGTTGACGGCATTGCGAATCTCCGTCATGGCCTCCGGCTTGGCCAGTTTGGCCAAGGCGGACAGGTCCATGGCGTCGCGCATGTCGCCCATGACTTGGTCGCGGGCACGGTTCAGGCGGTCACTGACAGCACTGGTGGCCGTCATGGCCGCGTGTTCGGTGTCGTCTTCCTCCACCGGCTTCATCAACTCGATGCCGCCGGTATCAATCGCCGGCGCGGGGCTTTCCGCCTTGGGCTTTGGGGCAGCCGGTCGGGGACGAGGCGGCATCGGCGCTGGCTTTGGGGCCGGGGCAGGGGCCTTCTGCAGCGTGGCCGTCGCGGTGCCTGCGCCACTGGGTGATGGCGGCGCCGGGGCAGCAGGGGGCTTCGGGGCCACCTTTTGGGCCATTTCTCCCAGGGGCTTGCGTCCAAACATGGCGGATTACCCCTTGAGCTTGAGCAGGGAGGGCAGCCGCGAGCGGCTCTTGGCCTTCTCCTTGGCGGCCGCAGGGCGCTGGCCGATCACCATATGGGCGAGGTCCGTAAAGGGGCGCAGGGCCGCTTCCGTGGCGCGATCCTCCCCAAATCCGGCGCCGCTGTAGTCGATAGCGTGGAACAGCAGCGGTGCGTCCGCCACCACGGTCGCATCGGGCAGGGCGAGGGTTTGCAGGGCCTCCTCCAACGGGATTTCCATCTTGGGGCATTGGCCAACCCGGTTCAGGACCAGCATGATGTTGCTGCGTTCGCCCTTCACTGCGCGGATTTCGTCCACCACAGCCTTGGCGTTGCGCAGCGCCCCCAGGTGCAGGGTTGTGACCAGGATCACACAATCCGCCCGGGCCGCCACCGCACGGGAAAGGGTGGGCCAGCCCGTGGGCAGGTCCACCACCAGATTGGGGCAGACTTGGCTGCAGGCGTCGATCATGGCATCGACCGAATCGCGCGGGAATTGATCACTGGGGACGCTGCCAGCGCCACCGGCGATGACGGAAAGCTGATCGGTGATCTTCACAGCGCGGGTCCGCAGGACCTCCACATCAATGCGGGAGGGATCCAGCAAATAGTCCTCGATGCTCTGTCGACCTTCCGCCCCCAGGCCAATACCGGCGGTGCCAGTCTGGCCGTTCAGGTCCAGCAGCAGGTTGGTCTCCCGCAGGTCGAAGGCCAGTTTCCAGGACAGGGCCTGGGCGACACTGGTGGCACCAACGCCGCCTTTGGCCCCGACAACGGCGATCAGGCGCTCGTTGCTGCCCTGGCCGTTCAGGTCCAGGGCCTTGGAAAGGCTGAACAGCAGGTCATCGACGCTGAAGGGGGGCACGAGATAATCGCTGACCCCCATGCCCACCAACTGGCGGTAAAGGCGCACATCGTTGACCGCACCGATGATGATGGCCCGGGTCTCCGGCCGACAATACTGCGCCAGGTGTTCAATTTCCGCCGGCATGTCGCTGGCGCCCGCGCGGGCCTCAACGATCACCAAATCAGCTGACGGTGACTGGCTGTAGCGATTGGCGGCGGCGGGAAGCCCCCCCTGATAGAGGTTGAGATTGATCCGACTCATCCGCCAATCGTCGGCGAGGTCCTCAAACGTTTCGGACAACGCTTCGCTGGCCAGAAAGACATCAATATCAGCGCGGGGTAAAACCTGCATGGGCCTTCGATCCTAGTTACTGGACCACCACCAGCCCGTTCAGATACTCGATCAGGCCCTCGGTTTGGGCCAGTTCACGCTGACGAAGCTGGCGGTTGATCGCTCCAGATGCTGTGGCCGAATCGTAGGCGCCAACACCTTCATTCCCGTAAAGATCCTTGGGCCGAGCAACCATTTGCCCAACCTGATGACCGATTGAGCATCCAAGGTAGGTTCCCTGGCTAAACGGGCTGGCGCCACAGGGGGGCGTGACGGCGCTGGCCGCTGGGTAGCTGATGGTGGCACCGGCAGGCCCGTTGAGCTGCGCCGTGACCGTGATCTGTTCCAGGGGCACGCCGCTGAGCACCAGGGTTTCCTTGAGGATCGCACCCCAGGTTTGCGCCTGGTCCAGGTTTGGGGCGGTGGCCACCACCAGCATCGGCCCGACACCCCGCCGGTCATAATCGTCCCCCACCAGACCCATGGCCCGTTGGACATCGTCCTCGTGGCTCTCGATCAGATCTGTGGCGACGGCCCATGTCTTTTGGTCGGTTCGCACTTCAAGGGACGGACCCTGGGTGTAGACGCGGTTGGCGGCCTGGCGGCGGGCCTCAAAGCAGCCGGCGAGAACCAGGCAACTGGTGAGAGCGAGACAAACCTTGAGCGCGGATTTCATGACGGGCTTCTCCGGCAATGGGGGCGGCCTCGGCATGAACCAGGCCGGCGCGGGGCAAAGCGGGGCAGAGCAGGACGGGGCAGAGGGGGGCGCGGTCAGTCGATGATCAAGCCGGAGCCCAAGGATCGAG
>CAZCBM010000201.1:0-6556 GCA_964496805.1 uncultured Rhodospirillales bacterium | reverse complement strand
GGCCGCCGGTTTTTATTGGCAAATATAAATCGAAACCAATCGCCAATAGATTCCGATGAGGGTATAAAATAATTAATCATATCATCTGGATATTCGGAAGATCTATTACTTTTAGCCCATGCGGTTCCGAAATTAACACAAATGACAGAAGCCACCCTCGAAATTTGGTGCCAAATATGGCCATCGAAAGAAGGTCTTGATTCAAATATACGCTTAAGTGCTTCGGCGGTTTGTTGTGCGATGAAGGCCAGCGCAGCGCGGTCTATGACCTTAGGACCGTCCTCAGGCGGGCTGGGTAGGGGGAGCCGCCCACCAGCGGCGTGAACCGCCGCCTCCAGTGCTTGGCACGGCGCTTGAGCGAGGTGGGGATCGCGCAGGAGCGCCAAGTCCATCAGGAGGCGTAAATCAGCCGCGACAGGCTTGAAGGGACTTGCTCTGAACATGTTTGCCTCCGCCTCCCCCTATCGGATCCGATCCATCGGATGCCCTGCACCTACTCTGTTTGGCTCCTGCGTATACCCACATGGCGTGTATCGTGTCCAGCCTGCTCCCCCCCTTAGCCTTGAGGGGGGCAAGTCTTGGACGGACAAGGACATGGGGCGGCTGAGGGGTGTTGCTGGCCCCTACCTCACCGCCCCCTGACTGTCTCCAGGCGTCAGAGGTGTAGGCGGCGGTCGATGCTTTTGGTCTCCCCGCCATGGCGGAACGTCGCCACCCTCGGTGGCATGGTGGAGATGACAGAGCCCTTGGCAATAACCGCCAAACGGTTGGGCCGTAGGCGAATGGCCTCGATGGGGTCCGCGCAGTCCAACACCACTAAACTGGCGGTCTTTCCGGGCGCGATCCCGTAATCCGAGAGCCCCATCACCTCAGCCGGGTTCTTGGTGACCATGTCAAAGCAGGCGCGCATCCCAGCCTGACTTGTCATCATCCCCACAGCAAAGGTCATGTAGGCAATGTCCAACATGTCGGCACTGCCCATGGGGTTCCACGGGTCCAGCACACTGTCCTGCGCCGTGGCGCAGACGATGCCCGCCTCCAGCATCTCAGGGATGCGCATCATGCCGCGGCGCTTGGGATAGGTATCGTGGCGGCCCTGCAGCACGATGTTTGCCAAGGGGTTGGCCACCGCCGTGACCCCAGCCTCCGCCATCAAGCGCAACAACTTGGACACGTAGTAGTTGTCCATGGAATGCATGCTGGTGAGGTGGCTTCCCGTAACCCGACCGGCCATGGAGCGTTTGAAGCATTCGTTGGTCAACGTCTCGATATGGCGGGACATCGGGTCGTCGGTTTCGTCACAGTGCATATCCACCATCAGACCGCGCTGATCCGCGATGTCGCACAGGGCAATCACGCTCTCACGCCCCAATTCCATGGTCCGTTCGTGGTGAGGGATGCCGCCCACAACATCCACGCCCATGTCCAGGCTACGCTCCAGATTGGGCTTGATCCTGTCGCTGTAGAAGAAGCCCTGCTGGGGGAAAGCGATCAGCTTGATATCCATGATCCCCTTCATCTTCTCGCGCACCGCCAGCAGCGCTTCGACCCCCAGCAACCGATCATCGCACACGTCCACATGGGTGCGAATGGCCAGCAGACCCATGCTGGCGGCCCACTCGCAGTAGCGGACCGCGCGCTCGATGATGATGTCCTGGGTCAGGCTGGGCGCGGCCTCCCCCCACAGCTGGATGCCCTCGAACAGGGTGCCGCTCTCGTTTACCCGCGGCACGCCGTAGCTCAACGTGGCGTCCATGTGAAAATGGGCATCGCAGAAGGGAGGCGTCACCAAGTTGCCCGCGGCATCAAGGGTCTGCCCGGCCTCAGCCGTGATGCCTGCCTCCACCGCCGAAATGGTCTCGCCGGTGATGGCAATGTCTGTGTTGGTGCCATTCGGCAGGGTGGCATTCTTGACGAGGATATCGACCATGGAGGTTCTCCTGAGGGCTCAAGCGGGACTTAAGGGGTGGTGGGATCGGCGATGACATGAACGTCAGCCGGATCCCAAGAGACGTGGAGGCTCTGCCCCGGCTGGGCGTCCAGGGTCTCGAAATCGGACTCGTTCAACTGGGCTTTCAGTTCCTGGCCATCGGCTGTTTCCAGGTAAAGCAGGACCATGGCGCCAACGAATTCTTCACTCACCACCTGCGCCGCCAAGCTCTCCCGCCCATGATCCGGCGCGGTTGCCGAGATCTGGACGCGGTTGGCCGCGATGACGAAGGCAGCGGGATCGCCGGGGGTAAGTGCCAAGGGTCCCGAGACTGTGGCCGTGAAGGTGCCGTCGGACCGCTCCAGCGTGATCACGCCCTCCACTTGGTCAACCACCGAGCCTGACAGGATGTTGTTTCGACCGACGAAGTCGGCGACGAAGCGCGTAGCGGGGGCGCGATAGACCTCCCGGGGTGCCCCCACCTGGGCGATGTGCCCCTGATCCATGATCACCACCCGATCAGCCATGGCAAAGGCCTCCGATTGGCTGTGGGTGACGTAGACAAAAGTTATGCCCAGATCCCTCTGCAACCGGGAAAGCACGCCCTGCATGCGGACCACCAGATGGGCATCCAGGGCCGACAGAGGTTCATCCAGCAGCAAGATCTCCGGTTCCGTCACCAGCGCCCTGGCCAAGGCCACCCGCTGGCGCTGCCCGCCGGAAAGCTGATCCACGCGGCGTTCCGCGAAAGCCCCAATCTCCAGGCGCTCCATCCAGGTCTCCGCCCTGCTGCGGCGGGTGACCCGATCCACCCCCCGCATCTTCAGGCCGAACTCTACATTGCGGCGCACTGTCAGGAAGGGGAACAGCGCCAGGTTCTGCCAGACCAGTGGCATGTCCCGGGCCTGGGGCGACAGGTCATTGATCCGGTCGCCGTTCAGGCGGATCTCACCGGAGGTGACGCTCTCCAGGCCCGCCAGCATGCGCAGCGTCGTGGTCTTGCCGCAGCCACTGGGACCCATCAGGGCAATGAACTCCCCGCGCTGGATCTCCAGATCAACCCTGTGCACAGCGGTAACGCTGCCATAGCGTTTGGCCACACCCTCAAAGACAACGTGGGGGGTACTCATGGGGAGACCTTTCGGCGACGGCCAGCCATCATCAGCAATTGCGCCATGACCACCAAGGCGATGGAGGTCAGGAACACAAAGGTGCCAATGGCGTTGATGCGGGGATCGGTGTTGCCCTCCAGAATGGCCCGGATGAAGGTCGGGATCGTGTCGCTGGTCCCGCCCACCATCCACGCCACCACAAGCTCATCAAAGCTGACGGCGGCGCACAGAAAGAAGGCCGCAGCGATGGAGGGCAGGCAGAAGGGCAGCACCACCGCCGCCATGGCCTGCCAATCGCTGGCGCCCAGATTGTGCGCGGCCGGTTCCAGGGTGTCACTCATCTGGGACAGGCGCAGACGGATAAGCCCCATGGCGAAGGGGATGGTCAAGGTGGTGTGAGCGATGATGATGCTCAGCAGGCTGCCGGAGAGGTTCACCTGAGACAGCCAGCCCAGTGTGGCTACACCGAAGATCAGCAAGGGGACCGTTGCCGGCGCCAAGGCCAGCGCCACCAACACGGGACGGCCAAAGAAGCGGTAGCGATGGTCAGTATAGGCGGTGGCGAAGCCGATAATCGTGGCCAAGGTTGCGGAACAGAATGCCACGATCAGCGATCGCTGTGCCGCAGCCCAAAAGTCCTCATCTTCCCACACCAACTGGTACCATTGGGTGGTGAAGGCCGTGAGTTGGGCTGAGAGGTATTGATCGGTATTGAAGCTCACCACCACGCTCATGGCGATGGGCGCAAAGACAAAGGCGATCAACACGGCCAGATGCAAGCGCAGGATCCAGGAGACCACAGTGAGTACCATCACGCCCCCCGCCCACGCTTGCGATACAGCACGCCCAGCACCGTAAAGGCGACGGCGAACAGCGTGACGATCATCACCACGCCCACCGCCGCGGCCGCTGGCCAGTTGTTGCCACCCTTGGTGTTGTCCACAATCAGCCCGGTGAGTGTCCGGTAGGTGCCCGCCCCCAGATAGGTGGGGCTGAAATAGTCCCCAAACACCAGAATGAAGCTGAACAGCGCGGCCACGCTCAGCCCGATCTTGGCCTCCGGAATGATCACCTGCCAAACCGTGCGCAGGCGCGAGCATCGCAGGTTCCAGGCCGCCTCCACCAGCCGGCGGTCCACCTGCGTCAGGGCAAAAGTCTGGATCACCAGCACCAGCGGCAGCACAAGGGTGACATAGCCCACCACTTGGCCGCTCCAGTGGCGATAAAGAATTGCCTGCCCGAAGCCGATGGCCTCGCTCACGCGATTGATGAGACCGTCGGTTTCCATCAGCGCAATCCAGGTGTAGGTGCGCACCACGTAGCTGGTGAAAAACGGTATGACCAACAGGAACAGCAACCACCGCCGCTGTGAGGCCGTGAAACTGAACGCCATCACATAGGCAGCGGGCAACGCCAACACACTGACCAGCAGCGTTACCCCCGTGGCAAACAACAGCCCCCGGGTGAGAGACGTCCAGAAGGGCGCGGACCAAAGACGCTCGGCGTAGGCCTCCTCCGGTGTTTGCTCTGGTGGTTCTGTTCCGCGCTCCGCCGCACGTTCCCAGCGCCGTTGGGCGCGACGTTCAGCGTTCTCGGCGGCCGGAATCCCAACCGTGGAGGCCCAATTGTCCAGGCTGAAGGCCGGCGTTGGACGGTAGTTCTCCACTTGCCAAAAACTCAACGCCACCATGAACAGCAGCGGTCCGATGAAAAAGACCGCCTGCCAAATCAGAATTGGCGCCCGCCATGTCCAGGCATAGAGGCGCCCTCTGCGGTGCCGCCGCGGAGGCGACACCGCAGGGGCGGTCTTGGCCATGGAGGGGGCGTGGGTCATCTCACCCTCGTGCGGATCAAGGCTGCAGCGAGGGCATCCCAAGCGCAGGCACTATAAAACAAGAAGAGAGTGGGGGAAGGAGCGGCGCCAGCAACACCCTCACGGGGAGGCACCCGCGCCGCTCAGGCATCGTGGCCCTTAGGCGTCTTTGTATTCGGACCAGAAGCCGTTCCAGGCCTCCAGGCTCTGCTGACGCGGGATATCGCGGAAATGGATGCGGCCCTCGCTGATCAGGGTCAGCGGGTTATTCGGCAGCCCCTCCACCATGCCTTGACGCTGTGCCTCGGCCATATCGGCTTCCTGCAGCGCAGCCCAGCCTGCCTTAGTGGGCAACATGGCGGGGTAGGCTGCCATCTTGGCGCTGCGCACCTGACCGGGGCCTGAGAGCATGTACTGAATGAAGGTCTTGGCGATGTCGGCCTTCTCGGTGTCTTTGCCGATGCAGTAGCTCTCCGTCCACTGGATGCCGCCCTCCTTGGGCACAACACTGTCCACTGGCACCCCTTCCTTCTGCACAACCCCGGTGATCCAATCGCCAATGCCACACATGGCCTTGATCTCCCCCGACTTCAGGCTGGCGAAGGTTCCGCCATAGTCGAAGAAGCCACCCACTTGCGGGCGCAGGGTGAGCATCTTGTCTTGCAGGTCCAACCACGCGTCTTCGGAGATATCGAAGGGGCTCGGCTTGTCATTGCCCATTAGCAGGCTGATGCAGCCCAGGTTCGGCAGGTGCCAGTCGAAGTGGCCCACGACCCCTTGCAACTTGGGCTCCCACAACACGTTGTAACTCATGGCCTCTTCGGGGCTGACCAGTTCCTTGTTGAAACTCACACCCAGATGGCCATAGCGGACAATCACGCTCCACAATTCGTCGTCAATCCAGTGCCCTGGGAACTTCTGGAAAACATCGAACATATCCTCGAACGGATAGTCGGTGGGATCAAGTTGCTCGATGTAGCCAGCGGCGTTCAACTGCTGAACGAATTCTGCATCCGACAGAATGACGTCGTAGGTACCGGGAGGGGACTGGGAGATCAGGGCCAGCATGTTGTCGCCCCCTGCATAGTACTTCGGCACGAACTTGACGTTATGCAGTTCCTCAAACTCCGCCACGATGTCCGGTTCCGCATGCCCGTACCACGCCAGGATGTTTATCTCTGTCGGCGCGGACTGGGCGCGGACGAAGGGCATGGGGAAAGCACTGGCGGCCAGGCCGGCAGCGCCTGCGGTGAGCACCTGGCGGCGGGTGGGTTTGATCAGGGAACTGGTCTTGCGGGGAAGGTCGGCCATCGGGTACCTCAGCGCAGGTAAGGGGTGGGGCACGGAAAGATTGCCACCCGGAACGACCCGCAGAGGGTATTATTTTATCCGAATGGCGACGCGTTGCGAAACAATGCTATAGTGCACTGCCACATGACCTTACATTGTTGCAAGGGCTGATAGACGCTGGCCCGAAAGTTTCTCCCTGCTGAAGCGTCAAACCTCAAGATGGCAACGCCAAGAAGGGAACGGCGCCGGTTGCTCTGGTCCCCGTGACGGCCGCCGGCCAGGAGTGACGGAAGGCCAAGAGTGACGGAAGGCCAAGAGTGACGGGGGTCAAGGGTGACGGGACCCTGTACCATGAGAAGTCGGCCACCGGGATGGGTGCAGGGCGGCTAGCCCGCAGCGACCAGCAGCTAG
>CAZCBM010000200.1:0-6608 GCA_964496805.1 uncultured Rhodospirillales bacterium | reverse complement strand
ACGCGTTTCCCGGTGGCGTTCCAGTGGGTTCGGAGGCCGGGCCCGGGCCTGTCCCTCTACCCCCTGGACCAGGCGATTCGCGCCCCGGACGGTGCCGACCTGATCCCCCTTACAAGGGTGCCCGTGGACCATGGGCCAGATAACTTGAGCCTTGGCCCCGATGGCACCGTGATCGCTGGCGGCCTGCCGGACCTGCTGGGCTTGGCGCTCTACCGGGCCGGTCAATTCAGTGCTGTGGCCTCGTCGGTCATGGTGGCGGACACCAGCGGCGGGCGGGACATCCTCTACGATTCCGGGGGAAGGATGTTTCCGGGCCTGACAGGGGCGGTGCTGTGGCAACAGACGCTGATTGCCGGCTCGGTTCAGGAGCCAGGGCTTCTGGTGTGTGAGGGCGGGCGATGACCATCCTTGTGACCGGTGGGGCGGGATTTGTTGGCCGGGCGGTGGTCCGTGCCCTGCTGGCGCGGGGCGAAAAGGTGCGGGTGCTGGACGTTGCCGCCGACCCTCCGCTGCCGCTGGGGGTTGACCTACGCCTGGGCTCGGTCACCGATGCGGTAAGCGTTTCTCAGGCGCTGGTGGGCGTGGAGGCGGTGATCCATCTGGCCGCACTGGCGCATCTGTGGCTTCCGGACCCTCAGGCCTATCAACGGGTCAACGTCCGGGGAACCGAGGTGGTGCTGAGCAAGGCCATGAACGCCGGAGTCCCCCGGCTGGTCCATTGCTCCAGCTATGTCACGCTGATCGGCCGAAGCACCCGGCGCGGCACCCCCCTGGACCCGGCAGCCCCCGGTCTCCCGGTGGAGCAGATGCTGGGTCCCTATCCGCTGAGCAAACGACAGAGCGAGCAGGTGGCCGAAGGCTATGCAGCCCAGGGCCTGCCCGTGAGCATTGTTCAGCCCACCGCCCCATTGGGGCCGGAGGATTACCGACGCACGCCCCCGACCCAGATGGTGAGGGACTTGAGTGCCGGACGCATCCCCGCAATGTTGGAGGGGATGTTGAACCTTGTGGACGTTCGGGATGTGGCCCAGGGCGTGCTGGCGGCCCTGGACCGAGGAGAGCCCGGCCGCCGCTATGTCCTGGCGGGGCAGGACTTGCGCACCGCAGACCTGTTGGCGCTGGTGGGTGGGGTCAGTGGTCGGCGCATGCCGCGGGCAAGGGTTCCGGCTGCGGTGGCGCTGCTGGCCGCCCGAGCCGAGGCGCAGTTCCCGAGACGCCAGCCCAAGGCGCCCTTGAGCGGTGTGCAGTTGGCGGTCCGGCAAGGCCCCATCATTGCCGAGCCCTCCCGTGAGGCCCTGGGCCTGCCGGCCCCACGATCGTTGGAAGAGGCGGTGCGGGAGGCGCTGCGCTGAGCCTCAAAGCAGGGGGCGTCGATTTTGGACCCGGTACCCCCGCTGTCGTATCGTGGTGCTCGCGCGGATGATTCCGCCGCAGCGTTCCGCAGCGTTGCCCCATGGGCAACGCCCTACGCTCCAGCCAAGCTATCGCTCAAGCCCTACAGCAGGGGGCGTCGATTTGGACCCGGCGCCTCTGCTGTAGAGCTTACTGGTGGTGGCTCGGATGATCCCCACCGTGGCGTTGCCACTTTGGGGGCCTACGCTATAGCATCATGCCACACGCTGGCCCCCGGCGAGGACGCTGACGATGCGCGGCCGCGCCGCCTCCATGTCCAGCACCACGAGGTCTGCGCGTCGCCCCACCGCCAGGGCACCCCGATCTTCAAGGCCTGCCATGTCCGCCGGCCGAGCCGTGACCATGGCAACCGCTTGGTGAAGCGGCCATTTATAGGGAGCGTGGGTTAGGCGCAGCGCCGCCGGCAGCAAGGAACCGGGGATGTAGTCGCTCAACAAGCCATCCAACAGGTCAGCTTGCGCCAGAGACCCGGCGGTGACATTGCCGCTGGAACTGACCCCCCGCCAGAGGTTCGGCGCCCCCATCAGGATCTGCATGCCGGCCGCCCGCGCCCGCTCGGCAGCAATCCGTGTGGTGGGAAATTCGCTGATGTTGACGCCGGCTTCGACGGCCATGGCCACATGGGCCTCGGTCTCATCATCGTGGCTGGCCAAGCGCTGCCCCCGGGCCAGTGCCTTGGCTGCCAGCGTGCGGTAGGCCTGGGGTCCCCATGTCCGCGAGGCTTCGATCACCCGGTGGATCGCGGCTTCCGCCTGCTCCCGCGTCAGACCCTGGCTGCCCATCAGATAGACGTCGCGGAACTGCTCGACATTCTTTGTCTGCCGCTGGCCGGGGGCGTGGTCCATCAGGCTCACCAGCCCCACCAAAGGATGATCGGCCAAGGCATCATACAGGGCCGGGGTTTCCGGGTCAGTGGTCTCCAGGCGCAGATGCAACCGGTGATCGGCGCTGACAAGGCCAGCGTCCCGCGCCTGCTCAAGCCCCTCCACCGCGCGGCTGACGGTGGTCTTTTGATCGACGCGGGAGAAACTGTCCCCCAGGGTCAGGCAATCGAAGATGGTGGTGATACCGCAGGCGAGGAAGCGTCGATCCTGCTCCATCACCGCCAATAGGGGGTCCCAATGGACGTGACGGCGGGGCTGGAGATGGCCTTCCAGGCTGTCGGTGTGCAAATCGACCAGACCCGGGATAACCGTGAGGCCAGCCAACGAGGTCCCGCCAGCCGGAGGAGGCCTGTCACCCCCCGCCTCCCGAAGATCAGCAATGCAGCCCTGCTCCAGGCGCACAGCACCGGTGAAGGAGCCATCGGGCAGGACAAGAACAGCATCAACAAGCCAGCCATCCACGGGGGTGGCATCAGGTCGGTTCATCACAGACATCAGGGCGTTATCCGTCCGAGCGGGCATGATCGGAGCATCAGGCTTCAGGCTTTACGCTGCCCGCAGCGACGGGGCAACCCGGCTCACAGGAGCCACGGTCAGTCGTTGCCCTGCTGCTGCATCTCCCGCAGGCGCATGGGCATCGCGTCGATTTGGCGAAATAGGTCAGCCTCCGGCAAGGGGCGCGCCGCCCGCCGCTTCACCCCGCCATCTTTGCCCACCAGCAGGACCTGAGCGGCACTGGGCAAGACCCTGTAGCGATGGCGCAGGTCGGCAGGCACAAGGTCGGCAGGGGCGGGATTGCCATCGACGCTCACCCTGTCCTCCCCCTCCACCACAATCAGCACCATATCCCGCTCAGCGAAGCCACGGGTATCGGTCAGCGCTGCCTTCTGGGCGGCGATCAGAGGGTGATCCCGCGCCGGCACAATCACAATCAGCGGTCGGTGGCTCCAAAGATATCGGTCCATATCGGCAACGGTCGGGCTGACGGAGAACAGGCAGGCAAGGGGCAGCAGCAACAGGGCACGCAGGGCCATGGCAGAAACCTCAAAGGAAAGCGATCCTCTCCATGATTTGCACCGGAGGCCCCCGGTTGCCAAGCCTCACGATGCCGTGTTCAGGGGTGGCGACGGGGGCGAAGCCTCCTTACCCTGAGGGCGTCCGCTTGATTGTTATGAAGGCTGCCCCATGACCGCGTCCCCCAGCGCCCCCGATCAGCCCTCCCCCATGGATCTGATCTATTTCGGCGATCCCATGTGCAGTTGGTGCTATGGCTTTGTGCCGTCCCTGGAGCGGTTGCGCGAGCGTTTTGGGGACCAGTTGCCGGTGCGTCCGGTGATGGGCGGGCTGCGGGCCGGCAATCAGGACCCCATGGATGAGGCCCAACGGACCAGCATTCGCGGCCATTGGGACCATGTGGCAGAGCGCAGCGGCCAACCGTTTGACTTCGGCTTCTTCGATCGTCAGGGGTTTGTCTATGACACCGCACCGGCGTGCCTTGGGGTGGTGACCGCCCGTGGGTTGGGGGATGATGACCGAGCCATCGCGTTCATGCATCGCCTGAGCCATGCCTTCTATGCCCTGAACATCGATATCACGGCACCGGAGGAGATTGTGCGGCTGGCCGGTGAAGCCGGCCACGATCCCAGTGAGTTCGCCAACACCTATGCCAGTGAGCCGGCCTGGAATGCTTTGGTGGACGATCTCAAACTGACGCAGCAAGCCGGTGTGCGGGGTTTCCCCACCCTGGTGGGCCGAAAGGGGGAACAATTCTGGCTCGTCAGTGGCGGCTACCAGTCGCCAGATGATTTGTTGCAGGCGGTGGAGACATGGCTGGAAGAAGTGGCCCAAGCCTGAGGCCCGCCACATGGGTGAGACTGCCTGGAAAAAGTTTTGAAGCGTAGGACGCCGCAGGGGCACCGCCACGGAACGCCACGGAGGGGATCACGCGAGCAACCACCAGGACGTGACAG
Source organism: uncultured Rhodospirillales bacterium (assembly GCA_964496805.1). Lineage (GTDB taxonomy): Bacteria > Pseudomonadota > Alphaproteobacteria > CAZCBM01 > CAZCBM01 > CAZCBM01. The sequence continues at coordinate 2,341 of CAZCBM010000200.1, read as the reverse complement.
CGGCGGTACCGATCCGACATCGATGTCCGCTGCTGTAGGCGCGGCACACAATGGCTCTGTCCCGGTTCTGGCGAAACAATATTACACCGCGACAAGTTGTCAGACAACTGCATCTGAACAAAAAAAGGCGCCATAATGGCGCCAGGGGACAGCCCCTTGATTTTGATTGTTATTCTTCGGACTGCCTGAGGGTATACCGAGTAACCGTTGTCTCCCTAGACCTGGCTCAACCCCAGTGCGTTGTTATGTCCGCACCCTATAGGGGTCGCCTCAGCTTGTCGAGTGCCTTTATCCACCTAAACCAATGTTTTTTCAGTGGTTTATTTTGCGGCGCACAAAAACTGAGCGCTGACGTCATGATTGAGTCGCACCCAATTCTTGCCGCTCCGATGGTCATTGGGGTTGGTGTTGCGGCCCGCGGGTGGTAGCCCGGCAACCGTTTCAGAAGGGTTGAGAATTGGTGCCTTGTTCCGGCCACCGCAGATCGGCATATCAAGGCTTCATCTGTCCCCGCCCACCCCCACCGCAGAGCCCGCCCCTGTCATGCTGGGTCCCTTTGAGCGCGGCATCGCGCTGCGCTACCTGCGCTCCAAACGCCGGGAAAGCTTCATCTCCGTCATCGCCCTGTTCGCGTTGATCGGCATCGCGCTGGGCGTTGCCACGTTGATCATCGTCATGAGCGTGATGAACGGTTTCCGCGCGGAGTTGATCGGCAAGATCCTGGGCGTCAACGGCCACGCCTCGGCCTACATCTACGCCAACACCTTGGATAGCTATGAGGTCATTGCCCGTGACCTGGAGCGCCTGGAGGAGGTGGACACCGCCCTGCCCATGGTGGAAGGGCAGACCCTGGCCAGCCGGGGCCAAGTGCCGCCTTTTGGGGTCATCGTCCGCGGCTACAGACCAGAGGATCTGCAACGCAAGGGGCTCACCCTCACGGCGGGGTCCATGGACAGCATGGAACCCTTCGACGTGCTGGTGGGCGCACGCATGGCGGAGCAAAAGGGCATCGCCCTGAACCAGGGGTATAATGTGCTGAACCTGCTGGCCAAAGGCTCGGCCAGCCCTTTTGGCCGCCCTCAGCCCAGTCAGCGCCCCGTGCGGGTGGTGGGCATCTTTGAGGTGGGGATGAGTGAATATGACAGCAACTTCATCTTCACCACCCTGGAGACCGCCCAAAAGCTGCAGGGCATGAACCCGCAACGCCTCACCGCCATCGAGATCCTCACCCCTGATGCGGAACGGATCGACGACTATGCGCCAGCCCTGCGGCGGGAGGTGACGGACACCGACCGGGCCACCGTGCGCACCTGGAAGGACATGAACTCCAGTCTGGTCCAAGCGCTCACGGTGGAGCGCAATGTCATGTTCATGATCCTCACCCTGATCATCCTGGTGGCGGCCTTTAACATCATCACCGGCCAAATCATGCTGGTGAAGGACAAGGGACGCGACATAGCGATTTTGCGGACCATGGGCGCACCACGGGCCAGCATTCAGCGCATCTTTTTGATCACCGGGGCCAGCATTGGCATCATTGGCACGCTGATCGGCTTCATTGCCGGCCTTCTGATCGCCCGCAACATCGACAGCCTGAAGAATGCCCTGGAAAACCTTGCCGGCGACGATGTGGAGTTGTTTCCCGCCACCATTTATTTCCTGTCCAACCTGCCCAGCAAGGTGGACTATGCGGAAGTGACGCTGGTGGTGGCCATGGCGATCAGCCTGTCCGTGCTGTCGTCCCTGTATCCGGCGTGGCGCGCCTCGAAAGTCGATCCGGTGGAGGCGCTGCGCTATGAGTGAGGGTCATCAGGAGGCGGCCGGCCAACGTCTGAGCAAAGGCCAGCCCGTCTTGGAATTGGTGGACGTCACCCGCCGCTTTCAGCAGGGGGAACATACACTAGACGTCCTGCGGGGCATCAATCTGACCGTAAACCCCGGAGAGATGGTGGCCCTGGTGGGCTCCTCTGGGTCCGGTAAGTCAACGCTGCTGCATCTGGCCGGTCTGCTGGAAAAGCCCACCAGCGGCACCATTCGCCTGGTGGGCCGGGATGTGGGCAATCTGGGGGACAGGGTGCGCACGCGCCTGCGGCGGGACCTGATCGGCTTCGTCTATCAGTTCCACCATTTGCTGCCAGAGTTCTCCGCCCTGGAGAACCTGATCTACCCCCAATTGATCAAGGGGTTAGCGAAGGCCACCGCCCGCGAGCGCGCAACGGAGCTGCTGACAGCTGTGGGCCTGGGGGAGCGACTGGAACACCGCCCACAGTTACTGAGCGGCGGGGAACAGCAGCGCGTGGCGATCGCCCGCGCCCTGGTCACGGAGCCTGCCGTCCTGTTG
>CAZCBM010000199.1:0-6637 GCA_964496805.1 uncultured Rhodospirillales bacterium | reverse complement strand
CCGGGTGGGGGCGCGGGGCTGGAGTGGACTCTATCTCACCGAAACGGGCTCTAGGACCCCCGTCGAGCGTCCGTCGCTCGACAAGGCGTGACCGCCCGCCGGTACCCCCTGAGTCGCGTTCGCGGGCGGTCAGAGCAGATCGATGGATCGGGGCAGAGCAGCAAGCTGGTCATTACAGCAAAACAGCACATCCACGCCCATCGGGAAGCGCTGGCGGTTGCTCTGCCATTGGCGGGGGAAGTCAACGCTGAGGTCCGCCACGGTGAGCTGTGCCCGGGCCTCAATCCCGGGCCCCTGACCCGTGAGGGTGACGCAGGCACCGGGGCCCGCCTGACCCAGGCGGCGCACCGTCACCAGTACCGTGGCACTGGTCTCCGGCTGTGTGGGGGTGCCAGGCCAGAAGTCAGCCAACTGCACGGACCGCCCCGGGACAACAGCGAAACTCGCCCGCTGCGGGTCATCGCAGTGGGTCAATGGCGCGGGCAAAGGCAACAGCCCTGGGGCGAAGACGGGCGTGTCGCTGTCTGCCAAGGCCTCCAGGACTGCCAATGCCGCGGCGTCCTTGCCCGGTGCCGCCCCCGCGAGAGCCAGCGGCAGCGTCACGATGCGCAACGGATGCGCCTGCGCGGTGAGCAGCGCACGGAAGACGGCCTGATGGGGATCAGGGGACCGGGCGGTCGCAACATCCCCCCAGCTCATGACGGGTTGTCCCCACGCATCAGGGTGAAAAAGTCTACTCTGGTGGCCTCGATCTCCCGCATGTCGCTCATGACTGCCTGTGTTTGTTGGTCTTTCAACGCCTGGATGATCGGCATGATGCGCTCAGGCACCACCTGACCGAGAAGGTCGAGCCACGCTACACACTTAGCCTTGTTTCCATGATTACCGATTATAAAACCATATCCAATCTTACCCGAACCGCTGACCACCCGTGCCACGGTGAGGGCAATCTCTGCCACCATGGCCCGTTGCGCCGTCCCCGGCAGGCTCACCTGCAAGGGCGCCGTTGCGACCGTCGGTGCCTCTTCCACGGCGTCGGGGACAAGGGTGGCCCGATCCGGGAAAGACTGGTCCAGATGCTTCAACAATTCGCCCCGTTGGGCACGCGCCAGCACTGCATAGCGTTCCCTGCGCCCCAGGGGGGCGGCAGAAGCGTCGGACATGGGCTGACCCTCCTCACGGTCATTGTCGTTGGTGCCTTGGGTACCCTGTGGCGCCCCTGCAGGGCAACGCCTGTTGTCCCTGTGCCATGGGGGGCAGGCTGATGGGCGGCAAACCAGCAGCGTGGCGCATTATTGCCAATCAGATCAGCGAGCGGATCCGCGACGGCGTCTACAGCGACGGGGACCGGTTGCCAGGGGAAACCCACCTAGCGAAGGAATTCGGCGTCCACCGGCACACCGTGCGCCGGGCGCTGATGCACCTGGAGAACAGCGGGCTGGTGCGCAGTTTGCAGGGCCGGGGGACTTTTGTGCAGGAACGGCGCATCCTATACCCCGTTGACCGCAGAACCCGCGCCACCGCTGCCCTGCAAGCCATGGACCAGAGCATTCAGCGGTCAATCCTGGAGGTGGACGAGCGGCCCGCCTCGGAACGGGTGGCCGCCCTGCTGGACCTGCGCCAGGGGGAGGTCGTCATTCGTATGGATGTGGCCAGCACCGTGGACGGCGCGCCCTTCAGTCGCCAAGTCAGTTTCCTGCCCCGCCATTTGTTCCCCCACTTTGCCGAGCGATTCCTGGCCGAGGGGCTCAGTTTCACCCGCGCCTTCGCCACCTATGGGGTGGAGGATTATGTTCGGGACCGGACGCTGATCTCCGCCGAGCCTGCCAGCATGAAAGATGCTGAAGCGCTCGCGATCCCGGTGGGGTCGGCCATGCTGCTGACCGAATATGTCAACCGCGCCGGCGGCCGGGCCGTGCAATATGCCATCACGCGGTTTGTGGCAGCCACCACCCAACTGGCGGTGGAAAGCCCGGAAAGGGGCCCCTCCGGGATCGCCATAGACGAGTCCTGACGCCGGTATGGGTATCGGGACTGTCGGTCTGGCCCAAGAGCAGCGGGCTGGGCCAGACTGATCGGACCATGCGCTACCGCACCGGCGGGATCTCCACCTGGACTCGGGCGCGGCGGCCCGTGGGCAGACGCACAGGCAGTTCCACCTGCAACACGTCCAGGGGGACGGGGTTCAGGTCCACGCCAACGCTGGGCGGCAAGTCGGCCGGTACCGGGGTTGGCTGCGGGTCAGCGGGCGTGATCTCAATGACTTGGGGCGATGACGTCGTGGTCGATGGCTCCCCGGTTGCCGACACCCCGGTTGATGACCCCAGCCCGTGGATGGGGGGCTGTCCCACCCCCTCCCCAGCCTGGGCAAGGGGGGCACCCACGGCCGCCACACCCACCGCGGTCGAAACCAAAAAAAAGGCGCCTAGGGGATATCCCCTCAGGCGCCCAAGGTCCCGAATGCGTCGGACAACTCCCACAACATTCATCGCACACAAAACCTTCATAGCAGGGGCGAACCACGGCGTTAAGCCAAAAGATACCATTGACGCAGAATGGCCGCATCAGGTGGATCGGGCGTTAAAGCCGGTGCGATTCCGCCCCCCTCCCAGGCTGGCGCCCGCCGGAGGCTTGGTCGGTCGCACCACTCCGCCGGCGATAGGAACGCGACGCCGACACCACGAAGTTGAGACCACGAAGTTCAGACCACGAAGCTGAGACCGGCGAATGGGCGCCGATGAAGCAGGACAGGGGCAATGGATGAGGGGTCTCATCCGCTGCCGGTCAGGGCGTCAATGCTGTCGTCAAACAGGTCCACCGCCGTGGCAAACTTATCGCGGCAGCCCGCGTTGCAGAAGCCCACCACATGGCCGCGATACACCATCAGACTGTCTGCTGCCACCGGCTCGCCCGACCAGGGACAAACCTGATTGATGCAATCCTTTGGGCTCAAGGCGGCGCTGTCGGTGGCTTTCATGGGGTTCTCCAGGGGCGGGGGCACTGCGTCAGGGGCGCTTCTGTCTGTGTCTACCGCATTTTCAGTTCACTCAGAAAAACGTCGCCGCCATCGCGGAAATGCCATTGTTCGGCACTCTTTCTTGCCGCAAACTGTGCGCATTAGAAGGCACTGAGACGTCGCCTTGTGGGCCCCGTGGCTCTGTTCGGCAGGGCGGAATACCGAGGGCTCACCACGCCGCACAGGGGCGGAAACGCCATGAGAGGGCGGCCCCTGAGATGGAAGGGCCCAGAACAGTAGGGATCGTGCCGATGGTTGCCGCCACTGCCCCCGCTTCCGACGCTTACCCGGCGGCGCCTGCGCGTGGTTATGCCTGGGCCCGGGGCTGGCGGGACCCGCGCCATGCTCAATTGGTCATCCTGGGGGGGCTGCTGCTGTATGGGCTGCTGTATCTGGGCTTCGACGTCCAGCCCTGGACCTTCCCCGTGGTGGCAGGAACCGCCATTGCCGTCGAACTGCTGGGCCAAAGGCTGACTGGCCGCCGATTCGATATCCGTTCGCCGCTGATCTCCTCCCTGTCCTTGACCATTATCCTGAGGGCGGACCTGTGGGTCATGGCCGTGGCCGCTGCGGTGGCCATTGGGGCCAAGTACCTGATCCGCTGGGACGGGCGGCATGTGTTCAACCCCGCCAATCTGGCCATCATTGTCTGTGTACTGGCCCTGGGCGGCTGGATAGACACCGGGCAATGGGGCAGCGCCACGCTGCAAGTTTTTGCCTTTGCCGGGCTGGCGGCCCTGGTGCTCACCCTGTCCAGCCGCCTGGACGTGGCCCTGGCCTTCCTGGGCACCTATGGGGGGCTTCTCTATGTCCGCCATGTGCTGTGGCTGGGCGATCCGCTCGCGATCTGGATCAAGAATCTCAGCTCCGGCGCGCTGCTGTTGTTCACCTTCTTCATGATCACCGACCCGCGCACCACGCCCGACAGCCGGGCGCTGCGCATCGCCTTTGCTGTGGCGGTGGGGGCCCTGGCCTACACACTGCAATTCACCCTGTATCAGTCCATCACCGCCTACCCCCTCTGGGCGTTGGTGATGCTGTGCCCGTTAGTGCCGGTGCTGAACTGGCTTTCCCATCATCCCAGGGCGCCGGCGTCGATCCGCGCATCGGCCCCCTGACCCCGCTGTCACGACCCACCCCCTGGAGGAGAGGACCTCCGACCATGCGATCCTTGCTGACCGCCACCGCCCTGACCGCCGCCCTGGCGCTTGCACCCCTATCCCAGGCGCACGCCTTCTGCGGTTTCTTCGTCGCCCGCGCCGATGCGGACCTCTACAACAAGGCCAGCCAGGTGGTTCTGGCCCGGGACGGCCAGTACACCGCCATCACCATGGCCAGCGACTACACTGGCACGCCCCGGGATTTCGCCATGGTCATCCCGGTGCCAGAGGTACCGGCGCAAAGCGATATCTCCGTCATCGAGCCGCGATTGATCGCCGACATCGATGCCTACTCCGCGCCGCGGCTGGTGGAGTATTTCGATGAGAACCCCTGCGCCGGCCCCAACACCGCCGCCCCCGCCTTGGCGATGATGGCCGACGGAGCGGCCCGGGATGAGGAGGTCCACCGCCGCCGCGACGCCGCCACTGGTGTCACCATCGAGGCGGAGTATCAGGTGGGAGAATACGACATCCTGATTTTGTCCGCCGAGGAGTCCCAGGGCCTCACCACTTGGCTCACGGCCAATGACTATCGCATCCCCGATGGTGCCGGCCCCATTCTGGACAGCTATCTGCGCCAGGATATGAAGTTCTTCGTCGCCAAGGTGAACCTGGAGAACCATGACGCCAGCGGCCGCGCTATGCTGCGCCCCATCCAGGTGCGCTATGAAAGCCCTAAATTCATGGTCCCGGTGCGCCTGGGCACGGTCAACGCGGATGGACCGCAGGAATTGCTGATCTATGCCCTGTCCACCCGGGGTCAGGTGCGCCCAGTGAACTATCGCACGGTGGAGATCCCTTCCGAGCAAGAGGTGCCGCTGTTCGTCAAAGATGACTTTGGTAGCGTGTATCAGGCCATGTTCGACCGTCAGGTGGCGCGCCACGGCGTGAATGTGGTTCACCTGGAATATGCCTGGAATGGGGGCGCCTGCGACCCCTGCGCGGCCCCGCCGCTGCCGGTGGCCGATCTGGAGCAGTTGGGCGTGCGCTGGGTCTCCGCGGAGAAGAACGCCATCATGGCGCCAACCTTCGTCACCCGGCTGCATGTCCGCTACACCGCCGACAGCCTGCCGGAGGATCTGATGTTCCAGGAAACGGACAATCAGGCCCAAGTCCAAGGCCGCTACATCCTGCGCCATCCGGTGGCCACGGCCGCCGCCGCCCGCTGTCAGCTTGGCCGTGCCTACCTGGCCAGCCTGCCGCGGCGCTTTGAGACCGAAGCCGAAACCCTGGCGGCGATGACCGGCTGGGAGGTCAACAGCATCAGGGCGCGCATGGAACAGACCGGCCAGAGCTTCACCCCCATCGCCCTGGACGACGATGGCCGACCCTGGTGGGAGAAGATTGAAGACTGACCGCTTCCGGCACGCCTTCGGGGATGCTGAACGCTCAGGGCCGGTGGCGGGAACCAACAGCCGCCGGCCCTCTTTTTCGGCCTGACGTTGTTCATGAGGAATTGATCATGCGCCTGACCTGTCTGCTGCCCCTGCTGGCGGCCACCTTGCTTGCCGCGGCCAGCCCTGCCGCAGCCTTCTGCGGTTTCTTCGTCGCCAAAGCGGATACCAGCCTCTTCAACCGCGCCAGCAAGGTTGTTCTGGCCCGCGATGGGGAGCGCACCGTGCTCACCATGGCCAACGACTATGAGGGTGCGCTCAGCGAATTCGCCATGGTCATCCCGGTGCCCACCGTGCTGCAGGAAGGGCAGATCACCGTGGGTGAAAGCCGCATCATCGACCATCTGGACGCCTACACCGCCCCGCGCCTGGTGGAGTACTTTGACGAGGACCCCTGCTTGCCTCGCCCGGAGCCCATGGTCATGAGCGCCATGCCCATGGAGGACGGGGCGGGACCACCGGCCGGCCGCGCCTCTGGCCGGCGCAGTTATGGGGTTACCGTGGAGGCGGAGTATCAGGTGGGGGAATATGACATCCTGATCCTCTCCGCCCGGGAGTCCACCGGCCTGGAGGCGTGGCTCACCGACAATGGCTACCGCATCCCCGCCGGGGCCTCAGACGTGCTGGGCAGCTACATCCGCCAGGACATGAAGTTCTTTGTGGCCAAGGTCAATTTGGAGCGCCAGGGCAGCAGTGGGCGGCAATTCCTGCGCCCCATCACCGTTGCCTATGAGAGCCCCAAGTTCATGCTGCCCATTCGCCTGGGGACCGTGAATGCCAATGGCCCGCAGGAGTTGTTCGTGTTCGCGCTGACCCCTCGCGGCCGGGTGCAGGCGGTGAACTACCGGACCACGGAGCTGCCCACGGGCGATGAGATCCCCGTCTATGTGAAGGAGCGTTTCGGGGCGTTTTACCGCGCGATGTTCGACCGTTTGGTGACACGGGAGCGCATGCAAACCGTGATCCTGGAATATGCCTGGGACATGGCCTGGTGCGACCCCTGCGCGGCGGACCCGGTCCCGGTGGCGGACCTGGTGCGGCTGGGGGCGGTCTGGCTGGCGGGGCAG
>CAZCBM010000198.1:0-6638 GCA_964496805.1 uncultured Rhodospirillales bacterium | reverse complement strand
CGTCCGCCGGGCAGGCGCAGGATCAAGTGCCCTGGCAGATCGCCCGCTGGCGGCACCAGCGCCTGCAGGGCATCGAACCCATCCGGGTTGCAGAACAGCATCGGTTCCGCATCCGGCGATGTCAGCAAATCAAAGCTCATTCGCCCATCGTCCCTGCCGACCCTGAAAAGATCAACCTTTGGGCTGAATTGGGCCCGTCTTGACCCTTCTGTTGCCGCTTTTGCGGTGTCATCATGCCACCCTAAACGCAGCGCGGAGGCCCATCCCCATGTCACAACACTTCCGTCCCGGTGATCTTGCCATCTTTGGCGGGGCCGCGCGCCAATATGGCGTGATCATTCTGGTCCGTCAGACCAACAGTTTCTCCATCGCCTATCTGGGTAAGGAGGGCTACACGCCCAAACCCATCGACTGTAAGGCCAAGACCGCCGATTTCGACGGCATCAGCAACGGCACCATCTACAAGACCGCCGGACTGGTGGTCTGTGCAGAGATCGAGGGCTACGGCCAAACCTGTTACAAGTCCGGCAAGTCAGAAGATGCGCTGAAGTTCTGGCGCAAGATGGAGCCTGTTCTGTATGATGGCCCCATGACGCTGGAGGATGGCAGCCCCCGAATGTACCTTCCGGCAAATAAACGGTACTTTGTCGACCGCGACCCTGCGAGCATCCACTATGGGTGCCTGAAGTTATGCCAAACAGGCTTGGTGACAGCCGGGGAGTATGTGGTCGGGGATTATGATCTGTATGACATTGTGGACATCAAGAACCCAACGGAGAATGTCGTCTTTCCCGGCCAGATGCAGGGCCAGCCTCACAATCGCGGCCCCCACCTGACGGATGTGCAAAATTATCTCAACAGCCGCATGGGGACACCAGGGGTGCGCCATGGCAGCCAGGCGAAGTTCGCCGCTGAGCATTCCGACGAGCCGTTGGATGTGTTCTTCCCCAATGGCCAGCACCGCATCCTGCGCGGCAAAGCCGCAATCGAGGCGTTCTATCGGGGCGAATTGAAGGGCCGCAAACTCTTTGGGCAAAGCTGAGTCGCCGCCCGACGCCCCAGCACCCCTCTCGCGGCGTGCCCAACAGCGCCTCACCAAAGGGTCAATAGGCGGTGATGGACTCGGTCGCGCCGTTGCACCGCTGGCAAGCGTGCCCTAGGGTGCCGGCCAGTTATCCACCGCACCTCCGGGGGTTTGTCCCATGAAGACCATGCTGGCCAGCGCCGTGGCCGCCCTTATGCTGTTGTCCACCGCCCATGCGCAGGAGCAGACGACCGCTGTTTCCGCAGGCGAGATTGCGCCCGGCCTGTCCAAGGAGGCCTTCGATCAGGCCGTCCGCGCCTATCTGCTGGAAAATCCGGAGGTGATTGTCGAGGCCATGGACGTGCTCCAGGCCCGCCAAGCCGAAGCAGAAGAGGCCGCTGCCGCCGCTGCGTTGGAAGCCCATGCCGAACAGCTGTTCAGCAATCCGAAATCGCCCTGGACCGGGGCCGAAGAGCCTGCCGTCACCGTGGTGGAATTCTTCGACTACAACTGCGGCTACTGCAAGCGGGTGTTTGAAAGCGTCGTGAACGTGCAGGAAGCCAACCCCGATGTGCGGGTGGTGTGGAAGGAATTCCCGATCCTGTCCGAAAGCAGCCGGACGGCGGCTCTGGCCGCCCTGGCCGCCCACGAGCAGGGCAAATACATCGAGATGCATACCGCCCTGATGACCAACCGCGGGGCCCTGGATGAGGACGTGATCTTCGCCCTGGCCGACGAGGTTGGCTTGGATCTGGACCAGTTGCGGGCCGACATGGGCAAGCCGGAGTTGAGCCAGTACCTGTCCGAAAATCGCCGCTTGGCGGAGGCGCTGCGGATCGGCGGTACCCCCGCCCTGGTGGTGGGCAAAGAACTGATCCCCGGCGCGATCCCCGAGGCGCGTCTCCAGGCGCTGGTGGATGAAGCCCGCGGCAGCTGATCCGGCCGCCACCCTCTCTGGGGCCATTGCAGCAGGGACACCGATTTGAAATCGGCGTCCCCTGCTGTCGCTCACTCGTGGTCACTCGGATAATCCACTCCGTGGCCATGCCCCTTTGGGATCCTACGCTCTGGGCTGGAAGACAGACCGATTTCGAAAGGGTGGTCCCGATGGGGCCGCCCTTTTTTGGTCTGTGGATCCAGCGCCGCACTGGGTGAAGCCGGAGCCTATCAGGCCATCGGAGCAAAGGGGCTGTTCGCTTTGGTCAGCCTGCCCCCTGGACAGGCCGGGTTCCGGATGGCACTTCAGGGGCCTCTTAGGAGGCATTGGACACGAAGGGCGACCCCTGACGCGTGCCGATGGCCTTCAATGGTGTCTTCAGAGCGGTCTTCCCTGCTGCGGGCGTGGCGGAATTGGTAGACGCATGGGACTTAAAATCCCCCGGGCGTAGCCCGTGCCGGTTCGAGTCCGGCCGCCCGCACCATCCCTGGACCGGTTGCAAGAGTGCAGGACCCCGAAGCGGCAACGCCTCAGGCAAAGCAAAGGATGACCGCCATGCGGTCGGCCGCAGCGGCAATGAACCACTCTCTCACCTCTTCGATCAGGGACTGCGCCTCGGCCACGACGTTGGGATCATCAGCCCAGGCCTCCGCCCCGTACAGTCCCGCCTGGATGAACGCCCGCAGATCCAGGCGCTGCGCAATCGCCTCCGGATCAATGGTCTGGAGATGCTGGGCAAAGGCATCCACCTCGGCAGGTCGCAACAGCCTCGGCACCCCATACCCCACCTCTGTGGTGCCTAAGGCCGCCCCACCCTCCACCAACGTGGCCGCCGGCAGCATCGGTCTGCGGTCAGGGCCCGTGAGCAGCGCGTGGGCGATTTCCCAGTGTTTATCCAGGTCCAGAAAGGACTCGGCGTCCGCGGGCGGGAGGTGATCCACATCCACCGGATGGCGCCCAAGCAGCCGGTCCAGCCAGGTCCGGGGCCGGGGCTTTGTCACCGGGGTCCCAAACAGGCGCTGCTCCAGGGCTGCCCCGTCTTGCCCCAATGCCAGCGCTTCATCCTCCGGCAGCACCACGGCCATCAGCACAATACCCACCTTAAGCTCCCTCGCCTTGATTGCCGCGCCGCGATGAGCACTCGGGCCCCCTTGTCGCGGGCGGCGGCGTCGGATCAGTCCGCCACCGGGGGTTCCTCCGGAACCGGTGCCTCATGCTTGAGGACAATATGCTGCTCCTCAGGGGGCTGGTCATGATGCCCCTTCACAAGTCCGAGGCGCTTGCGCAGGTACCAAGCTGTGGCTTCCCGCACCGTCAGGGTCAAGGTGCCGGTGTGTGGGTCCATCCCATAATCCAGCAGGATGGCAGCGCGCTGCGCCTCCGTCAGCTTCTTATGGGGCTCCAAGGTCAAGCGCACCAACCGCTGCCAGAGGCCATCCGCCTGCGCCCCACCGCCCGTGGCCGGCCCCTCCAGCGCCGCGTCCGATAACCGGCCCAGGACGAAATCCTTGAAAAGGGCCGGCTCCCCCGCCTGCGCATCCCGTGCCCGCGCGTGCCAGCGAAAACCATCAAACACCAGCGCATGGGGTTCCAACAGCCGCCGGCGCGGCGTGGCGGTGCTCATGGAGACATACATCCCACTCATGGCCCGTCCCTCCCGAATCGCGGTCAAGAGGGTAGAGAGGGTCTTTGGCGGAACAGGACGAGGGGGCAAGCCCCCTTGGTCCACCGGTGGCAAAGGGTCCACGGGGCACGGTCCCGGTGACACGACTCCATCCGCCTGTAACCGCAACAGGCGCAACAGGGCCTGCGTGTCCTGCTCATCCGCCGCCGCCAGCCCCGGTCCCGGGCGATAGGTTCGCTGGCGGGGATCATAGGCCAACCCGCCGGGGAATCGGGCCTCGAACTGCCGCAGATCGACGGTGGCCTGATTGGCGGACACCTGGAAGGCTGCCACCAGGTCGGCCCGGTTGACGCTGCCTTGCCAGATCAAGCGCTGGCGAATGAAGTCGATCCTTTGGTCAACACTCCAACGAGTTGTACCCGGACTCTCAGACATGCATTGATCTACCCACTTGAGCGATAATAAGGAGACCCTTGACTCAACCGCATTTTGACCCCATCACCCTACCAAGCGATGTGGTGGTCCCAGTATATGGACACACCATGGTAACTGTTGTCCTAATAGCCTTAAGGATCTCACCCCATGGACTATACCCACCTGCTCACCGCCGTCGAGACCCATGCCGCCGTGCGCCGTCGCCAGCGCCTGCAACCGGTGGGCGGCGCCGGCGACAAGATCTTTCCCCCCACCTATCCAGGCGACGGCCGCAATGCCCCGGCGCGGCATGTGCTGGAAAAGCGTCGGGTGGCCGGCCAGGATGTTTGGTGCTGCCTGGTGGATAGCGTCCAGTCCCAGGCCAATCGGCTGGAGGAAGCGCTTCAAGCCGGCATCGACGCCGGTGACTATCAGGTGCCGCACTTGGTGGTGGACTTCACCGGCCACGGCGTGGAACCGCTGACGCGGGTGACCAGTCTGGAGGCACCCCACCGGGTCTATGATGCGATCCTGCGGGACAGCGCGCTGGACGGTAAACCGTTCCAGAAGAGCCCCCTTGGCGAACGGTTGAACAAGGCCTCCCCGCGGGATGTCTCCGCCATTTTGGAGGTCTCTCCCTCCTCCCTGGTGCTGGGGGCGTGGAACTCCACTGGGGAGGGCGGCGGGATTGGTGCCAAATTTCAACGCTCCCTGGTGGCGGAAATCATGGCCGTGGGCGTGACGGTGTTGGCCGAGACTGAAACGGGAGAAGCGCTAAACGCCGGGCGCCGCACGGGCAGCCGCATCGACCCCTTGAGCATTCTGCGCCGGGTTGAGGTCTTCAAGGGAGAGGAGGGCGAGTGGGATGTCTCCAAGGCCGGGGCTGGCAAGAAGGCCAAGCAAGTCCGGCCCTCGGAGATCAACCATGGCAATATCGCACCGTCGGTGGCCGATCTGGGCATCACCTGCGACTACGCTGAGCAGACCGCTGTCTTAAGCTTCGCCAGCCTTAGGCGGCTGCGTTTTGGCAGCGCCTCACCGGAGGCGGTGAAGGCCGCCCGCGCCTATCTGGCCGCCCTGGGGTTGCTGAAACTGGTGGAGCATGACCGCGCCGGCTACGCTCTGCGCTCCCGCTGCGATCTGGTGCCGGAGACGGCGGCCCCCTGGGAACTGGTGGCGGCCACCGGCACCGCCGACACCATGGCGCTGGAGCGCAATGCCATCCTGGCCCTTTATCAGGAGGCGCTGGCGGCTGTGCAGGCGCACTTCCCGCTGCACCTGGCCCCCGTGGTCCTGCGCCCGCTGGACAAGCTGGTGGAGATCATCCGCCGCAGCCAGGCTCTTGCCCTGTCCAATGAGGACACCAGCGAGGGCGGAGAGGAGGGATGAGCCTTGTCCTGGAAATCGAGTTCCTGTTGGGCGTGTGCTTCGCCGCGCGCAACCGCAACGATGCCACACCGGACTGGCCCCCGCAGCCCGATCGGGTGTTCAGCGCCCTCACGGCCAGTTGGGGCGGAGAGGGTGACGCCGGGCGCGCAGCGCTGACATGGTTGGAGGCACAGGCCCCTCCAGTGATCGAAGCAACCCCCTGCACCCTGAGGGCAGCGCCGGAGACCTTTGTCCCCCCGAACGATGCGGTGAGCCTGCCGGAGGACCGGCGACGCCAACCCAGGCGGTTCCCGGCCGCCCTGCCCTTGCTGCCGCTGGTGCGTCTGGTCTGGCCTGCAGACCCCCCGGCGGCGATCCTGGAGAGCCTCCAGGTCCTGGCCCATAACACCGCCGCTGTGGGCCATTCCGCCAGCCTGACCCGGTGCCGGTTCCTGATTGAGGATGACCAGAGCCTGCATCGGGTGGTGGCCGTTTCGGACGCACCGCGGCGGGTGGTCCATCCCGGTCGCTTGGCCACCCTGGAGGCGGCCTATGCCGCCGGCCGCCGGCCCCCCTCCGACCGCTCGGTGGTTGGTCCCTCACCCCGCCCTGGCCTGATCGGCCCCAGCAGCCACATGGGTGAGGATTGGATTGTTTTGGCCCACGCTGATGGTCCCATGCCAGCCCTCACCGCCATTGCCCTGTTGGCGGGCAAGCTGCGCCGCGCCTTGATCAGTGCCTTCGGGGATGTGCCGATCCCCCCCGAAGTGTCCGGCCACAAGGCTGACGGCAGCCCGGTAGAGGGGCCGCATATGGCCATCTTGCCGATGGCCTATGTGGGTCATGAACATGCCGATGGGCACCTGATGGGCCTGGCCCTGGTGTTGCCCCGGTGGGTGGAGATCGGATGCCGGCTGGAGAGTTTTGATCCCGCCGCCGCAGCCCTCAAGACCGCGCTCCAGGGCGCCATCGCTGCGCTGATGACCAGAACCGACCGGTCAGATCAACTGCTGATCCGGCTGACCAACACCGTGGGCCAGCAGGACACTTGGCTGCGGGTGGAAACCGGGGGGAGCGGTGCTGCCTCCTTGCGGCCCCAGCGCTGGTGCACCACGGCGCAAGTCTGGGCGTCGGCCACGCCTGTTGTGCTCAACCGTCACCTGAAGCAAAGCGGCGCCGCCCGCGACGCCAAGATCCGCGCCCAAATCGCCGACGCCTGCGCCCATATCGGCCTGCCGCGCCCGGACGAGGCCCGCGGCATGGGCATCGCC
>CAZCBM010000197.1:1225-6646 GCA_964496805.1 uncultured Rhodospirillales bacterium | reverse complement strand
GTGGCGGTGTCCGGCAGGCCGGCGGTGGTGATGATCCCGGCCGGCGCAGGCACAGGGGCTGACACCGTCTGCTCCCCGGGCGCCGGGGTGGACCCGTCGCCGCGCAAGGCTGGCTGCAGCGAGGGGAGAACATGCACCGCTAAAGCGATGCTCAGCGCGCAGGCACAACTGAGCATGAGCATGATCACCGCGTCCAGGCGATCTGGCCGGGGCATATGAAGCAGTCGGTGCATGATCGCTGGCCCTTACGGCACGGCAGAGCGGGACGAACAGCCTCTGATTCTACGCCAAGACGCCCCCCTCGCAAAGGGGCACAGGCCACACGTGTTGCAAATCCCCCGCCGTTTGTGGGGGGCTCATCCCCTCCTGATCCCTGGGCGAGCGTCTGGTTTCGGGGGCTGGCGCGCGGTACGCAGAGATTGGGTCAGCACCAGCCCCCCTTTTCCCGGCCCCTTCTCCCGGCGCACGCCTGCGGCATGTCCCCATGGTGGCCTCGCGGTTGGTCTCCGGTCGCATCCAGTCGAAGTCCCGCTGGGTCATGGCCTTGCCTTGGGCCAGGGGTTGCGGCCGGTCCGGGCTGGCAATCGCGTTGCGCGCCAGATTGGCCGTCTTGAGCCAGTCGGTGCCCCGGCAGAAGCCCGTCCTTGCCCCGACGGGGCCACGGGTCTATAGCGCCACCAGGGAGTGTGGGGCTGCGTTGACAGAAGGCCCCCGCCCTGCCTCCAGAGGAACCCGCCAACCAAGAGAGCCGCAACCCATGTCCACCCAGTACGAGACCATCTTGGTCGAGACCCGGGGCCGCGTCGGCCTGATCACCCTCAACCGCCCCCAGGCCCTGAACGCGCTGTCCGATCAGCTGGTCACAGAGTTGGGCCAGGCCGTTCATGCCTTCGACGCGGATGCGGATATTGGCTGCATTGTTCTGACGGGCAGCGCCAAGGCTTTCGCCGCAGGCGCCGATATCAAGGAGATGGCGGCAAAAGGCTATTCTGAAGTGTTTATGGAGCACTTCATCTCCGCCAAGTGGGAAGAGGTAACCAAAATCCGCACCCCCATCATCGCCGCGGTTGCCGGCTATGCTTTGGGCGGTGGCTGTGAACTGGCCATGATGTGTGACTTTATCGTCGCGGCAGACAACGCCAAGTTCGGGCAGCCGGAAATCACCATCGGCACCATTCCCGGCGCTGGCGGCACCCAGCGCCTGACCCGTCTCGTGGGCAAGTCCAAGGCCATGGACATGTGCCTTACCGGTCGCCTGATGAAGGCTGACGAAGCGGAGCGCTGCGGGCTGGTGAGCCGCATCTTCGCGGTTGAGGACCTGGTGGACGAGGCCGTGAAGATCGGGGAGGAGATTGCCAAGCGCTCTGCCCTGGCCACAAAGCTGTGCAAGGCCAGCGTCAACGCCGCCCTGGAAACGACCCTGGCGCAGGGCATCAATTACGAGCGCAACCTGTTCTGGGCGACCTTCGCCACGCAGGACCAGAAGGAAGGCATGGCCGCCTTCGTCGAGAAGCGCGACCCCCACTTCAAGGGAGAGTAATCGCTTTCGCGATCGCCCTTGATTAAGGGGCTTGCTGCAGGGCGTCGGTCAGCGGATCGGCGTCCTGTTTGCGTTCGGGAGGTGCTGGGGGGATCCATCCCGCCAAACCGGAGCGCGCGTCTGGCGGCTGCGGTCTATGGCAACGGGGGTTGGTATGTCACCCTGTTGTCCCGGAGATCCGTTGAGCCCATGAGCGCGCCCATGTCCCCCGCCGCCGTCGCCGCCTTTCCTCCCTCTCTCTCAGAAGCCCCGGCCGCGCCGGAACCGCTGGGCACGGCCCTCAGTGACCCTGTGCGCTGGGCCGCTGTGCAGGCCCGCGATCCCGCGGCCGATGGCGCCTTCATCTGTGCGGTGGCCACCAGTGGTGTCTATTGCCGACCCACCTGCGCGGCCCGACCCAAGGCCGAGAATGTCACCTTTTATCGGACCGCAGAGGACGCGGCCGCCGCCGGCTATCGGGCCTGCAAGCGGTGCCATCCGGCCACGGCAGAGTCCCTGCGGGTGGAGGATCAGTCCCGCACGCTGCTGGCCCGGGCGCTGGCCCATTTGACCCAGGTTGAACCGGAGGAGTTGGGCGGCCCAAGCCAGTGGGCGCACGCGCTGGGCGTGCCGCTGGAGACGCTGCGGGTGCTCTGCCGTGGGCACCTGGGCCTGTCGCCCCGTCAGGCGATGGCGGCCGAGCGACTGGCCCGGCTGCGGGCGGCCCTGCTGGCGGGGGAAAGCGTGACGGAGGCCATCTATACCGCCGGCTACGGGTCTTCAGGACGGGCCTATGAAGCGTCAGGGGCGCTGGGTATGGCACCCCACCGGGTCCGCGCCCGCGGCCAGGGGGAAACCTTGGGGTTGATCACCGGCCCTTGCTCCCTGGGGTTCATGGCGTTGGCCACCTCCGCCAAGGGGCTTTGCGCGCTGATGTTTGGCGATACCGCGGACGAAGCCGCTGAGGCAGTGCGGGCGCACTTTGCCCGCGCTCGTTTCACCCAGACCGCAGACCGGTCCCTTTTGGCGGCGGTCACGGCCCTGGTGGAGGATCCAAGCGGGGCGCCGGTTGACCCGTTGATCCTGGACCTGCGGGGCACGGCCTTTCAATTGCAGGTCTGGCGCACGCTGCAATCCATCGGGCCGGGGCAGACGGTCAGTTATGGGGAGATCGCCCGGCGCATCGGGCGCCCCAAGGCCTCCCGTGCGGTGGGGGCGGCGGTTGGCGCCAACCCTGTCAGTGTGCTAGTGCCTTGCCATCGCATCGTTGGCAGCAATGGCGCGCTGACGGGCTACGCCTGGGGATTGGAGCGCAAAAAGGCCCTGTTGGCGCGGGAGGGCGCCAGCCTCACCCTGCTGTAAACACGCGCTGCGCCGGCATAGGGCGTTTGCCGATCCGTCTGGCCCAGCCCGCACCCTCTCCCGTGGGTGGCCGGGCGGGGGCGTGGGGTGGTCGAGGCGGGAGGGACCTGCTCTCGAAGGCCAGGAGGGGCAACGGGGTGGGCCAGACTGATTGGATGATCCTCCCGGAGCATCGTGGCTGCCCTGGCTGATGGATCAATCAGCTTGAACCGACGTTCAGAATGATTGTTGCGCCAGACCTGCCCATCCCGTTGGCGACGGGCTGGACAGGGTGCGGTCTTTGCCCTGATAGTCGCGGGACACGCGCCCGCCGGCGAGTGCCTGAACCACTGCCGCCCTGCCGATTCCAATGCACAGCGGCCGGCAGCAGGGTCCAGGTGCACACACGGCCCCTTCCCCTCTGCGTGGGCCTGCCCCAAGGTCCGCTCGTCAGGAGCCCCCCATGACCGTCCAAACCCCCAATGACTTGCGCGCCTACTGGATGCCGTTCACGTCCAACCGCCAGTTCAAGGCCAATCCCCGGATGCTGTCGCGGGCGGATGGCATGTATTACTACACGCCGGAAGGCCGGAAGGTGCTGGATGCCGTGGCGGGGCTATGGTGCGTGAATGCGGGCCATAATCGCCCGGAGATCGTCAAGGCTATCCAGGACGCCGCGGCGGAAATCGACTATGCGCCCAGCTTCCAGATGGGCCACCCCAACGCCTTTGCCACGGCCAACAAGCTGATCTCTCTTCTGCCGGAGGAGTATACCCAGGTTTTCTACACCAACTCTGGCTCGGAGAGTGTGGAGACCGCGCTGAAGATCGCGCTGGCCTATCAGCGCGCTGCGGGCAAGGGCACCAAGACCCGGCTGATCGGGCGCGAGCGTGGCTATCACGGGGTCAACTTCGGCGGCATCAGTGTGGGCGGGATCACCAACAACAGGCGCATGTTCCCCACCCTGCCGGGGGTGGACCACCTGCGCGCCACCCATGACCTGGCGCGCAATGCCTTCTCCCGCGGGCAGCCCGAGCATGGGGCGGAGTTCGCCGACGAGTTGGAGCGGATGGTCATGCTGCATGGGGCGGAGACCATCGCGGCGGTGATCGTGGAGCCCGTGGCCGGGTCCGCCGGCGTGCTGATCCCGCCCAAGGGCTATCTGGAGCGGCTGCGCGCGCTGTGTGACAAGCACGACATCCTGCTGATCTTTGATGAGGTTATCACCGGGTTTGGCCGCCTTGGCGCGCCCTTCGCCACCCAGTTTTTTGATGTCAAGCCGGACATCATCTGCACGGCCAAGGCGTTGACCAACGCCACTGTCCCCATGGGCGCCGTCTTCACCCGTGACTTTATCCACGAAGCCTTCATGCACGGCGATGAGCAGTTCATCGAACTGTTCCACGGCTATACCTATTCCGGCCACCCGCTGGCCTGTGCGGCGGCCAGCGCCACCATGGATGTGCTGACCGGGGAGGGATTGCTCACCCGCGCCGTGGACGCCGGGATGGCGCAATATTGGGAGGATGCGCTGCACAGCCTGTCAGACCATCCCCACGTCATTGACGTGCGCAATCTGGGCCTGGTGGGTGCGGTGGAATTGCAGCCGGGGGATAAGCCCACCCAGCGCGCCTATACGGCCTTTGTTCGCGCGTTCGAGAAGGGGGCCTATATCCGCTTCACGGGCGATATCCTGGCGTTCAGCCCGCCGTTGGTGGCGGAGAAGGCCCATATTGACGAGATGATTGGCATTGTCAGCGACGTGCTGAAAGAGGGCGCTTGACGCCGGAGGGGCGACGCGGGCGCCTCTGAATCATCGGACGCCCCCGGATAACCGTGGGCCCCTGGACAACCGGGAGCATAAGGGAGCCTGGGAATCCAGGCCCCCTTGCCCAACAAGGAGTATACTGATGCAGGATGCTGCCCTGATCCGTCAAGCCAATCAGATTGCCAGCTACTTCACCGCCTATGGCGAGGCGGAAGCCACCGCCGGGATTGCTGAGCATATCGAAAAATTCTGGGACCCGGGAATGCGCCGTCACTTGGCGGCTCTGCTGGAGGCGGAACAGACTCAGGAGATATCTCCCTTGGTCATCAAGGCCGTTCAGGGCTGAGGCTCTTCTTGCCAGCGTCGGGGCGGCCGGAAAGGGGCCGGTCTCACCAGCGCTGGCCGGCGCGGGCGCGGGCCACCAGGGCGGCGGCCTTCTCCTGCTCGCGCTGATCATCCTGCGCGGCCTCCAGCCGGATCACCTCGTCGTCGCTCAGTGGCGCCCACATCCGGGTCTGCTCCGGCGGCAGCCGAAAGTCCCACCATTCGCTGGGCAGCGGCAGCAGCGGGACCCCAACCTCCTCCGCCGCCAGCACCATGGCTGCTTCCAGCAGATGCCGGTTGCGAATGGCCAAGGCGTCCTCGTCCGGCGTGCCCTCCAGGCGGGTGCGGCCATCGCCACGCGGGCGACGGTCATCCAGCGGTCGAGCCCTGAAGTGTAACGGCCAGCCGCCGCCTCGCCAAGCGAGAAGCCGACGTCCTGGGCCGCCTCGGCCGCCACCCCAACATCCTC
>CAZCBM010000197.1:0-1215 GCA_964496805.1 uncultured Rhodospirillales bacterium | reverse complement strand
CCTCGTCCGGCGTGCCCTCCAGGCGGGGGCGGCCACGGGCCGCCAGGGGGCCCACCTCATCGCGATCGAAGGCATCGAAGTCGGTGCCCATCCAGGGCAGACGGCCATCAGCGTCAACGGGGCGAATGTCCACCGCCATGCCTCTGGGGTGGCCGCCGCCACCGGGGCGGGAGATCAGGGCATCGGGCTCCCTCAGCCATTCCGGGTTATCGCGAACAACCGGCGTGTCGATCATGCGCTGTTGGGCACCGGTGGGCCTCAGCCCGTCCAACACTTCCAGCCGCCATGCTTGGGTGCTGAACAGGGCATCGGCGGCCCGCACCACCACCAGCCCCAGCGACTCATGCAGCCACTGGTACCGGGGTGGGGGATATAGCGCGGTATAGAACACGTTGTCGGGGTCGCCAGCGTCGGCATACACCAACCGGGAGAGCACCGGCGCACCGGCGGTGGCCAGCAGGTCACAGCGCACCAGATGGTCCGGATGGACGGACATCAGCGGGCTGGTCATGTTTCCCGCAT
This sequence comes from uncultured Rhodospirillales bacterium, assembly GCA_964496805.1. GTDB lineage: Bacteria > Pseudomonadota > Alphaproteobacteria > CAZCBM01 > CAZCBM01 > CAZCBM01. Next base: position 693 of record CAZCBM010000197.1, on the reverse strand, counting down.
GAAGGTTCGCGGCCCGATCTCCCGACGCCCCAGCAACTCGATCAGTTTGGCGCGGTAGGCCCGCACGCTGGGCGGGCTCTCTGGGTCGTCCGCCGGCACCTGTGCGGCCATGAACACGGCCTGATCCAACAGGTTGGCGCGGCGCAGCAGATTGGCGATCAACAACTGGGTGAACTGGCGCTCCCCCGCATCGTCTTTGGCGGCCAAGGTCTCGTTGAGCGCGATCACCGCGCGTTCCAGATAGGCCTTGTGCAGATCGAGATCTTGGCCCTCCACCTCCCAGGCCGCCAGCAGAAGATAGTAGGCGAAGGTGTCGGGGTTGGTCTCGCCCATATTTTCCAGCAGCCAAGCGGCGCGGAACCCCCTTGCGTGGCCCGCGGCTTTCAACGCCCTGTAGGAGTCTTGGGCGACCAATGCTGTCAGCGCTTCCACCTCCGCCGGGGTGAACTGATCCTGAAAGAGCACCAGCCCGTTGCCGTCGCATTCCTCCAACAGCAGGGGCAGGGGACGATTGGGCTCCGCACTGATCGGGCGCAAATCCATGCGCAGGCCGATCTGTCGCGGGGGCGGCAGGGTGGAGACAGTCACCGTTGATCCCGTGTCGCCCCCCACCGGGCAGGGCAGGGTCAGGGTTTCGGCGCTGGTCGAGGGCTGGGTGGATCCGCCTTGGCCCTGGGCGGTGGAGACCCCCGC
>CAZCBM010000196.1:0-6668 GCA_964496805.1 uncultured Rhodospirillales bacterium | reverse complement strand
CAGGTCCCGCCAGCGCACAGGTAGGCCGTCAGTCCGCTCTGCCCCTCTGGGGGATTTGCGTCGCCGGCCGAGGGTGCTGAGGCCTTGCCGTGGGCAGGGTGCCCCTCCGGCACCGCAGAACCATCGGCAACGGATAGGCGCACCAGCCCATGGGGTGCCTGCCGCAACGCCTGCCGCCACGCCTCCCCCATCACCTCTGCCTTGCCTTTGGCGGTCCCTGGGCCCGGCACCTGACCCGATGCATCGTCCAGCAGCGCGGGCACGGCGCCCTCGGCGCCCACCAGCACCAGGGTGGCATCCCGTTGAACCATTTCCAGCGCATTGAGATAGGTCCCCAGACCCATCACATTGCGCGCCGCCTCCCCCGCGAAGGCGGCCACCAGTTGATCCCGGCGCGTGCGATAGGCCGCCTCCCCCGTCACCGCCCACAAGCGGTGCAGCACCTCCACCATGGTGGCGTTGCCATTGGGGGTGGCGTCATCGCGGATGTCCCGCGGGCGGCGAATGACATCTGCCGTGGTGGCATCGGTCAAGAAGTAGCCGCCGACGGCGGTGTCCCAGAACCCCGCGTCCAGAGTCTCCACCCAGGCGCGGGCATGGCTCAGATAGCCTGGGTCGGCGGTGGCTTGATGGAGCAGAAGGGCCGCGCGGGACAGGTTGGCATAATCCTCCAGGGTGGCCGGATGGGCAGCGCGGCCAGCGCACCAACTGTGATGCAGCCGCCGTCCCTCGCTGCCTTCCTGCGACAAGTCCCGCACCAACACGTCAAACACTTGGCGGGCCAGCCCCAGCCACGCTGGCCTATCGAAGCTTTCCGCCGCGATCACCAGGGCGGACAGCATCAGCCCGTTCCAGTCCGCCAGCACCTTGTCATCGCGCTGGGGCTGGACCCGCTTGTCCCGGACGGCCAGCAGCGTTTCCCGCATCTGGGCGAGCCGCGCCTCGGTCTGTGGGTCCTTCAGGTCCGGATCCAGGCGACGGTTCAGCACGGTCACGCCTTCCCAGTTGCCAAGGCGTGTCACCTCGTAGGTGTCCACGAACAGCCGCGCGTCGTCGGTGGTCAACAGGCCTTGGACCTCCGCCAGCGTCCAGACATAGGCCTTGCCTTCCTCCCCCTCGCTGTCGGCATCCAGCGCGCTGGCAAAGGCGCCATTGTCGGCCATCATTTCCCGTTGCAGCCAGCCCACCGTCTCCGCCACCCGCTGGGCATAAAGCGGTCGGCCATCAATGCACCACACCTCCGACAACAACTCCATGAGGCTGGCATTGTCGTAGAGCATCTTTTCAAAGTGCGGCACCAGCCACTCGTCATCCACGGAATAGCGGGCGAAGCCGCCGCCCAGATGATCATAGATGCCGCCCTGGCAGATCCCCACCAAGGTGCGGTGGAGCGCGGCCTGCATCGGCGCGGACCCCGTGCGCCGCCAGCTTAGGAAGATGCGCCGGAACAGGGGCACCTGTGGGAACTTAGGCGCGCCCGTGATGCCGCCAAAAAACGGATCGATCTGGCGGGTAAAGGCGGTGCCGGCCCGGTCCAGCAGATCGGGCCCCAACGCCTCCAGCGTGCCCGGCTGCGGTTGGAATAGCTGATCCAACTTGTCCAGGATGGCGGTGGCGTTGCCGTCCACCTTGTCCGGTTCCTGGGCGAAGATGCCGGCCATACTGTCCAACACCTGGGGAAAGCCCGGTCGGCCATAGCGCCCGCTGGGCGGGAAGTAGGTGCCCCCCCAATAGGGCTCCCCGGTGGGTTTCAGGAACATGGTCAGCGGCCAGCCCCCCTGCTGACCCAGCAATGCCAAGGCACGCTGATAGATCATGTCCAGGTCCGGTCGCTCCTCCCGGTCCACCTTGATGTTGACGAATAGGGCATTCATGCGCTGGGCGATGACCGGGTTTTCAAAGCTCTCATGGGCCATGACGTGGCACCAGTGGCAGGCGGCATACCCCACCGACAACAGGATGGGCTTGCCCGTGCGCTGCGCCTCCGCCAGTGCCTCGGGTCCCCAGGCCCACCAATGGACCGGATTGTCCTTGTGCTGCAGCAAATAGGGGGAGGTCTCCTGATCCAGGCGATTGCGAGGACCAGGGGCCGCATCATCGGCGACAGACGGAGGGGCATCAGTCATGGGGGGAACCGGGGCCTCGGCAAGAGGAGAAGAGAAGCACTGAGCCCCGCACCGTGCCGACCCAACGGCCTTGAGGCAAGGTTTGCCATGGGATTTTGATGCTTGGCCGGAGCGCGACCTGAGCCTGTGATGGCCGTGGCAGCGTGCCGGATTGGGCGAGGGCCACGAAACACCCAATCGCCTGAGCGCAAGCCTACTGAGGCAGGCGTATCACCACCCGCAGACCGCCGCCGGGGCGGTCTTCCAGGGCGATTTCGCCGCCATGGCTGAAGATGATGTCGCGGGCGATGGTCATCCCCAGGCCCACCCCCTCCGCCGAGGCTTGGCCGGTGGCCGTGGCCCCCTCCAAACGCACAAAGGGTTGGAACACCGCCTCACGCTTCTCCGCCGGGATGCCCGGGCCATCATCCTCCACCAGCACCCGAACGCCGCCGCCGCCTGCCTCGGCCTTGGCCCTCAGCCAGACCTGCTGGCCATGCTTGGCGGCGTTGGAAATCAGATTGTTCAGGCAGCGGGCCATGGCATCGGCCCGCAGGACCACCAACAGCCGGGAGGGCGCCTGCACCGTCACCGTGGCCCCTCCTCGCCGGGCATCCCCAGCCAGCCGTCGCAGCAGGGCCGCCAAGTCCGTCTCCGCCGGTTCCTCATTGCCCTCCCCACGGGCAAAATCCAGATAGACCTTGATCAGGCCCTCCATCTCCTCCAGGTCGCGCAGCATGTCCGCCTGATCGGCCGAGGGTTCCATCAGCGCCAATTGCAGGCGCAGGCGGGTGAGGGGGGTTCGCAAATCATGGCTGATCCCGGCCAGCAGCGCGGTGCGCTGGCTGAGCTGACGGCTCAACCGATCCTGCATCCGCCGGAAGGCCATGGCTGCCAACCGGACCTCGTTGGCCCCCTCGGCCTTTACCAAGTCACCGGTGCCGTTGCGCCCCAGGCCAAATCGCTCCGCCGCCGCCGCCAGGCGCCGGATGGGCTTGATCTGGTTGCGCATGAACACCAGCGCCAACACCACCAACACCAGGGCAGAACCGATCATCCAGAGCAAAAAGATGTGGGTGGTGACACTGAACAGGCGCTTGCGGGGGACGATCACCTCCACCACGCCACTGTGGGTGGCCACAAGCACCCGGAACCAACTCTCCCCGGGGCGGGGATCGATCTGGAACGGCCGCCCCAACCCGCGGGACAGCGCAATATCCAGCTTGTTGATCATGAACAGATCAAACAGCGGCACCGACGGTGTATCCGGCGGCAACCGTTCCTCCGGCAGCAGAGTGAAGGTCAGCCCCACGGTGTTGCCAGCCTGGTTGAACAGGGCCTGCACGGAGGCATCGTCGGGGGCCTGCTCTGCCAAGTCCAGGACCAGGGCCATCTCCCCCCCGATGGACCGGGATAGGCGATCGGTAATGGTGTCCCAGTGGCGATCATAGAAGATCCAGATGGCCACCCCTTGGGCCAGGATGATGGCGCTGAGGAAGATCAGCATCGTCCGCCCGAACAGCGTCTTGGGCAAAGCCCGGCGCAGCCAGGACGGATGGTTGCGACCGAACCGCAGGTCGGCGTCCCTTGGGTCAGGCTGGGCCTGGTCAATCGGGGCCTGGTCAAGCGGGATTGGGGCCAACGGTGTCATGATGACGGGTCCGGCCGCAGGCTGTAGCCGGCGCCCCGAACGGTGACGATATAGCGGGGATTGCGGGGGTCCGGTTCCACCTTGCGGCGCAGGCGCGTGATCTGCACGTCGATGGTGCGATCATTGCCGCCCTGCCCGGTGAGGCGCGCCAGGTCCACCCGGTCGATGACGGAAGGGCTTCGCGCGGCAAGCGCCCGCAACAACGCTGCCTCGGTGGCGCTGAGGGTCAGATCCTCGCCCGTGTCGGCGGACCATAGACGGCCCTCCAACGGGGCATAGCGTAGGGGTCCCAGCACCAGCGGCTGGTCGGGATCGGCTTTGTCTTCCGCCCGGCGCGGGGCGGTGCCCACCCGTTTCAGGATCGCCTTGACCCGCAGCACCAACTCCCGCGGCTCAAAGGGCTTTGACAGGTAGTCATCTGCCCCCGCCTCCAACCCAGTGATCCGATCCTCTGGGGCATCGCGGGCGGTTAGCAGCAGCACCGGTGTCTCTGCCCCCTGTGCGCCCGCTTGGCCCCGCAGCCAACGGGTGAGGCCGAGGCCGTCCAGGCCGGGCATCATGATGTCCACAATCAGCAGGTCGAACAGCACGCCCCCCAGGCGGGCCTGAGCCTCCTGCCCCTGAGCGGCGGTGGTGACCAGAAACCCCTGAGCCTTGAGGAAGCGGCTGAGCAGGTCGCGGATACGGGCATCATCATCCACCACCAAGATGTGGGGCGGATCAGCCAACACGGGGTCAGGAAGGCTCATGACCAGGCTCGGTTCCTGTAGGGCGGTCAAACGGGGCGGACCAGAAGCGCTTGCCAGCAAAGGACCTTGGAAGAGCAGCGCGAGCGCATTGATTTGCCCGCACGCCCACCGCATAGTGCCAGTCTTGTGCTGTCCGGGTCCACCACCTGACGCACCCCCGAGGCACCGGGACCGACAGACCGGCGTTTCGCCGTTTCCTGTTTTCCTCCCCCTTATCCCCCATTCCCCTGCCAAGAGACTGTGAAGGCAACCGACCCATGGCGCCCAATTTGATCCCCTTCGACGACCGCGACGGCTTTATCTGGTTCAATGGTGAACTGGTGGACTGGCGCGACGCGAAGGTACACTTGCTCAGCCACGGGCTGCACTATGGCAGCTGCGTGTTTGAGGGTGAGCGGTGCTACAACGGGCGCATTTTCAAGAGCCGGGAACACTCCGAGCGGCTGCTGAAGTCCGGCGATATCCTGGATTTCAAGATCCCCTACACCGTCGATCAGCTTGAAGAGGCCAAGCACCAGGTGCTGGAGGCCAATGGCATCACCGAGGGCTATTTGCGCCCGGTGGCTTGGCGCGGGTCTGAGATGATGGCCGTCAGCTCCCAGCATGCGCGAATCCATGTGGCGGTGGCCGCCTGGCCCTGGCCCACCTTGTTTGGGGAGGAACTGGCCCGCACCGGCATCAGCATGACCCTGGCTCCCTACCGCCGCCCCCCGTCTGAATGCGCCCCTGTGCACTCCAAAGCCGCCGGTCTGTATATGATCTGCACCCTGTCCAAGCATGCCGCAGAATCCCAGGGCTTCCACGATGCCCTGATGCTGGACAGCGCCGGCAATGTGGCCGAGGCCACAGGCGCCAACATCTTTTTTGTCATGGACGGTGCCCTGCACACCCCGACGCCCCATTGCTTCCTGGATGGCATCACCCGGCGCACGGTAATCAGCCTGGCGCAGGACCAAGGCCTGGAGGTGGTGGAGCGCACCATCACGCTGCCAGAGATCGCCAACGCCCAGGAGGCGTTCCTGACCGGGACCGCGGCCGAGGTCACCCCCATCGGGCGAATCGACAAGGTTCAGTACCAGGTGGGCCAAATCACCACGGGTTTGCGCACGGCCTATATGGATCTGGTGCGGGGCAACACGCCGGATACAGCGAACCGCAGCGCTGCCGAATAACATCGTTCGCATGGCGGCCGCAGCCACCGCGACTCGGTGTTTGATCGCTGAGTCGCGGCTGTAACACCCGGCAAGAAGTGCCCGATTCTGCCCCTGTTTTCGGGCCGCAACAGCCCTTGCAGGGTTCATGCCACGATAACTTTTTCTTCAGCCCTCCCCCCCTACGCTCAGTCCCATGGCATCGGGCGACCTGTCGCGCCGCCCCTTGCCCCGGGATTGATGCCGGCCCCCGCCTTTGGGGTGCCGCCTGAGGAAGGGCTGAGAACACCATGCTGGCACCGACGCGCCGCCCCCCTGTGAGCCTGCGCCAACGCCTGACCGCGATGACCCTGGCCGCTGCCCTCAGCGTTGGGGCCGGGTCGGCCGAGGCGCGGGAAACCATTCACCTGATGCCCTCCATGGCGGAGATCCTGCGCCTGGACGGTACGGCGGAAACCGTGATCGTCGCCAACCCCGCCCATGTGATCGTGCAGGTGGCCAATCCGGAAACCCTGATCCTCATCCCCCAGGCGGTGGGCAGCACCAGCCTGACGGTTTTGGGGAAGGAAGGGGACATCATCTATGACGGGGCCGTGGTGGTCAGCGGTATCGCCCCTGGCAACGTCACCATCCGACGGGGCTGCGGCATCAACGGGGCAAACGCCAATGGCTGCCTGCCCACCCAGCATCTGCAATGCGCCGGTGGCATCTGCGAGCCCACCATCGCCACCCAGGGGGAAACCCCCGGCAGCGGCGCCTTGCCCAGCAGCGGCAACGGCCAACAGGGCCAGGGCGGCGACGCCAACGGCCTGGCCGGCATCCCGCCCAACGTCTCCATCCCGCTTGAGGCGCTGCTGGGCTACTCGCCCGGTGCCACGCCGCCGCAAGCACCCACCGCGCCCTCTTCCGCTCTGGACCTGACTGGGGAGTAACCATGGCCATGTCCGCGATCCCATCCGCCCGGCGGGCCCTCCGCGCCGGCACCGCCATCGCCCTGTTGCTGGCCCTGCCG
>CAZCBM010000195.1:0-6674 GCA_964496805.1 uncultured Rhodospirillales bacterium | reverse complement strand
CCCGCCGGGGCGGCGCAACGCCAGAATGCTCCAGCCCTGCAGTTCGATCCCGGCCTGCCAGTGCAAGCCTTGCCGTCCGTAAGCCCCTAATATGGCGCGCTTTTGGCGCCGGAGCAAGCCGGCCAGGATAACGATCCCTCCGGGCAGCACCTGTCGGCTCAGCGCCGGCGCCATGGCGATCAGCGGCCGGGCCAGGATGTTGGCGAAGATCAGGCCGTATCCCTGGGGGTGGAGAAACACCGGGTCATGAAACCCATTACCCCACCGGGTGGTGACACGATGGTCCACGCGGTTGAACCGGGTAAACTCCTGCGCGGCCGCCACGCTGTCGGCATCGATGTCGATGGCCAGGGCCCGCGACCCCAGGGCCTTCGCCGCCGCAATGGCCAAGACGCCGGTGCCACAGCCCATGTCCAGCACCCGGCGGGTGCGACGACGGCTCACCCATCCTTGGGCCATCAACCGGTCAAACAGCATCAGGCAGCCCCGGGTGGTCGCGTGCTCCCCGGTGCCGAAGGCCAGGGCCGCATCGATCCGCAGGGGGGTCACATTGGGCGGCGGCGGCTGGGTCACATGCCCACCATGGACCCAAAAGCGCCCGGCGCGCACGGGCTTGAGATCATCCAGCACGTGGCGCACCCAGTCCCGGGCCGGCAGCCAATCCAGGATAGGACCCGGCAGTGTCTGCCCCAGCACCCTTTCCACAACGGCGACACGGGCGGTCAGCAGGGGCAGGTCCTCGGCCGCGTGCAAGATGGCCTCCACATGCCAGATGCCGCTGTCCAGGGGCACTTCGCTGGTGGACACAGCCGGACACAGGTCATCCAGCGCGGCGGCCACCGCCTCTGCCATCGCCTCCCCCGCCAGGGGGGCGATGCGGGCCATCGGGGTTGCCCCCGGCATCAGCGGGTCGGTCATGGGGGCCTCTACAAGGCGGGCTGGCGACGGGAGGAGGAGGCGGCCCGCTACGGCCGGTCGGACGGCGCCACGGGCCTGGGCAGGTCAGACGACGTCTGGTCCACCCTGGGATTGCCACGGGGTGCCACCTCTCCCACCGTCAGGCAACCCGGAACCTCCTCCACATCGCGCATGATTTCGCTGTAGCCGATCAGGTGGCCATTGCTGTCGCGGATGGGGCTCAGCACACAATGGGCGCGAAACAGGCTGCCATCGGCCCGGCGGCGCGGCACAATGGCCTCACAGCGACCCTTCTCCAGCGCATGATCCAGCAGGCGCTGAGGCACTTGGCGGCGCTGGGCGTCGGGATCAAACCCCTCGGCATAGGGGCTCTCGATGGCATCCTCCACCGCCCGCCCGGTCAGGCGCTCCGCGCCGCGGTTCCAGGTGACAATGGCACCGGCGCGATCAATCATGGTGATGGCATAATCGTCGACGTTCTGGACCAGGGTCCGGAACAACCCCTCGGTCTGGGACCGGCTTTCGACGCTGGTCGGGGCGCCGGCATCCGCGCGCACCGTCAGGGCCCAACTGTCGCGCTCGTCCCCTTCCAAGCGGACCCCGCGCACGTCCACCGTCAGCGGGAGAATGACGCCATCGCGGCGGCGGGCCAGAAGGGTGCGCCGCGCACTGTCCCCACAGCGGCACCCGCCAAAGCCGGCAATGCGTTGCTGAGCATCGGCTGTGACAAACAACAGCCCGGCGGCCTGCCCCACCACCTCCTGCCGGCTATAGCCCAGAAGGTGGCTGGCACGCTGGTTCATGAACACCACCTGCTGATCGGCATCCAGGACGATCACCATGTCAGAGGCGTATTCGACCAGGGCCCAAAGGCAATCGAGGGACAGGCATGGGGGCATGGGGCGCTCGCAGGGGACGGAAGCCTTTAGCGTCGGCTCGATACGGAAGGTATCGCGCCGGGACGCCCCGGCAAGGTCACGCCGTCCCTGGGGGGACAGGTTGACGCCACGGTCGATGGCGGTGGAGTCGATGGAGGCGGCCACGGGCACCGGCCCTCAGCGGCCCTTGGGGGGCGGCTTGGGGCGGCTGAAGACCAAAGTGTCAGCGTCGGACAGGTCCGCCCGGAAACGATAGCCCCCGCTGGTGAAACTGCTCAGTTGCTCAGGGGTTGTCAGACGCTGCTGGATGATGTGCCGGGCCATCATCCCGCGGGCCGGTTTGGCATAGGCGAAAAACACCTTCAGCTTGCCATCCGCGGCCTCTTCCTTGAACGCAACATTCACCACCCGCGCGCCCAACGCCTTGAAATCCACGGCCTTGGCATATTCCTCACTGGCCAGGTTGACCACGACATTGCTGCCGATCCGGTCCAACTGTTGGCGCAGATGGGGGGCCAGGCGCGGCCGCCAGTAATCATAGAGCGTGGCCCCGCCAGGGTTGGCCAGACGGGTCCCCATCTCCAGGCGATAGGGCTGCATCAAGTCCAGCGGCCGCAGCACCCCATACAGGCCAGAGAGGATCAGCAGATGATCCTGGGCAAAGGCAAGATCATCCTCGCCAAGGCTCTGGGCATCCAACCCCGTATAGACCTCCCCGGCGAAGGTCAGGGCTGCTTGCTGGGCGTTGGACCGGTCCTCCTGATCCTCAAACGCTTGGAACCGATCATGGTTCAGTTGCGCCAGTGCCTCAGATATCCGCATCAGGTCCATGAGGTCGGTCTGACTGGGCCGACGCGCCACCTCCAGGATGCGGGCGGCGTCGGCGCGCAAGGCCGGTTGGGTGGCCGGCAGGCTGGCCCGTTGGTCGGTGGCGGTATAGGCCAATTTCTTGGCCGGCGAGAGTAAGGTGAGCATGGCTACGCCAGACGCTAGAGCATGGGACCCCGACGTGGCAACGCCACGGAGGGGATCATCCGAGCGACCACCAGAAAGCGACAGCAGGGGACACCTATTCCAAATCGGTGTCCCCTGCCTTGGGGGCCGAGGATCAGACCTCAGGCCATATAAGCAGGCCCTGTGATCCGGCAAGGGCGACCACCAGAGCCCATTGTGCGGCGAAGGAGCCATCGCCCGCGCCGATCCGGGCGCTCTGCGTCACCCGATCACTGGGGGTCAGGCGGATTGCCATACCGGTCCAACAAGGAGGGATCGTCATCCTCCCGAACGGCACGCCGGTACCCCTCGGCAAACGGACTGTCGCTGGCACAATAGGCGGCGTAGTCGTCCCGCTGGGTGGTCTTCACCGGTCGAACACCGCTGACATACGCCGCGCGCCCCAGCAAATGGGCACTGACCGGTGCGGTCAGCAACAGGAAGACGATGGCCGCAGCCACGCGGGTCACGCTGCTGAGGTCGCCGGCGTGGAAGGCCACGGCCAGCAGCAGAAAGCCAATGCCAAAGGTGGACGCCATACTGGCGGCGTGCAGCCGGGTGAATGTGTCCGGCAGGCGCAGCAGGCCCAGGCAGGCCAGCAGATAGAACAGGCTGCCCGCCAGCACCAGCAACCCCACCAGAACAGTGAGTCCTGCGTCAATCCAGGCTGTCATGGCTTGGCCTCCTCTGCGGACAGGGTGTCGGCCGGGTCGTCCTGGTGGGGCTCTGCCCGCCGGTCGGCCGCCTGCATGCCGCGGCGCTGCAGGTACCGGGCAAAGGCCACGGTGGCCAGGAAGATCACCAAGCTGAGGCTGATGGCAACGTCCAGGTAGCTGATGATGCCCGTTGTGATGGTAAGCAGGCAGATCAACCCCATGCCCAGGATGGTCATGACATCCAGCGCAAGGATGCGATCCACCAGATTGGGCCCGGAGACGAGCCGGTAGACGGTGAGCCCGAAGCCGACGATCAGACTGATGAAGCCCAGGATCAGGCAGATGTCCAGAAAGTCCTGCGCGGTCATGGCTGGCGCGCCTCCGTTGACTGGGGCAAGGCACTGGCAGGGGGGCGCGGTCCCAAGGTCTCCCGGACGCTGGCCTCAAACCCCTGCTTGATATCGGCGATGATGGCCTCCGGGTCGGCGCCATCAAGGGCGTGGACGTACAAGCAACTGCGGTCAGGAGCCACGTCCACGGTCAGGGTGCCGGGGGTGAGGGTAATCATGTTGGCCAGCAGGGTGATCTGCACATCGCTCTCCAGGCTGATTGGCACCCGGATCAGGGCCGGTTTGATCCGGTTCACCGGGCGGCCCAGGACCTGTCCGGCGACCGTCAAATTGGCCTTGAACAACTCCCGGATGAACAGCTTGGCAAGACGCCAGCTCTGTCCATAATCCTGGAAATAGCCGCTATCCCGCCAGGCCAGCCGCAGGAGGTACAGCGCGCCATAGCTGATGGCGAAGCCCAGGATGAAGTTCCACGCCTCGAAATCACCGGTGACGGCCACCCACATCAGGGCCAGCACCATATTGAGCATCAACAGGTTCATCAGTGCGCCTCCGACGGGGTCGCGGTGGACGAGCTTTCCTGATCATGGCCATCCCCGCCGTAGCCGTATCCGGCCCCAGGCAGGTCCTGGGCGGCGCGGAATTCCGCACAGTCGCCGCCCCGGCAGGGATCAACGGCGGTGATATAGCCCACCGGGTCCGCAACATCGGCGCCCGCCCGGACGGCGGCGGCGGTATAGGGGCCGGCGAACAATCCCAGGACAGTCACCAGGCCCGCCAGCGCCACCACCGGCACCATCAGCGGGCCGCCGGTGCCGCGGGCCAAGGGGGCCAGGGCCCGCTGATCGGGCAAGGGGCGCCAGAAAATGGCGGCCCAGACGCGCCCCAGGGCCAAGGTGCTCAACAGGCTGGCCAAAAGGATGACCACAACAGCCACCGTGCCAGCCCCGCCCGCCTCCAGCCCCGCACGGACCACCATCAGTTTCGGCCAGAAGCCGCTGAAGGGCGGCAGGCCGATCAGGGCAAAAATGCCGATCATCACCGCAATCGCCAGCATCGGATGCCCGTTCAGCATGCCCCGGACTTGGCTCAGCTGGGTATGGCCGGTGCGGCGGATAACGATGCCCAGGGCCAGCAACAGCAGGCAGGTGGCCAACATGGAGTGGGCGGCATAGGCACTGGCGGCGGCCAAGCCGCCGGCGGTGCCGATGCTCATGGCCACCAGCAGGAACCCGATCCCCCCGATGACAACATAGCTGCCCACCTTACGCAGGTCTGGCTCCGACAGCGTGCCCGCCGCGCCCACCAGCGCCGTGAACGCCCCGGTCACCAGCAGCAGGTCAAACAACAGCGGATGGCTCTCAGCGCCGAACACCGCCCCCACCACGCGCAGCAGGACATAGAAGCCCACCTTGGTCAACAGCGCCCCAAAGACCGCCATCATGGTGGTGGGCGGCACATGATAGGCCGCCGGCAACCAGTTCATCAGCGGGAACATGGCCGCCTTCATCCCGATGGAGACCACATAGAGCAGCCCGATGGCTGTCACCAACGGGTCCGGCCCACGATCGGCCAGCACCAACGCCAAATCAGCCAAGTTGAGCGTGCCAGCGATGCCATAAAGCAGGGCTGTGGCGATCAAAAACAGCGTGGTGGCGATCAGGTTGAGGGCGGCATATTTCAGCACGCCATCGATTTGGATCCGCTCCCCCCCCACAACCATCATGCCCATGGCGGCGATCAGCGTGATCTCAAACCAGACATACATGTTGAAGATGTCGCCGGTCAGGAACATGCCGTTGACGCCAGCCATCAGCGCCAGCAGCAGCGGATAGAGCGCGGCCTGATGGCTGGGGCGCGGCAGGTCCCCGGCGGCATAGAGCGCGCACAGCAGAGCCACAACCATTCCCACCAGCACAAGGCCTGCGCCCAGGCTATCCGCCACCAGGACAATGCCGAAGGGCGGCGCCCAACTGCTCAGTTGCACCACCAACGGCAGATCACTGGCGCGGACACTGGCAAACAAGAGCAGCGATAGCATCACGCCGGCGGTCAACCCCACCAGGACCATGGCCCGTTGGGTCGCGGGACGCCCCATGAGCATGATGGCCAACCCGGCAAACGTCAGGGGCACCACCAAAGGTGCCATCACCAGCCAGCCCGTCACGACCTCGTCGCTCATGGCACCACCTCCAGATCGCTGGCACGGGTGGGGCGTTCAAAGGGCTCCGCCACCCGCATCCGGTCGGTGTCCAGTGTGCCCAGGTCGCTGTAGGCCCGCAGACACAACACCAGGATGAAGGCCAGCAGCGAAAAGCCGATGACAATGGCAGTAAGGATCAATGCCTGGGGCAGAGGGTTGGCGGTGATGCTGTCCAACACCAAGGCATCCTCGGCGATCAGCGGCGGGCGCACTTCGGCCGGTCCCACCCCATCCGGCGGGCTGTGATAGATGCGGCCAGCGGTGAAGATCAGCAGGTTGACCGCGTTGGACATGATCATGATGCCCAACACCACCCGGATGAAGCTGCGACCCAGCAGCAGATAGACGGCAACAGAAAACAGGGCCGCCACCACCAAAGAGAGGAAGAGTTCCATCAGCCCTCCTCCTCCACATCCAGGGCAATGGAGCTGATCGCCCCCACCACCACGAAGTAAACGCCCAAGTCAAACAGCATCGGCGTGCCCAGTTTGATGTCGATGGTGCCCAGCGGGATCTTGCCCCATAGGCCGGTGAGGAAGCTTTTGCCGCCGAGTGCCGAGAGAATGCCCGACAGGGTGGCCAGAAACAGGCCCAACCCGGCCAGCGAAAGGGGCGGGATGACCAGCGCCTGGCGCACCGCATGGGTCCCGGCGGCGATGCCAAAGGTGGCCAGCGC
>CAZCBM010000194.1:0-6674 GCA_964496805.1 uncultured Rhodospirillales bacterium | reverse complement strand
ACTGCTCGATAGCCTTGCGGCGGCGGCGTATCCCGCGAGCAGGATGACGAGCGCCAGCCCAGCCGCCGCCCCCCCAAGCAGCCCCAGGACCAGCGATCCCGTGTGCAGGCAGGCGGCCACCGACGCCATCGCCCCCAACAGCATGGCCCCTTCCACACCCAGGTTAAGCACCCCGCTGCGCTCCACCACCAACTCGCCGGTGGCAGCCAGCAGCAAGGGGGTTGCCGCGATCACCATGGGCAGCGCCCAGCTGAAATCGGTCATTGGACCGGAGCCTTTCGCCGGGGACGCTCACGCCGCCCCTCCCAATGGGGCACGGCCAAAACGGCCAGCAACACCAGGGCCTGAAAGACCTGACTCACTGCAACGGGGACCTGCAGGCTGATGCTCACCCGCTCCGCCCCAAGGGTGAGGACGGCCAGGAAAAGGGCCGCCACGGCCGCACCAGCGGGATGCAGCCGACCCAGAAAGGCAACGATGATGGCCGTGAAGCCATAGCCCGTGTTGAAGCTCAGCGTCAGTTGCCCCACAGGTCCGGCCGCCTCGATGGCACCGGCCAGCCCCGCCAACCCGCCGGAGAGCATCAGCACCAGCCATGTGGTGCGGCGCTCGCTGCCCCCATGGAACGCCATCACTCCCGGCCCCAGCCCCAGAAGCCGCACCCGAAATCCGGATAGGGTGCGCAGGAAGGCTAAGCTCAGTGCGGCTGCTAGAACCACCGCTAACACCCCCCCCAGGTGCAGGCGGATGGGCCGATCAAACACGCTGATGGCGAAACTGGGAAGGGTGGCCGCGGGCGGGAACAGGTCAGTCTCCGGCGACGTATAGGCCGTGGGGCTGCGCAGCGGGCCGATCACCGCCCAGGCCAGCACTTGCTCGGCAATGTAGACGAGCATCAAGCTGGTGAGGATCTCATTGGCCCGCAACTCAGTCTTCAGCAGCGCTGGGATAAGCGCCCAGAGCATCCCGCCCGCCAGGCCCGCCGCCAGGATCATGGGCAGCACCCAGGCGCCCCCTGCCTGGCCCATGGGCCCCAGCGCCACGGCCGCAGCGGCCAGGGCCCCCATGATGAATTGCCCCTCCGCCCCAACATTCCACACATTGGCCCGGAAACTGAGCGCCAACCCCACCCCAATCAGCATCAGGGGGCAGGCCTTCACCGCGAGGTTCTCCAGCCCCCGGGCGGAGGAGAAGGGTCGGATCAAAAAGCTGTCGATGATCTGGCCAAGCCCATGTCCCAGCAGCATCAAGACAGCAAAGCCCAAGGCCATCGCGGCTGACGCAGCCACCAGACTGAGCACCATAACCCGCAGGACGGAACTGGCCGGCGCCGCGCTCACCCCGCTTCCTCCCCAGCCTGTGCGGGGAAGAATACGGCCTCGGCGCCCAGTGCCTCGCGCAACGCCCGCTGTGGCTCGGCGCTGGTGGGCGGGGTGTCGTAGCAGACCAGGATGCGGTCATAGTCCGCAGGATCGACATTGTAGATCCAATGGGGAATGTCGTCCTCCACCGGGTCGCGAGTCTCCCAGATCTGCCGGATGGCGCCGCCCTGCTGGACCGGGCTGCGGGTGATGGCCTGGCACCAAACCCGATGGCCCCGGGCCTGGAGGGCCTGCGCCAACAGCGCCGGGCGGTGAACAAACTCACCATTGCCCAACACCAGCACACGCGCCGGCGCCGGCGGGCTGAGGGCCTCCACCCACGTCGGATCCAGGCTGATCGGTGCGCCCAGACCCAATCGCCCATCGTTGAGCGCCAGCAGGGCGGTCTTATCCGCGCCATTGCCATCCACATTGGGCATGACCGGGGCCACGAGACCGGGCACCGGTTCAAACCGATGGGTGCCAAGGGTCAGACGCACCGCCGTGCCGGGCAGCGGCAGCTTGTCGGTATGGTCGCTGGGGGTGTGTGGCCACGCCGGGCGCGGTGGGCCGCGGCTCCAGTCCATCAGGCTGACGGTGACCACGCGGCTGAGCCCCGGCAACCGGGCATGCAGCGCGGCCGCCAGATTGGCGAAGGTATTACCGCTGGACACCTCATCATCGATCAGCACCACGGTGCGCGCCCCGGTCAACCGCTGCGCCAAGGCGGGATCGTGGGGCGTGTAAAGCAGATGTCGGCTGGCGTGGCTATGACCTTCCTGAAATTCCAGAAATATCGGATGGTTCAGATTAAACCGGGTCGTATGGAGAAACACCAAGTCCTGACGCCGGGTTCGCCGTGCATAAGCCTCAAAGACGCCAGCCCCCAGAGCAACAGCTGTCTCCGCCATTCCCACCAGCAGCACCGGCCCCTCCAGGTCCGGCGGGATACGATCCGCCAAACGGGCCATGACGGTGGCCTGCGTCTGAGCTTCCACGGGCCAGTGCCGCCCCAACACTTTGGAGACGAACAGAAAACCCCGGCGAGGATTGCGGCGTGTCGCAAAGCTGGCCAATTGATCCAACGAGTAGCGATCCTGCTGCATCCAACTGAGATGAAGCAGGCCTGACTTCAGGGTAACGCGGCGATGCTGATCGCTGGAGGGGGTGTCCATGGAGGTCGCACATATCGGTGGAGGTCGCCGCGCTTCTGCAAACAGGGGCGAACAGGCAAGAGGGCCGGATAGCATGATGTGTTCCCCCTGTCCCTGTGGATAAGTCTGGGGAAGGCGGGGAAAACCAATGTCATGGCCGTCAGAATTTAATGAAACATGCCGGGAGGCCGCAGGCACTGCACCTTAACTGGGTATGTCAATCCCCAGCGGCCCCCTCTTTTCCACAAGGGGCCTGGGGATAAGTCAAGGAAAGCAAAAACCTTCTGCTAGGCCTGTCCAATCAGATGGCCGGAACCAGCGCCGCCTTCTGCCGGTTCTGAACTTTTCCCACCCGCCAGAGACGCGCGCTCCCCCATAAAATGCAGCCTCTCAGGGCGCTGATCCTTTAGCCGGTCTGTTTGTTCCGCAGGAACAGACATTTCATTTGCCTATCAACGTCACGCGTCCCGAAGGCCATCACCAACCAAGAATGCCGCCGAAAGGCAGCAAAGGCGGCGCGCGCCTCTTTCACCTTGTCTCCCTTTCCGGTGCCTGACTCCCGATTTTGAAAGACGCCCCTCCTTGACGGGGAAGTTAGCCAGGGCTAACTTTTTCATTGAATGGTTCCAAGGTTTCCGGACAGAGTTCCGCCGGCAGGGCCTCTCGAGGCGCGGTCCTTCAGTGCGAAGACCACCGCCAGCCCCATGGATGCCCCCGTTGGACGCCCCCCTTGGTTGGACGCCCCCCTTAGATGAAGGCTCTATGATCCCCTCTCGCTGTTCCCGCCTGGTGATGATCCTATCGGTGCTGGTCTGCCTGCCCGGATGGGCCAGCCTCGCCCGCGCGCAGCAGCCCCTGACTGTCGTGGTGACCACGGGCATGATCGCGGACGCTGCCCGCGCCATCGGCGGCGATAGGGTGACGGTGCGCGCGCTCATGGGGCCGGGGGTGGACCCCCATGCCTACCGGCAGACCCGCAGCGACATCGTCGCCCTGGCCCAAGCCGACTTGGTTCTGTGGCATGGGCTATATCTGGAAGCGCAGATGGAGGATTTCCTGCGCACCCTCGCCCAGGATCGGCGGGTGCGCGCCGTGGGAGAGAGCATCCCCATGGACCAGCGCATCGCCCATGATGACTACGCCAACCGGTTTGACCCCCATGTGTGGATGGATCCTTTCCTCTGGCGCACGGTTGCCCTGACCGTACGCGACGCCCTGACGGAGGCTGACCCCGCCTCTGCTGCGCAGTTTGCCGCCCAGGCGGAGGCCTATCTGCAACGGGTGGACGCGGTCGGTGCCTATGCCCGTGCTGCCCTGGCCACTGTCCCTGAGGACCAGCGGGTCTTGCTGACCGCTCATGATGCCTTCAACTATTTTGGCCGTGCCTATGGGTTTGAGGTCATCGGCATCCAGGGCATCTCAACGGAATCAGAAGCGGGCTTGCAGCGCATCGCGCAATTGGTTGATTTGCTGGTGACCCGGCAGGTGGCTGCGGTGTTCGTGGAAACGTCCGTCTCCGACCGCAACATCCGGGCACTGATCGAGGGGGCGGCCGCCCAGGGCCACGATGTGGTCATCGGTGGCGAGTTGTTCAGTGACGCCATGGGGGAGCCCGGCACCTATGAGGGCACCTATGTTGGGATGATCGATCATAACGCTACCCTCATCACCCGCGCCTTGGGGGGCACCGCCCCCACTGGCGGGATGGCGGGATTGCTCGCCCCTGCGACGGAGGGACAGCCATGACCCGCCCCCACCCCAGTTCAGGCGCAGCAGCCCCCACCCCCCTTGCGCCCTTGCGCTTGGCCACCCATCAGGGAAGCCCCCTGACGCCACCGGACACCAGGGCGGACAGCCCCCTCAGTCTGCGCGGACTGACCGTATCCTATGGCGAGAAGCCGGCCGTCTTTTCCGTTGACGCCACCTTTGCCGCCGGTGCCATGACCGCCATCATCGGCCCCAATGGCGCAGGCAAATCCACGCTGCTGAAGGCCTGCCTGGGCATCATTCCACGCCTATCGGGCGAGGTGCAGGTGTTTGGCCAGCCGCTGCCCCAGGCTCGTCAGCGCATCGCTTACGTGCCCCAACGGGCCAGTGTGGATTGGGATTTTCCAACCACCGCCTTGGACGTGGTGATGATGGGGATGTATCGCCAACTGGGCCTTCTGGGGCGCCTGCGCAGCCGGCACCGCTGCATGGCCCTGGCCTGCCTGGACCGGGTGGGGATGGCCGATTTCGGCCACCGCCAGATCGGGCAATTGTCCGGTGGGCAACAGCAACGGGTGTTTCTGGCCCGTGCCCTGGCCCAGCAGGCTGACCTGTATCTGCTGGATGAACCGCTGGCCGGTGTCGATGCCGCCACGGAGAAAGCCATCATCGCCGTCCTGCACAGCCTACGGGATGAGGGCAAATCGGTCATCAGCGTGCATCACGACCTGACCACTGTCCGCGCCTATTTCGACCGGGCCTTCCTGATCAATGTCCGCAAGGTGGCGGAGGGGCCGGTGGACGACGCCTTTACGGCGCGGACACTGCGGACCACCTATGGCGGCCGCCTGGCGGCCACCCATGTGGATGAGTTGGCCTTGACTGAGGTGGGGACTGAGGCGGGGACTGGGGCGGGAGCGTGAGTGCTTTCCTAAACGCGCTGTTGCTGACCGCCGGATACAACGCCGCGCTGGTGACCATCGGTGCCGCGCTGCTGGGGTTCGCGGCAGGTGCCACGGGCACCTTCCTGTTCCTGCGCAAGCGCGCCCTGGTGTCTGACGCCGTGGCCCATGCCACGCTGCCAGGGGTGGGGGTGGCATTCCTGATCATGGTCAGCCTGGGCGGGGACGGGCGCAGCCTGCCTGGGCTGCTGGCCGGCTCCGCGCTATCGGCCACCCTGGGCCTGCTGGCCGTCAGTTGGATCACCCGGCGCACCCGCTTGCCGGAGGAGGCGGCCATCGGTGCCGTCCTGTCAGTCTTCTTTGGGCTGGGGATCGTTCTGCTGACGGTGATCCAGACCCTGGGTGCGGGCCGTCAGGCCGGCTTAGAGGGCTTCTTGCTGGGGGCGACCGCCGGGATGCTGTTCAATGATGCCCTTATCATCGCCGGTGGCGGAGCGTTGGCGGTCTTACTCACCTGGGTCTTCCGACGCCCCCTGACGCTGGTGGCCTTCGACCCGGACTATGCCGCCACCACGGGGGTGAACGTGCCGCGCATGGACCTGGTGATGATGGGCTTGGTGATGGCCGTGACGGTCATCGGCCTGAAGATTGTGGGTCTGGTCTTGATTGTGGCGCTGTTGATCATCCCCCCGGTGACAGCGCGCTTCTGGACCCAGAACAGCGGTCGGATGATTTGGTACGCGGGCGCTTTCGGGGGGGCCGCCGGCTATCTTGGCGCGGCGCTATCGGCCTCCGCCCCGGCCCTGCCCACCGGACCGCTCATCGTGCTCACCGCCGCCGCCCTGTTTACGCTATCGCTGTTGTTCTCGCCCCTGCGCGGGGTGGCCGCGGCGGTGCTGCGCCATCGGCGGTTTCAGTCCCGCGTCCACCGTCGCCAGGGCCTGCTGGCGGTGGCCCGGGGAGAGCCCATCTATGACCGCCTGACCCTGCGGATCCTGCGTCGGGAAGGGCTGATCCGCCGCGATGGCGTGGCGACAGAGTCCGGCCGCGGCCAGGCTGCGAAAATCGCCCGTGATGAGCAGCGCTGGCAGGTGGCGCGGGAGGTGCATCAGGATGCGGCCCTGATCGGCCAGTATGATGGTCTCACGGCCATTGAGCAAGTGTTCACTCCCGACGAGATCAGCGACTTCGACCGCCGCCTGGGCCGCCCCCGGGGGGTGCCGGAGGGGGCGGGCTGATGGGTGCGTCCTTCGTTCAGTTCTCTCTGGTGCCGATCCTGATCGCGACACTGGCGGCCATTGCCTGTGCCTTGCCGGGAACCTTCCTGCTGCTGCGCCGTCAAGCGCTGATCGGTGACGCCATCAGCCATGTGGTGTTGCCGGGCATCGTCGCGGCCTTTCTGCTGACGGGGGTGGTGTCGGCGATCCCCATGCTGCTGGGGGCCGCCGGTGCGGCGGTGCTGGCGGTGCTGTTGATCGAGGCGATTAAGCGCCTGGCTTCAGCCGTATTTTCGTCATGGACCGGGCCAACCTTGAGGCGGTCGAGCCATT
>CAZCBM010000193.1:0-6717 GCA_964496805.1 uncultured Rhodospirillales bacterium | reverse complement strand
CGCCGCGCCAGC
This sequence comes from uncultured Rhodospirillales bacterium, assembly GCA_964496805.1. GTDB lineage: Bacteria > Pseudomonadota > Alphaproteobacteria > CAZCBM01 > CAZCBM01 > CAZCBM01. The sequence continues at coordinate 6,705 of CAZCBM010000193.1, read as the reverse complement.
AGGCTTGGCGGAAGACGGTCGGTTGGGCTTGCGGGCCTCCTGGTCCACGCGGCTCCCCTCCTCTCAGCGGTCCTGATCCGCTGCGCCCTGATCTCTCACGAGCGCACCAGCGGCTTGTATTTGATGCGGTGGGGCTGATCGGCCTGCGCGCCCAGGCGACGCTTGCGATCCGCCTCGTAATCCTCGTAATTCCCCTCGAACCATACCACTTGGCTATCCCCTTCATAGGCCAGGATATGGGTGGCAATGCGGTCCAGAAACCAGCGATCGTGGCTGATCACCACCGCGCAGCCGGGAAACTCCACCAGCGCTTCTTCCAAGGCCCGCAGCGTGTCCACATCCAGGTCGTTGGTGGGTTCGTCCAGCAGCAAGACGTTGGCGCCGCTGCGCAACATCTTGGCCAGATGGACACGGTTGCGCTCCCCACCGGAGAGCACGCCCACGCGCTTCTGCTGGTCGGGGCCGCGGAAGTTGAACGCGCTCACATAGGCGCGGGACTGCATGGTGCGTTTGCCTAACACAATCTCGTCGTCGCCGTTGGAGATCTCCTCCCACACCGTCTTGCTGTCGTCCAGGCTGTCACGGCTCTGATCCACATAGCCCAGCTTGACCGTGTCCCCCACTTTGAACGTGCCGGCGTCCGCCTCCTCCTGGCCCGTGATCAGGCGGAAGAGGGTGGATTTACCCGCGCCATTGGGGCCGATGACGCCGACGATGCCACCGGGAGGCAGGTTGAAGCTCAGCCCATCGAACAGCAACTTGTCGCCATAGGCTTTGCGCAGGTCCGTGGCCTCGATCACCAGGTTGCCCAGGCGCGGCGGCGCCGGGATGACGATCTGCGCCGAGCCGGCGCCCTGCTCCTGACTCTGGTTCAGCAACTCCTCATAGGATTTGATGCGGGCCTTGGATTTTGCTTGGCGGGCCTTGGGGGATTGCCGCACCCATTCCAGTTCACGGGCCAAGGTTTTCTGTCGCGCTTCCTCGCCCTTGGCTTCCCGCTCCAGGCGCTTTTGCTTCTGCTCCAGCCAGCCGGTATAGTTGCCCTCATACGGGTAGCCCTTGCCCCGCTCCAATTCCAGGATCCAGCCGGTGACATTGTCCAGGAAATAGCGGTCGTGGGTGACCATCACCACCGTGCCGGCATAGTCCCGAAGGTGGCGTTCCAGCCACGCCACGCTTTCGGCATCCAGGTGGTTGGTGGGTTCGTCCAGCAGCAGCAGGTCGGGTTTGGCCAGCAACAATTGGCACAGCGCGATCCGGCGCTTTTCCCCACCTGACAGGTTTTCCACGGGCCAATCGCCCGGAGGGCAGCGCAGCGCGTCCATGGCGATTTCCACCGTGCGCTCCAGGTCCCAGGCGTCAGCGGCGTCGATCTTTTCCTGCAGGTCGGCCTGTTCCGCGAACAGGCTCATGGCCTCTTCGCCTTCGAAATCCTCCAGCATGCCCAGCTTCTCGCCCACCTCGTTGAAGCGGTCCACCATGGCCTTGGTCTCACCCATGCCCTGCATGCAGTTCTCGGCCACGGTTTTTGTGGTGTCCAACTGGGGTTCCTGCGGCAGATAGCCGACGGTGGCCCCTTTGGCGGACCAAGCCTCGCCGGTGAAATCCTTGTCGATGCCGCCCATGATCTTCAGCAGCGTCGACTTACCGGCCCCGTTGGCACCCAGCACCCCAATCTTGGCGCCGGGGAAGAAGGACAGAGAGATGCCCTCAAGGACCTTACGGCCCCCGGGATAACTCTTCTGCAGATCGCGCATGACGTAGATGTATTCATAGGAGGCCACGGGCGGCAGGTCCTTCGCTGTGTGGGGAGGCGGGGGAGGGAGAAGGCTGGGGGGCGTTGGGCAGGCCGATGGCGGGGTCACGGGTCGGGGGACGGGCTAGCGTCGCCCGCGTCCGGCGCACGCCGCCTTGCCTTGGCCCCCTCTATAGCGGCCGGAGCGCCCGGACGTAAAGGCGCGGCGGCGGGCAACCGGACTGCCGCCGCCCCCCACGGCATCGCCCCGGCCTGGGTGGCTCACAGCGCGTTGGAGATCGTATCCCCCGGCACGGCGATGGGGTTCTGGGTATCTTCGAGCATCTGCAGCAGGGGGCCATAGCTGGTGATGCCCTTCTGCCGCAGGCGCCCCAACTGGCGCACAAAGATCTCGGCGGCGATCAGGGCATCCCCCATGGCCGTGCCCTGACCATAGGTGGAGAGGCCGAATTCGTGCGCCAGCGCGGACAGGGACGGGACCACGTCATCATCCGTCATGCGCTGATGCAGGTGGGCAATGTCGATGGTCATCACCGGATCCCAGCCCAGGCCGGAGCGGGTGAGTTCCACATCCATGACACTGAGCATCTGATCCAGGCCATAGCCAATGATGATCCCGCCATGGGTGAACTGCTCGAAATCCTCCCAGACGGAGGGGAACAGCGGCTCCTGATTGACCTGGAAATTGGTGATCCCATGGACGCGGCTGGCCTCGATGGGGATCAGCATGTCCGGGTTGACCAGGCGATCAAAGTTGACTTGGTGATAAATCCGGCGGCCGTGCAGACGAACAGCCGCCAGGCTGACCACCCGGGCCTTGTCGCCCGGCTCCATGGTGGTGGCCATGGCCATGGCGAAAAACGGCAACGCGGCGGTGTCTGCATCCGACCCGGGACCCGCCTCGCCAAAGCCGATCATCGGCGGCGGGCTGTCGTCCTCTTCCTCTTGCGCCTCTGGCAGGTCATCGTCGGCCAGAGACGCCTTGGCCTCAGCCTCCAGAATCAGGACGAACCCGGCCTCCCGCCCCCCCTGGACCCCCAGATCAGCCACCCGGGCGTTCAGGACGCGGTCGCTGTTGTCCTTCAGTTCCACCATCACCGGTGCGCCCTTGCCCCGGGCTTCCTGCAGCGCATCCTGGAGTTCACCGGCGCTGAGGGCGGCGAAGATGCTGGTTCCTTCGCGCACCGCACCGGCCCCCAGACGGTGACGTGCAACACGGTTTGCCGCCGTAACAATACCGTTGGGGGAAAGCGCCAACACGCCCTCCGGCAAGGCGGCGATGATGGCCGCCATCTGGCCCTGGGCGTGCTTGCGGTTCTGCTGGTTGGTGTTGGTCAGCACCGCCAGTGACTGCGCAAACAGGTCCACTTCGCTGGCATCTTTGGGCGCATTGAACCATTTGGCGGGCAATTCCCGCACCCCCTGGGTGGCGCCGATCACATCCAGGCGCAATTCCTCCAGGGTATCGAAGGCACTGTAGACATAGCGTTGAATGACAAAAAGGACGGCAAAGAACAGCACACCCAATGCCACCAGGCCGCCCCAGAACAGCAGGTCGGCCTCGGTGCCGGCCAATTGATGATAGGCCGAGACCTGGGGCCAGATGACGAAGAACAGGGCCGACGCCAGCGCCACAGCCACGGCCACCTGAACCACCAACAAAAACGCGATCCGCTGACGGAACCCGCGCCGGTGGATCTGCTCCTCCTGAGCGGCAATCTGTGCGTGAAGAGCCTTGCGGGCGGCCTCTTCCTCAGCCGTAACCCGGGCATGGTTACTGTCCGTTGGACCCTTTGCGGAGCCTTTTCCCTGTGCCATCAGTCGTACACCCTCACAACGACGCCATTGCGCGGGGTTAGCACAGCGAATCTACACAGTCGCGGCTTTTCTGGAGGCATCTGGACCAAGGGGATGGCCCAAGAGCCGTACTTCCGCCATGCTCAGCCGCCAGAGCTTTGTCACCCCCCATCCCGTGGCTGGGCTCCTTCCCCTCTGCCCCCCTGACTGCCTTGGCGCGCGTGACTCCCCCTCTTCGCGATCCCTCAGCCCCTTCGGGGCAGCGCACCTCACAGCCCCCCGCCGCTGCCCCGCTGACGCCGGCGTCGGCCCCACCGCGGTGGCGCAGCCGCGTGTCCCCCTATCTGGGCCTGGGGTCTGGGACGGCGGCAACGGCCGATCGCCGCAACCGGGGACAGCCGGCCCTGCATCGCCGACTGTCCATCAAACTGCTGGCCCTGACCTTCGTCTTTGTCATGGTGGCGGAGGTGTGCATCTTCGTGCCCTCCATCGCCCGCTTTCGCCTGGATTACCTTAATGAGCGGTTGGCCGATGCCCATTTGGCCGCCCTGGCCATCGAGTCGGCTGAAGGCACGGAATTGTCTGAGGAGATGAGCCAGCGCCTGCTGCTGGCTGTGGGGGCGGTGGGGATCGACGTCCGGCACATGGGCATGAATGTGCGCTATGGGCTGAGCATGCAGCACCCCGGCACGCGGATCGAGCGCTGGTATTCGCTATCCGACACCACCTCCACCAGCGCCATTGGCCGCCTGATCAATGATGCCTTTGAGGTGATGCGCTTCGGTGGCGGCCGTTTGATCCAGGTTCTGGGCCCCAGCCCCATCGACTTCCGCCGGGCGATCCAGGTCCAGATCATTATGGACGATACCCAATTGTACCGGGAAATGTGGGACTTCTCCCGCCGGATTCTGGTCTTGTCCATCGCCATTTCCGTCATCACCGGCATTCTGCTGTACATGGCGTTGGACCGGGTGTTGGTGCGGCCGATGCGGCGCCTGACCGGCGCCATGATGAGCTTCCGGGACAATCCAGAGGATGAGACGCGCACGGTGGCGGCCAGCGTCCGCCGGGACGAGGTGGGCCTTGCCGAGCGCGAACTGGCGATCATGCAGCACAGCCTGCGCGCCGCCCTGCGCCAGAAGGGCCGTCTGGCGGCCTTAGGCACCGGCGTTGTGAAGATCAACCACGACCTGCGCAACATTCTGGCCACGGCCTCCATGCTGTCGGAGAGGGTGGCCGACTCCGAAGACCCCATGGCAGCCAAGGTAGGGCCACGGTTGGTGCGCAGCCTGGACCGGGCAGTGCGGCTGTGTGAGGACACGCTGCGATATACCCGCGATGGCACCATCCAGTTGGAGCGCGAAGCGGTGCGGGTCAGCCTGCTGCTGGCAGAAGTGGAGTTGGAGGTGCGGGCCGTTGCCAAGGCCGGTGACTGGGATCAGGTGCAGGACCTGGACCCTGACCCAGACCTGACCCTGGACCGCGATCAGATGCAGCGGGCACTGGGCAACCTGGCCCGGAATGCGGTGGAGGCCGGCGCGACCCACCTGCGCTGGACTGGCCGCCATGGGGAGGGCGGCAGCCGCTATCGGCTGGAGATCCAGGATAATGGCCCGGGTCTGCCCCCCCGCGCGCTGGAAAACCTGTTTCAGCCCTTCACCGGCTCTGCCCGGGCCGGCGGCACCGGTCTCGGGCTGGCCATCGCGCAGGAGATCCTGCGGGCCCATGGCGGGGACCTATGGCTGGAGGAAACCGGCGCCACCGGCACGCGCTTTGCGCTCAGCCTACCGTTGGCCGCCAAGGGGCACCCGGCGACTGACGTGGCCATCGGGGCATAGAGCGTAAGCCCCCAAAGTGGCAACGCCACGGAGGGGATCGTCCGAGCCACCACCAATAAAGCTACAGCAGCGACACCGGTTCCAAATCGGTGTCCCCTGCTGTAGAACCCCGGGGGCGCTTCTGCTACCACCTGATCAGAGCCCATCCCGATCCCCGCCCGGAGGCGCCCTGGCCATGTCCCTGTCCGTCCGTTTCTCCCCTCTGCTGCGACCCGTTCTGGCCCTGGCCTTCAGTGCTGCCGTGGCGGCCTGCGCGCCCCAGATCGCCCAGCGCCCGATCCCCAGTGAGACGCCCCAGCCGCCGCCCTCCGCGCCGGTCAATCCGGGTGATGTGCTGCGCGCCGAGGTGCAAAGGGAAGACCGCATCTATCGCGTTAGCGCCCAGTTGCTGACCAGCGGCGTGGACTATTGCCCGTCCAACATCTCCCTGGACCCTGGCTTTACGGTCTGGAACGACCTGTTCTATGGCGAGAGCAATCGCACCCTGCTGCAGGGCCAGTATAACCTGTCTGCCGCCACCCAGATCCGTGCCCTGGCGCCCTGGGTCAGCCGCGAAGGCTACGACCTGCGGGTGGGCGACACCATCGGCGCTGTGGGCGGCGTACCGGTGCCCACGGATGACACGGCCACCACCGTCTACAACAATGCCCTGATCAACGACCTGGCCGACGAAGTGGTGGAGTTGACCATCGTGCGGGGCGGCGCGGCCTTGCAGGGCCAAGTCCAGGCCAAGCTGATCTGCTTCTTCCTGTTTGAGCCGCTGTCCAGCCCGCGCATCGACAGCACCGTGACCCAGGACACCATCGCTATCTCTGATGGTCTCTATGGGCTCGCCACCACTGATCCCCTGCTGGCCGCCATCCTGGCGCAGGAAATCGCCCGCGCCTTGCAGGCCGGCCCGGACCTGCCCCCACCGGCTCCGCAGTTCGCCCAATTGGATCAGCAATTCGGTATCAGCACGGGCCAGTCCTACCGCGATGCCGTGGCCATGGACCTGCTGGGACGGGCCGGGATCGATCCCGGTCAGGTGGCGCAATTGTGGACCCTGATGGGCCAGCAGGACCCGGCGACGCTGGCGGATCAGTGGAACCAGCCGATCAGCCCGGCACGCCTCACCTGGCTTACCCAGACCGCCCAAAGGGCCGCTCAGGGTGCCAATCGCGGCTCCGCCACCTTCTAAGGGCCACCACCCTGTTAGGGGCCGCCGCGATCCAGGGGCGGTGCCGACCAAGTGGGCCGACAAGGGACAACCGTCTGCCTGACAGGCCGCCCAATAGTCAGCCCAAGGGATTGCCCAAGGCGGAGCGCAGGGTG
>CAZCBM010000192.1:0-6752 GCA_964496805.1 uncultured Rhodospirillales bacterium | reverse complement strand
GCCGGGGCCGTCGCCCGGGCCTCCTCAGGCATTCTGATGGTGGTGGGCAAGATGCTGCTGATCCCGGGGATCGTGCTTGGCTACATCCTGCCCATGCTGCCCTATGTGCTGTGGATCGGTGTGGTGGTGGGCTGGTTTGTGCTGGTCTGTGAGGCGATGATTGCCGCCCCCATCTGGGCCATGGCGCACATGCGCATGGATGGCGAGGGCTTTGCTGGTCCGGCCGCCGAGAAGGGCTACTATCTGCTGTTCAGCATGATGCTGCGACCGGCGCTGGCAGTGATCGCCTTCGTGCTGGGACAGATCGTGTTCATCGTCATGACCCCCTTCCTCTGGCAGAGTTTCAGCCTCGCCTTCCGGGTGGCCGGTGTGGACAACATCGTGGGCAACATCGTCTCCGCCTTCATCTTCGCCGGCGTGACAGTCTGGATGGCCTATAAGATCTTTGGCTTTGCCTCTGACATCCCCGACCGTGTGCTGCGCTGGATGAACATGAGCGGTGAGGGCCTGGATGAGATGGGCGCCCTGCGCGACACCCGCATGGTGGCCATGGCCGCCATCGGCCAGATGGCTGGCAACATCGGCGGGCCCACCGAGCGACCCAAGGTGGGCAACGAGAAGAGCAGCGGCCTGCTGGAGAAGGGGGCTGGCGACGGCAAGGGTGGCGGGAACGCCAATGGTCGCCGCACCAACGAGGCGGCCACCCGCCTGGCTGGACGGGGCGGGCCTGGCGGCGGCGCCATGGGGGCCATCGGCAATGCCATGAACAAGGGCATGAGCGGAGGCACCGGTGGCGGCGGCCCGGGCAGCGGTGGCAATCGCCGCAAGAAGTGACGCGACGGCGAGCACAATGGACCCCGAGGTGGCGTTGCCCCTTCGGGGTCCGATGCTTTAGGACCGCGTTGCGCCGACATAGAGACATGACCAATCCCACGCCCGCTTCCTACAGCAGGGGACACCGATTTGGGATCGGCGCCCCTGCTGTGGCTTATTGGTGGTCCCTCGGATGATCCCCTTCGTGGCGTTGCCCCTTCGGGGGCCTACACTTTGGGACCGTGTCAGCGCGGACCGAAAAGCCGCAGCGCCAGATCGGCGCGAATACTGCTGAGGTCACGGGTTAGAAGATTCAGCGTATCCACGCTGTCCGCATTCCAACTCCAGAAAAAATGCGGCCCACCCAGGCCTCGCTGTTTCAGGTAATAAAAGAGGATATCGGCCCACTGGATTTCGGCTGTGTCCTGAAACAGGTCGGTGCCCTCAATCCGGCCCATAGCGAATTCGGTCAACGCCATCCGCACCCCTTGCTTGGCAACATCACCGAAGAAGACGTCCCAGATCGCCGGCATATTGGCCGGGTAACGGGGATCCACGTGGTAGCTCTTGGGGTCTAGGGGTGGCCGGGTGAATTGGGGGCTGTAGGTGTGGATGCTCAGCACCAGCCTGTCCCGCGGGATGCGGGCGGGATCGATGGGCTGATCCAGGAAGCCGCGATGCCACTCTCCCCAATGGCTCCAATGCACCCGATCTTCCGTGTGGCCAAACAGACCCGGGACATAGATGTCCAGCTGTGGGTTGACCGCCAGGATGCGGGCGCCCGCCTCTTCGGCCAGCGGGCGCCAGCGCACCCAGTCCAGGCTGTGGGGCTCGTTGGTCACTTCAATGCCCATGATGGCAGGATAGCGCAGGGAGAGCCGCGCCATGTCCTCCAGGTCCGCTAGCCAGTCCGCCTTATCGTACTGGCCATCGGCGCACCAACTGCACCGGGTGCGGGCGTCCGCCGGGTTGCTGAAGGGGCGACCGATCTGATTGGCGCCGGTCCGGGAGGGATCGAAGTTGTAGTGGGTGAGCAGGACCTGCATCCCCGCGTCGCCGGCCAGTCGCAGCACCTGCTCCAACCCCTCCCGGCTGTCTGCCGGGTAGCCGCGGGCCTGAGCGCGGGCATCGGTGGGGTGTCCGCGCAGGGTCCAGGCGCTGACCGGCAAGCGGATGTGCCGGGCCCCCAGGCGACGCATCAGCCCCAACTGGCGGGACACCGTCAGGCCATCGACAACGCCACCGGGCACGGCCTGCTCGGTCTCCAGCCCAAACCAGTTCAGGCCGATGGTCACATAAACCCGGGGAATGCCGGGGATGCTGCTGGCCTCCTCCTGCGCCTGGCCGGGGGAGGGCAGCAAAATCAGCAACATCAAAAGGCATAGCATGCGGCGCATGGACAGAACGCTCCAACGACGGAAAACACCAGGCTGAGCATAGCGTGGAAGGGTTGACCGGCGGTCAAGCCGTCAGGGGTAAGGTGGCAAAGTGTGCGAGGGGTTTGCGGAGCCCTCCCCCGCTTGGATCGTTCCTTTTGCGCCCCAGGCCGTGTGGGGGCGGCGGCGCCTTCTTCCAGGCCGAAGGCGTTTCACCCAAACCCGCTGTTTACCTCTGCGCGGCACACTGGTGGACGATGCCTGTTTCCCTCTGACGGTCCTGTGGGTGCCCATGTCCACCGCTGTCGCGACAGCCCCTGAAAAGCAATTGCCCACCGGTATTCCGCCCACGGCGGTGGATATCGGCAAGGGCTTTTGGGTGTTGCCGGACACCCCCATGCCGGCGCTGTCCGGTACTGGCGCCCCTGCGTTTAAATGCGTCATGGGTTCCCAACCGGCCCGGCCCCTCTATGCCCTGGTCTGTGGGGTGGAGAGTGCGCCGCGGCTGGACCTGCTGACCCTGTTCCAGTCGCTTGACTACCCGATCATGGTCACGCTGGTGGATTTCGCCATTGCCACCTGGCCGCCAGCCAAGGGCGAACGCCTGATGCTGGTGTTTGAGCAGCCACCGGGCGCACCGGTGATGCCGACCCTCAGTTCCACGTTCAAGTCTTGGTCGGACGACCGGATCGTGGAGGGGGTCATCCGGCCCGTCTACCACATGCTCAAAGACATGAGCACGAACGGCTTGACCCATGGCTGGCTGTCCACCCAAAGCCTGTTTGCCAGCGCCGGCAGCGGCACCTCAGCCATGTTCCTGGAGTGCCTGTCCAGTCCCCCAGGGCTGAACCAGTCCGCGCTGTTTGAGACGCTGGACCGCGGACAGACGGAGCCCATCTCCCGCGGGCCAGCCGACATCAGCGACGATCTCTATGCCCTGGGCGTGGTCTGTGCGCTGCTGACGTTGGGTGGCAATCCCCTGGCTGGCAAGACCGATGAGCAGGTCTTACAGATCAAGAGCGATCAGGGCAGCTATCCAGCCCTGTTCCGCGGCATCCGGGTCCACTCCGGCTTGGTGGAGGTGCTGCGCGGCCTGATGCAGGACGGCAGGACCTCTCGGTGGAACCTGCGGGAGTTGGACCTGTGGCTCTCCGGTCGGCGTCTGAGCCCCAAACAGCCGGACATCCCGATCCGGGCCTCCCGCCCCTACAAGTTCATGCACCGGGATCTGTGGACGGTCCGCTCCCTCAGTCGCGCCTTCAGCCAAAACGAGTTTGGCGCCTATCGAGAGATCAGCGGCGGTCACTTGGACCTGTGGCTGCGCCGTGCTGCGTCCGCCCCGCGCACGGCCGAGAAGGTGGATGAGGCCATCAAGGCGGTCTCCGCGCGCGGCCGGGGGGCGAACTTTGAAAGCCACCTCACCTGTCGTGTGCTGATGGTGCTGGATCCCGGTGGACCCATCCGCTACCGCGAGGCAAAAGTCATGCCGGGGGGTATTGCGTTCAAGCTTGCCTCATCGCTGGTCAAAGAAGAACCGGTGGATGCACTGGTTGAGATTCTCTCCCTGCATCTGCCGGGCACCTGGTACATCTATGCGCCCACTGAGAAGAACGAGGGCGTGACGCTGTTGCGGGACCTGGAGCGGGCCCGCAGCGCCATTGAGAAAGACTTGGTGGGCTTTGGGGTCGAGCGGGCGCTGTACTATCTCAATCCCCACTCCCCTTGCTATAGTAAGGTGCTGGAGGGCTACTTCGTCTTCACGCTGCGCCGCTTGATCCTGGCGTTGGAGGCCCTGGCCGGGCGCAGCCCGCCGCCCGACACCCTGATGGACCGGCACATCGCGGCCTTCATCGGGGCGAGGGAGAAGCAGGCTGAGGAATGGATTTTCAAGGAACTCTCCAGCAAGGAGGACCAAAAGCGCATCATTGCCACGGTGCGCCTGATCACCATCATCAGCCGGCATCATCCGACGCAGAAGCTGCCCAATCTCTGCCGCTGGAGCGCCAATCTCGCCAAGCCGATCCTGGAAGGCTACCGCAATCAGATCACCCGCAAGCGGGTTCAGGAGGTTGTGGAGGAGGCCATTGCCGAGGGCGATCTGCCTAAGCTGTTTGCGCAGATATCCGACAAGGCGCCTTTGGTCTTTGACAATGCTGAGTTTGCCCGCGCCCAGCGCGGCTTCGCGATCCTCAACAATGAATTGGTGCGGCTGGAAGAGGAATTGGCCAATCCGCGGGGCGTGACCCGTGATTACGGCCGGTACTATGCGGCCATTACGTCGATGTTCCTGTCGGTGGTCGGTGGTGGGATCATTATCCTGGCCATGGGGATCTTCGGCTGATGGCCAAGCGGGCGAAAAAGGGTGGCAGTCGTGGGCTGATGATGCTGGCCGTGGGCGTCGCCTGCGCGGCCTTGTTCCCGGCAGTGGCAACCCTGATCGCCGTGGGGCTCGTGCCCACCTATGTGGCGTATGTTTTGGATGGTCGCCCAAACAGGCTGTTCACCATGACCATCATGATGCCCAACCTGATGGGCATCCTGCCCTTGGTGTTTATGTGGATGGACACCGACCGCAGTTTCAGCGCCGCAACCGCCCTTCTGACCCAGTCAGATAACCTGCTGATCATCGTCAGCGCCTCCGGCCTGGGCTGGGTTCTGGCCTATGTGGTGCCGCCGGTGGCATCCCAATGGGCAAAAGCCCAAATCACCTTGAGGATCAAGCGGTTGAAGAAGACCACGGATCACATCAAGGAGATCTGGGGGGAGCAGGTGGCGGACACCGAGGGGTTGATGATCGAGGACCAGCCCAACGGCGCGCCGGATGCGTTTGGCACCTGACCGAAACCGGTAGCCTGTGGGAGAGCGTAGAACGCCAAAGCAGCACCGCGCCGCCACCCATTGGCACGATACTGGCGTGGGTGGCCGGGTAGGGGCTGGGGTGGTCAAGCCTGGTGGGACAGGCGATAGCGACCAATGGTTACTGATGGCCGGTGTGGGGCATTGGCGCGCAAGGTAGGGAGCGCGGGGGTGGATCCGCCACGGCAAGGCAGTTCCGGCCTTGCGCCTTCGCCCGGTAAAGGGCCGTGTCGGCCCGCTTCAGCAACTCTGCCAGCCCTTCGGACTCGTCGTGCAGGACAGCGATGCCCAGGCTGATGGTCACCTTTGCCTGGGTCTCCCCCTCGTCCACGGTGAAGACCGATTCCGCCACGCTGCGGCGCAGCCGCTCGGCCAAGATGACCGCACCCTCAAGGCCACACTCTGCCAAGCACAGGCTGAATTCCTCGCCGCCGGTCCGGCCCAAGATGTCGGAGCCCCGCAAGATGGACCGCGCCCGCACCGCAAACTCCTTCAGCACCACGTCGCCCCCGGCATGGCCATAACGGTCGTTCACGGTTTTGAAGTGGTCCAGGTCCAGCGCAATGACGGCCAAGGGTCGATGATAGCGCACGGCTCGGTCCACTTCACGCTGCGCCAACGCGAGGAAGTGCGTTCGGTTCAGCAGGCCGGTCAGGCCATCGGTGGTTGCCTGGAGCGTCAGGGATTCCTCCCGCGCCTTGGCTTCGGTGATGTCGGTGACGGTCCCGGCGACGCCCAGCATCGTCCCCTCATCGTCCATCATTGGCGCCCAGCGCACCAACAGCCACCAAGTCCCTGTGCGCAGCTGCACCCGGGCCTGGCGTTCTTGGGCTGTGCCCTCAATCCAGGCTTGCTCCACTTGGTATTGGTCGGTGGGGTGCAGCAGGCGATACCAGGGATTGTCCGGCAGCGGCTCCCCGTCCTCCAGGCCCAGCATCTGTCGCCCCAGGGCGTTGAGGTAGTCCAGCCGGCCTGTCACGGTGGCACGGAACAAGCCCACGGGGGCGGCATCGGCCAAGGTATGGAGCAAGCTGCCGGTGCGGCTGAGCTCCCGCTCGGCCTCCAACTGGCTGAGCGTGCTTTCCTCCAGGGTCTCGGTAAGGGCCTGGGTCTGAGCCATGCCTGCGCGACGGTCCAAGTCCAGCGCCACCACCTGCCGTATGGTCTGCGCATGACGCAGCGCGCCCGTCATCAGAATGAACCCCACAAGCACGATCAATCCGGGCCCCAGCGGCCCCAGAGCGCCGGCGGCGGCGGGGGGAGCGATCAACAGGCCGGAGAGGATCAGAACAACGGTGCCCACGGCCGCCCAGGCACTGGCACCATAGCTGATCACCGCCGTGGCAGCGATGGCAATGGGCAGCAGCAGGGTGAAACTGCCTGTGGCGGGGTCTGCGGGCGGTGGGACCACGAGACCAAACCCCACCCACAGCGCAGCAGACATCCAGGCCGTTGCGACAAAGACGGGCTCCAGCCAAGGGGCGGCCTGCGTGCTGAGCCGACGGCGGAAGCGCACCACCAAGCCCAAGCGGATCAGATCCACAGACAGCACGCAGCCGGCCCAGGCGATCACCGGCCAGACGGCCTGACCTTGAACGACCCCAAACAGGGCGGCCGCAGCCAGGGCGGCCAGCGCCATGGCAACAATCCCCCTGCTCGTAGCCTGCAATCAGCCGACAGAGCCAGCCGCCGATTCGAATGAACAAA
>CAZCBM010000191.1:891-6784 GCA_964496805.1 uncultured Rhodospirillales bacterium | reverse complement strand
GGGCCAAGGGTCTAAACCCTTGACAATCCCATTCTATATTGAATGTGAGGGCGTAATATTATTGCGTTTCCGCAGAGGGAGATTGTCGGGAAGTGTCTGGGGGGTCCGGGGGGACGAGTCCCCCCGGCCTTTTTCTTCAGCCTGCTAGCCTTCTCAGCAAGGCTGGCGCCCCCGGGGCAAGGTGCCAGGGCGTTCCGCCCACACCCACCTGCCCCTGGCTCAGAGCCGACGGCCGAATGGTCGGCAATCAGGCGACCTTGAAGCCGCTGACCACCCGCGACAAGTCTTCTGTCTGCCCCAGGGTGGAGGCGACGGCGGTGCGCGTCTGCTCCGCCATGCTGGCATTCTGCTGGGTCATGTCGTCCAGATGCCGCAGCGCGATGGACAATTCCTGCAAGCTGGTGGCCTGATCCTGGTTGCTGGCGGCCATGGTGTTCACCGTGGTTTGGGTCTCCCCAATGGCGTTGACGATCTCCTGCAGGTGCTCGGTCACCTCGGTCACCAGGGCATTGCCGGCCTCCACTTCGCTGGCGCTGGCGGAGATCAGGCGACTGACTTCCGTCGAGGCCTCGCTGGCGGATTGGGCCAGACGCCGCACCTCGCTGGCCACCACCGCGAAGCCCTTGCCGGCTTCCCCGGCACGGGCAGCCTCGACACTGGCATTCAAGGCCAACAGGTTGGTCTGGAAAGCAATGCCGTCGATCAGGCCGATGATCTCGTTGATCTTGCCGGAACTGGCGCTGATCCGGTCCATGGCGGTTCGAGTCTCCCCCATCACCGCCCCGCCCTTGGTGGCGGTCTGGCTGAACTTCTGCACCTGATCGGCCACCAACCGGGCACTCTTGGCGTTGGCCTGGACCATGGCCGTCAGTTGTTCAACACTGGCGGCTGTTTGCTCCAGACTGCTGGCCTGCTGGGTGGTGCGATTGGCCAGATCCTCCGCCCCGATACTCAGATCAGACGTGGCCCCGTTGACGGCGTCGCTGGCATGATGGACGCGGGTGATCAACTGCTGCAACTGGTCAGCCATCTGATTGATATTGCACTGCAAATCAGCGAAGGCGCCTTCGGTGGGGCCAGACATGCGGCGGGTCAGATCCGCCTGGGCGAAACCGGCCACAACGTCCTGCACCTGGCTGAGCCCTGCATCCACGGCGCTGACCAGTCGGTTTACCCCGTCCCCCAGTTGCGCCAATTCTGGGTCATCGAACTGGTGGCTGATCCGCTGGGAGAAGTCGCCGCGGGCGGCGGCCTCCACCACATCCCCCACACTCTGGCGCAGGGTCTCCATCAGTGCCCGGCGGGTGGCGGCCTGCTGGGCGTCCGCCTCTTCCCGTGCCTGCTTCAGCGTGTCCATCTGTTGCAGATGCTCCTTGAACACCTGCACGGCCTGGGCCATGGCGCCCACATCATCGCGCTTGGACAGGAAGGGGACGGAGACCTCTTTTTGCCCTTCGGCAAGGCTCCCCATGGCCTGCTGAATGCGGCCCAGGGGCTTGCCGATGATCCAGCGCAACAGGAACCACAACACAATCGCCGCCCCTGCGGCCAGCGCCATGCCCAACAGCAGCGCTTCCTGAGCCTTGGCGCTGACCTTTGCGTTGACCGCCTCCAGCGACCAGACCATCGCCAACTCGCCCAGTACATCCCCGTCCGGCGTGGCCCGCACCGGGGAGACAACCTGAATGGTGTCCGCCGACAGGGTGATCTGCTGTTCGCTGACCAAGGCCCCGGCATCGGCCCCAGCCCCAGCCCCAGCCCCAGCCGTCAGGCCGGCAGCATCACCATGCTGGGTCAACACCGCCCCCTCTGCCCCACGGCTGACCACCGCCAGGATGGTTGCTTCCCGGCCTTCCAGGAAGCTGTCCAGGGTCTTCTGGGCCACCTCCGCCCGGCCCCACCGGACCGCCCCTGCAATGCCATCGGCCAGCAGGCTTGTTTGCGACTGCGCCTCCTTGGTGGCCTGAGCCACCAATTGCGCGCGGCTGGTGGTGACACTGGCAGCCACGAGGACGCCGATCACGCACACCATGGTCACCAAAATGGCCAGGGTGGCCTTGGCCGTGACGTTCAGGCGGGACAGACGGGACAACACCATGGGGGGCGACTCCTGGGGCCGGATGGCAGATGCTGGGGGGCGCGAGGGGGGCAAGGCATAGGGGACAGGCTCTACTGCAGCAGCAGGTCGACGTTCACGCCGATGGTGGCCGCACCGATGACCGCGCCCTCATGGACAATGGGCAAGCTCAGTTGGCTCTGGAAGGTCTGGGTGCTTTCATCAAACTCCACCTCGGAGATGTGGACGGCGTCCGCGCCCTTGCCGAAGGTGTCCTGGAACTTCGCCTCGTCACCCTGCCAGTAGTCGCTGGTAACCGCGGACTGGCCGACATTGAGCCCCTTGTTGTCCATCACGAAAATCTCGGTGAACAGGCCCTGGCTTGCCTCCTGCTGAGACGCCACATAGGCGCTAACCTCCCGTCCCATGACCTCATCAATCAGGGGGCTGGCACCGCCGGCGGTCTCCGCACGCCACTGCTGGTCCAGGGCATCAATGTCAGCCTGCGACAGGCCGGCATGCTTCTCGTTCTGGGCCAGGATGGCATCGATGACAGCGCTGTTGCTCAGCAGTGTCATGGCGTCCCCAGCGGCGAGAGCGGACATGGGACCCACGTGGGGACCGTCCTGGGCCAGGGCAGGCGCGGTGGCAAACATCAACACGGGCACAAGGGCGAAAGACAGGCGCATGGGGGACTACTCCGGGGGCAAACGGTTTCACACAAACCGCTACTATTGAGAGCATTCCTCAGTTACCAAGTCCTTAGCGAAGACCACATTTTTCATAACCCGCAGTGCCGTGCTGCAAACATAGAAGAATGTTAATCAAACGCGGCCGCAGCTTTGCCCCGCAACAATGTCGCTTCCCGTATCGGCAAATTCACGAAGGCCGCAAAGAAGCCCAGCCCTGCAGAAATCATCCACATAAGGTCGTAGCTGCCGGTGGCATCCAACACGAGCCCCCCCAGCCAAGCGCCAAAGAAACTGCCCACTTGATGGCTGAACATTACAAAGCCAAAGAGACTGGCCATGTAGGTAGGACCGAATATGTGGGCAACGATGCCGCTGGTGGCCGGCACGGTGGACAGCCACAGCAGTCCCATGATGGCACTGAACGCCAGGATGACAAACTCTGTTTTGGGCGAAATCAGGAAGACCAGGATCAAGACCCCGCGCAGGGCATAGATCCCGCTGAGGACATAGCGTTTGGGAAAGCGCCCAGCGAGATAGCCGCTCAGCAGGGTCCCCAGGATGTTAAACAGGCCAACAATCCCCAGACTGAGGCCCGCCACGCTGCTGGGCAGCCCGCACATGGCGATGAAGGTGGGCATGTGGGCCACGATGAAGGCGATGTGAAACCCGCAGACGAAGAACCCCAGGGCCAGCAGCGCGAAGCTGCGCTGGCTGAACGCCTCCCGAAGGGCCTGACCCAAATTCTGCTCCGGGGGCTGACCACCGGCCGCCGTGCGGGCGTTGCCGGAGAGGGCGATGGCGCAGGGCATGGCCAGGGCAATGATGGCCGCCAGGACATACAGCGCCGTATCCCATCCATACTGGGCGATCAGGATCTGGCCCAGGGGGGTCAGGGTGACTTGGCCAAAACTGCCGATGGCCGCGCCAATGCCCAGCGCCATGGACCGCTTCTCGGGCGGGAAAGCCCGGCCAATGGCACTCAAGACCAACGAGAAACTGGTCAATCCGGTGCCGATTCCCACAATCACGCCACTGGTGATGTAGAACACCAAGGGCTGATCGCTGACCCCCTGCAAGGCCCAGCCAACGGCGTAGAGCCCCAACCCCAAGGCCACCGTGCGGGCCATGCCGAAGCGATCGGCAATCATGCCGCCGATGGGCGCAAATGCGCCCCAAACGAGGTTTTGGATGGCAAAGGCCAAGCCAAAGACGCTCATCGACCAGCCGTTGCCGGTGGCCAGAAACGCATCCCGCATCCCGCCTTCAACGAACAGACCATAGCCCGAGCGCACGCCCAGGTTCAGCATCAGAACGACGCCCCCCAGGATCAGGACAACCATCGGCGAAAAGCGCAGGACACGGGCCACAGCGGGGCCTCCCTTCGGGGTATTGTCAGACAACCAGAGGAGGCAAGGATGAAGGCGGGCCCTGAAAGCCTGAGCCCCCAAAACCCTCCTCGCGACATGCGCCTGCCTGGTGCGACCTCAGCGGCTCCCAGGGACGCCTTTGGTTGGGATGAACCAGCGACCGACTTTGTCCCTGTGCCGGAGCCCTGGCAAGCCTGAGCACGCGGCTGGGGCATGAATTGTTCTGATGGGACCTGTTGGCGTTGCTGATGCCTACCAGCAGGATCACTCTGGGAAGGGGTTGGCCCGCCGATGCCGCTCCGGCTTGGCCTGGATCGTGCCAATGCGGTTCCCATGCCCGCGCGAACCGGCTAAACGGCTAAAGCGTAGGACCCCGAAGCGGCATCGCCACGGCGGGGATCATCCGAGCGACCCCCGATCCGCTACAGCAAGGGCACCGGTTCCCAACCGGTGTCCCCTGGTGTAGGTGTTCCGCCCGCCTCAGCCGCCTGCCGCTTTACCCCATGTTTACTGACGCAACCGATCCGGCCCTGGTCTCTGCCCTGTCCACCCCCGCCAGCTTCGGCGAGGGAGGCAACCCGGTGGAGACCCTTCAGACCCATGTCAGCCACCTGTTCCTGGTGGGGAACCAGGCCTTCAAGCTGAAAAAGGCCGTGGGCTTCCCCTTTTGTGATTTCTCCACCTTGGCGGCACGCCAACAGGCCGCCGCGCTGGAAGTCTCCCTCAATCGCCGCACGGCACCGGACATGTATCTGGGCCTGCAACCGGTGAGCCTTGCCGCGGACGGGACAGCGGTTCTGGGACCGCTGATCGCCAACCCGGACGAGGCGACGCTGCCGGAGCAGGAGTTGCTGGTGGTGATGCGCCGGTTTGATCGCAGCCGTCAGTTGGATCAGTTGTTCGCCACCCAGCCCATGGACCGGGCCACCGCACTGGGCATGGCCGAGCAGGTGGCCGCCCTGCACCGTCACGCCGAGGTACTGGCCAACGATCAGGGACACGCCAACGTCCGCACGATCATCACTGATTTGATCACCAATATGGGCGGGGTCTCCCCACCCTTGCCGCAGGACAAGGTCACCGCCTTCCGGGATCTGGCCTTGGCCCAAGTGGATGCCCTGGCCTCCACGCTCAATGCCCGCGCCGCCGGTGATAAGGTCCGCCGCTGCCACGGTGATCTGCACCTGGGCAACATCTATGCGGGGGACGATGGCCAGCCGGTGCTGTTCGATGCCATCGAGTTCAACGACAGCTTTGCTGAGATCGACGTGCTGTATGATCTGGCCTTCCTGTTGATGGACCTGATCCATCGCGGGATGACAGCCCAGGCCAACCAGGTGCTCAACCGCTACCTTGAGCAGACCCAGGACTATGGTGGCCTGGGCCTGTTGGCCCCGTTCATTGCCACCCGGGCCGCCATTCGCGCGATGGTGACGGGCTTTGGCACCAGCGATGACCCTGTGGGGCGGGAGGCCGCCCATGCCTATCTGGACACGGCGCTGGCCGTGCTGGCACCACCCACCCCGCGGGTGATCGCCATGGGCGGGCTCTCCGCCTCCGGCAAGTCCACCCTGGCCCGCGCCCTGGCACCGGCCATCGGCCCTCCCCCTGGGGCGGTGGTGCTGCGATCGGACAAGATCCGCAAGACGCTGCACGGGGTGCAGGACGAAGAGAAACTGCCGCAAGCAGCCTATACGCGGGCGGAGACCGAGCGCACCTATGCCACGATGTCTGCCCTGGCGGAGTCGGTGGCCCTGGCGGGCCTGCCCGTCATCCTG
>CAZCBM010000191.1:0-881 GCA_964496805.1 uncultured Rhodospirillales bacterium | reverse complement strand
GGAACGGGCCGCCACGGCGGCCGGCGTGGTGGTGGAAGGCCTGTGGCTGACCGCCCCGGTGGATGAGTTGCGCCAGCGCATCGACGCGCGCACCGGCGACGTTTCCGATGCTGATCGCCAAGTGCTGGAGGACAGCCTTAAACTTCCTCAGATCGACCCTGTTGCCACCCATGCTTGGCACGAGATCGACACCGCCGGCGCCACGCCGACGGATATCTCCGGCCCGCTGGGCGCCGCGCGGCTGGCCCTGCTGGGGGGCGAGGGGTGAGCCCTGGCG
This sequence comes from uncultured Rhodospirillales bacterium, assembly GCA_964496805.1. GTDB lineage: Bacteria > Pseudomonadota > Alphaproteobacteria > CAZCBM01 > CAZCBM01 > CAZCBM01. Next base: position 604 of record CAZCBM010000191.1, on the reverse strand, counting down.
CTGATCCGGGCGACCAGCCGCCGCCTGGGGCTGATCTGCCCCAGGAGCAGGAGCGCCAGCGTCGGGCGATGGCCGCCCTGGTGGAGGCCCTCACCCGCCAGGAGGGTGCCGCCCCGCTCCAGCGAGAAACCCAGATCAGTCGCCTGATCCTGGGCCAAACCCGGGTCTACAAGATCAAAAAGCCCCTTGATCTGAGCTTCATCAATGCCAGCACGCTGGATCGCCGCCGCGCCCTATGTGAGCGGGAATTGGCGGTGAACCGGGCGGCGGCCGGCGCCCTTTATCAGGGGCTGGCGGCGCTGGACGAGGCCGGTGCCCACGCGCCCGAGGCCGTCACCACCCCGCTGGAGTATGCGGTGGTCATGACCCGCTTTCCGGAGGCTGCGCGGGCCGACCATGTGCTGGACCGGGGCGCCCTGACGGTGGCGCACATGCAGGCCTTGGCGCGACTGGTGGCCGCCGCTCATGCTGATGCCGCCCCCTCCCCCGCCCCGGACCTGCATGGCCAGATCGCGGCCAATGCCCGCTCCATCGCCGGGGAACTGCGGCGCCGACACACCCAGACCCTGGGGGAGAGCGCCTTGGGCCAGGTTCTGGACGGGGT
>CAZCBM010000190.1:0-6784 GCA_964496805.1 uncultured Rhodospirillales bacterium | reverse complement strand
ATGGGCAGGACCAGCCCCTGCACCGACCCCAGGATCAGCGCCAAGCCCCCCGCCAGGCCAACACGCCCGCCGCCAGCGTTGCGGCCAGCGCCAGTGTCCGGCGGGAGGATCGGTCGGACAGCCGGCCCCAAACATACCCAGCCAGGATCGAGGCGGCGGCGGAGGCCAGCAGCAACGGTCCCAAGGACCCCAAGGATTGGCCCTGGGGATCGCGGCCGGCAAGCAGGACCAGATAGGGCGGGGCCAGTGCGGTCACCGTCAGCAACGCCCGGGTTAGCAGATAGACCCTCAATTGCCGCTCCGCGCGCAGCGTCCTCCAGATCGCCAGGGTAGGATGGGTGGGCTGGCGCTCCCGCTGCCCCTTCTCTGGCAACAGCAGAAAGACCACGCCTGCCAGCGCATACAGAAGCGCGGCCACCACCACCAGCGTCCCCAGGGCCGTCACGGAGAGGGGAATGAGCCCCAGCGCTAGCGCTATTGCGACCCCCAGGCCCAGCGCCGCCGCCACGCTGGCCGCCAGCCCGGTGATGGCACCGCGGTGGGATTTCTGGATGCTGCGGGCCAGGGCATCCTTGTGGGCGATGGAACACAACGCTCGCGATACGGCATACAGCGCCAGCGCCCCCAGCACGGCCGCGCCGGCCGCCACCCCCTGCAACGTCAGAACCGCAGCGGCAAGGGCCGCGGCGGCCAGCGCCTGCCCCGCGGCCCCCATGGACCAGGCCAGCCGACGGGAGCGCCCGGATAGCACCCAGCGGGACAGGATCATCTGCGGCAACAGTGCCCCCGCCTCCCGCACCGGGACCAGCGCCCCCACCAAGACGCCTGGTGCCCCGACACTGGTGAGCAGCCACGTGAGGATCAACTTTGGCTCCACCAGCCCATCGGCAGTCTTGGAACTGACCAGCGCCCCCAGATGAACCAGGGCGGATCGCGCCTCCTGCGGGTCGGGTTTGGCGGAGGTGGACGTCCCCACCAACGCGGAGAACAGGCGCGGTCCTACGGCTGTCATGGCAAGCGTCCTGTGTTAGGGGGCGGGGTTCAGGGGGGCTGGGTTCAGGGGGTGACAAGCGGGTGAAAGCTGCTTGGGAGAGTTTGTCGGCGATGTGCCGGCAATCGTCTCTACAGGCCACTCTCGCCGCCCACCTCCGGCAGCGTCACCGTCAGGATTGTGCAGTAGGTCTCGGCGGTGCGGCTGGCGTGATGCTCACCGCCCAACTGCTTTGCGAAGGCACGGATCAGTGTTTCACCAAACCCATTGGCCACGGGGCCGGCCTGCCCCTCTGGTGCCGGCGGCATGCTGTTGGTGACCTTGAACTGTGCCTCGCGGGCTGTGTTCACGCTGAGTTGTATGCTCAGGGATGGCTGCGTGGCCCGCGCCCCATGTTTGAAGCCGTTGATCAGAACCTCACTGGCATACAACGCCAGGGGAATGGCGGTGTCGGTGGAGATCTCGACATTGTCCAGATGGACCGACAGCGGGATGGAGCGATCCTTCGGCTGATGGCCAGCGGCCAGGGCGCTGATCAACTCCCCCAGAAAGGTTTTGGTCTGGAGGGAGGCCAGATCCTTGGATTGGTAGAGGTGTTGGTGCACCAGGGCCATGCCCAGCACCTTTGCCTCCACCTTGCCAAGCACCTCCTGCGTGGCTCGGTCCTGCAGCCGCCCTGATTGCAGACGGATCATGCTGAGAATGACCTGTAGGTTGTTCTTGACCCTGTGATAGACCTCCTTGAGCAGGGTTGCCCGTTCAGTAAGCATCTGCTTTTGGCGGGCCATGGTCTCCTGGGTGGCGGCTTCCCGCTCCAGGATGGCATCGGCGAGATCCTCCATGTCCTCCAGCAAGTCGCCGATTTCCTGGGCATAAAGGCTGGTATCCCCCACCCGGCGGCGATAATCCCCGCTGACATAGGCCCTTGCGATGCGGCGCACCTGCAGGATCGGTCGGACGGCTGTCACCTGGACCATAATCCACGCGATCAGGACCATGGCCAGCCACATGCCCACCGGCAGCCCAACGATCATCCAAAGGTTGCGGCCCCTCAGGTCCCAGACCCCCAAGGGCGGCCATTGGGCCACGACGAAAAGGTCCCGTCGGAACAGTGGCACGATGGCTTCACCGCGGCTAATCACCGGTTGGCCGGAGGGCAGGAACGGAACCCGTGCGACAAGGGAAGCGAAATGGTTGGGCGTCGTTGCCCTGGGCAACGCCTGGCCAGCCAGGGCGGTTGCCTGCCCCTCCCGGTTCACCAGCCCCACCCGGTTCAGGGGGCCGTCTTCCACCAGTCCGCCCAGGCGCTGTTCCCACATCCGGGCCAGCGGCAACAGCGCGATCACCGGGCCATCCTCCTCCCCTAAATCGGTGGAGAAGACCAGTGCCAGACGTCCCGTGTCCTGCCAGGCGGTGGGCAGCACCACCAGGGACGCTTCCTGTCCCAGAAGTCGGGACTGTTGGCGCAGCACCGCCTTTTCCTGCGCGCCCAGTGCAGGGAGGTCCGGATTGCAGAGGGGGCCGTCCTGCCCCAGCAGGAGGATCGGCCGGCGAACCAGCGTCTCCTGCTCCGCGCTCAAGGCGGTGCAAATCTGCTGGAGTTCAAGGCCGGGGATGCCGCCGAAAGCCTCCAGAAACCCATAGGATCGCTCCAGGGCTTGGCGCTGATCAGACAGGGCGGCCACCACCTCATTGGTCAGATCCTCCCGTTGCCCGGCCACTTCACGCTCCAACAGGATCGAGGCCAGGACCACCAGCACCAGGGCCACAGGCACCATCGCCATCGCCAACGCCAGCGCGATGCGCCTGCCAAGCCCCATGCGCCGCCGTCGATTGGCTCGATGGGCTCGATGAATCAGTCCCCCGACAGCGGGCATGGGGTGCTCAAACGGTGGTGGGAGAGACAGACAGGACGGCGTCCACGGCGGCCGTGCCCATGGCCAGATCGTGGCGATCCTCAATGCCCATCAGTTCAGCCAGGCGCACCCGGGCGCGGTTGACCCGGCTCTTCATCGTGCCCACGGCGCACCCGCAGACCTCGGCCGCGTGCTCATAGGTGAAACCGGCGGCCCCCACGAGGACCAGCGCCTCGCGGTGATCATCCGACAATTCAGCCATGGCGGCCTTCAGGCGGGTCATCTGCACCGCGTCCTCCTGGGCGGGACCCACCGCGATGCGGCCGGCGTGGACGCCGTCGACATCCTCGATCTCCCGGGCGGCTTTTCGGGCCTGGGAATGGAAATGGTTGCGCAGAATGGTGAACAGCCAGGCCCGTAGGTTGGTGCCGGGCGTGAACTGATGGCGCTTGGCCCAGGCCTTCAACACCGCTTCCTGCACCAGATCGTCGGCCCTGTCGTGGTTGCGGATCAGGGAGCGCGCGAAGGCGCGCAATTGGGGCATTTGGTCGGTCAGCTCGGCCTTGCTGAAGGGGGCGTGAGAGGCGGAGGTGTCGCTGGTGTTCATGGGCGATCCCCCTCATCAGTCCCGTCGATCTGGTCCAACTGGTCCAACAGGCTCAGCAACCGATCGGGCAAAGGCTCGCTCACCACATCCGCATAGGCACGTTTAAGGGCATGGGACACGAACTCGGACTGTTGAGGGTCAGGCCCCCCACGGTGGTCGTCCTCGAGCCCATCTGACTCGGACCGGTTCGAAGCAAGCGCATCTGAAAAGTTCATCCGTGAGGTCATGGCTCTCCGGCGCAACGGGCGCCCTGGTTCGGAAAATGGCTGCATGCTCTCAGCACACCAATTTTCAACGCAGAGGGCGCACCCCGGTTCCCTTCCCTGTGAAAAATATAGTTCTTGCGAAAGGGGAGAAACCCACCATCCTTATTGGCTAATGCGTTTTCTGATCCGCTGATGACGGCGCCGGTCAGGTTATCTTTCCGCTGACGGAGCATCCCATGTCCCACGCGACCCTCATCATGCCCCACCTTCCCTACCTGCGCCGGTACGCGCGCGCCTTGTGTGGGGAGCAGGGGCTTGGCGACACCTTGGTGGCGGCCACCCTCGAGGCAATCGTTGCTGTGCCGGAGGAGTTTCCGGGGTCACTGGCGCCGCGGGTTGCGCTCTATCGGACTTTTCAGGCGATTTGGGTGAGCAGCGTCGCCGATCAGGATCCGGCGGCCCATGGGCACGACCAGCCAGCCGTCGCCCACCATCTGGGGCAGATCACGCCTTTATCTCGCCAGGCCCTCTTGCTGGTCTCCATGGAGGGGTTTTCGGCAGAGGAGGCGGCCGTGATCATGGACAGCGATCCGGAGACGGTCACCAGCTATATGACCCAGGGGCTTGCATCCCTGAAGGAACAGACCCGTTCGTCGGTGCTGATCATTGAAGACGAGCCGTTGATCGCCATGGAACTGCAACAGATCGTGGAGGGGTTAGGCCACTCTGTTTGTGCCTTGGCCACGACCCGGCAGGAGGCTGTGGCGGCCTTTGCCGCCAAGGCGCCCAGTCTGGTGTTGGCTGACATTCAACTGGCGGACAATTCCTCCGGCATTGAGGCGGTCCAAGAGATACTGGGGATTGTGCCCGTGCCGGTGATTTTTATCACGGCCTATCCCGAGCGCCTGCTGACAGGCGAGCGCCCGGAACCAACATTCCTGGTCACCAAGCCCTTTAGACAGGATACAGTCCAGGCTGCCATTGGTCAGGCACTGTTTTTTCATGCTGATCCATCCGCTGAAGCGGCATAGGGTCCAATCAATCTTTGGAACCGTTGCGCGGTTGATCGCGTTGATAGAACAACAGCGGTCCATGCTGGGTCGTTTATCCTGTTCTATGGAGGTTTCTGTGTCCCCACATCCGTTTTCTCGTATCTTTTTGATTATGCTTCTGGCCGGCAACTTGAGATTGGCCGGGTGCGCTGCCGTGGCTGGTGCTGCAGCCGGTGGCATCGTTGGCAACGAGATTGGCGAAGATGATGGCCGCTTTGATCCCGGAGAGGACATCGACAAGGGGTTGATGACGTCGAAAACGCCATCGACTGATACAAATCCCCTGCTCTCCCTTGGCCCCCAAATTATTCACCGTGGAGTTGTCCCATGCGAGGTTTGATTTTGGCTGGCGTAATCGCGCTGATTGCCTTTGTTATTCTTGCCGTCGATTTTGATGGCTCCACCGATTCCATGACTGTCCGTGTCAAATCTTCTGATGAGATCGGGCAGACGGTGGAGCAGGTGGCGGATTCCGCTGGTGACGGTATTCGTGAGATTGGCGAGGCTGTGAACGCGCCTGCTGAGTAACCGTCTACAATCAATGTTTCGAAAATCGGCGCGTTTGCGCCGATTTTTTTTGGAACGCCTGTCGCAGGTGTAGGTTGATATAATAACCAGGCAGCACTGTCTGGCCCTATGTCCCAAAGCGCGAGGAGTATTCCAATGCGTACCAAGACTTTGACCGCAATGACCGCCGTTTTTGCCCTGATCGGTGGGACGGCCGCCCTGGCGCAGGACGCTGGCGGCAATCCGGTCGGTAACGCGGCCACCCAGGATGCGCCGGTTGACGCCCGCACCGAGGTTCTGCGTGAAGAGGTGCCTGCTGTGGGCATGAGCGCCACTGAGCCAGACACCCTGTCCCCCAATGAGTTTGGCAATCGCAGCGTCTACATCGACGGTGCAGACGGCCGGATGAGCAGCGAGAACCTGATCGGTGTGGCCGTGTATAGCCGCGACAGGGAGCGGATCGGTGATGTTCGCGACATTGTCTACGGCACTGGCGGCTCGGTTGATGCCGTTGTTGTGGGTGTCGAAGAAGCAGTGGGGACGGGCGATAAGGCCGTCTCTGTGAGCATCGGGCAGTTGTCCCGCGTGCAGCCAGCAGAGGGCGATGCCTATTTGATCGCCGATGGCGGCACCGCACCGTTTGAATCCGCGCCGACCATCACCACCCAATAAACCATGGCTTTAGACCGCCAAGGGCAGCGCGCTGCGGCGCGCTGCCCGCTCTCGCCCACAGGACCATGATGAGGAGACCAGGACCATGAACTGGGATCAGATCGAAGGCAATTGGCGCCAAGTAAAAGGCCAGATCCAGGCGCAGTGGGGCAAACTCACGGACGATGAACTGGATCGGATTAACGGCAGCCGGGAGGAAATGGTCGGGCGCCTGCAAGAGCTTTATGGCCTCAGCCGGGAGCGGGCACAGGAGGAGATCGACTCCTGGATGGCGCGCTAACCCCGCCTGTTGTCCAGCTATCAAGCCTCTTTGAGGCTGCTAAAGAGTGAGGGCGTGATCGCTACTGACGATCACGCCCTCTTTTTTTTGGGGCCTGTCTCCCAAGGTCTGGGAGGCAGGTGTCCGGCATGTTTATTCCCCACCCTCAGGCCCCCACCAGCGGGGCACAGGGACCCGAGGGGGCTGCGGATGGCTCCTCGTGTCCAGCAACCCAGGCTTTACTTCACTGCTTCCAGAACCACCGCCTCGCTGGGGGCAGGCGCCGCTTCGTCTGTCTTCACGTTGCTGGCCGCTGGCCGCGCTTGGCGCTTGAGCCACGTCAGGCTGTGGAACGCACCGCCCTGGCTGACCAGGGTCCACTCCGCCTGTTCCACACCGGTTTGGGTGCATTGCCAGATCGGATCCTGAGGGGCGTCCGCGGCATGGCGCAGAACCTCCGTCAGGCGGTCGCTGTCCTCGCCTGAGGCCTGCTCCAGGGTGATGGCCAGGGTCCAATAGCGGCGGGTCCGGTCCGGTGTGCGCACCTGATCCAGGTGCCGGCGGCACTCGGCCAATTTCCCGGCATCCAGGGCCGCTTCTGCCACCACCATGTGGCTGGCAGCGGCGTCCGGTG
>CAZCBM010000189.1:0-6793 GCA_964496805.1 uncultured Rhodospirillales bacterium | reverse complement strand
CGCCCGCCGCGGGCCCCCAACTGGAACTGCGGGTATCGGTCTGTCCCCCGCGGCCACCGGCGCCGCCTGCACCCGTGAGCGTGCCGGCATTCTCCAGGATCACCACCGAGCCTGTCGGGGCGCCTGAGAGGCTGAGCGCAGGCGTTGCCGTGTTGGGGGCGCCCAGGGTCACCCCGCTGCCAATGGTCAGCGTGATCTGCCACGGGCCACTCCCGGTGCAGGCACTGACCAGATCACTGAGCGCGATACCGGCATTGGAGGACCCCGTGATGCTGAGGGCACAGGGGATGAGGCATTCGCCTTCGTCCAGCACCTGTCCCGCCGGACACCTGGGGCCTGTGGGGGCGGCCGTCTGGTTCACCCCGGCGATCTCATCGGCCACCGGATTGAACAGGGCCTCGATCCCGCCGCCCATGCGGGTCACGCTGCCCAGGGCAGCCAAGGACACCAGCCCCACCACCAGCCCATAGGTCAAGGCCGTGGCCCCTTGCCGGGACCGCACAAAACCTGTCCTGCGTGTCATGTCCATGCCCCCTGCCTGTCAAACCTCGGTCGATCCCGCCGCATCCTGACGGCGTCATCTCACTGAATGGCTGGGAAAGCAACCAGGGATCGGCGGTCTGCGGCAGGCTGGCATCTCGCTTATCTGCAAACCGTGACGTCGCCCGCCTCCCCCCTCAGAAACTGAGCCCCCAGGGCAGCGAGCGTCAGGACCCAGGGTATCTTCGCACCGGGTTCTCCAGTACGCCGATGGCCGGCATTTCCACCCGGACCGTATCGCCCTCCGTCAGGTATTTCGGCGGCTTGAAGGCCATTCCCACGCCCATCGGTGTGCCGGTGGCGATGACATCCCCCGGATAAAGGGTCAGCCCGGCGGACAGACTCTCGATGATGGTGGGAACATCGAAGATCATCAGCCCGGTGTGGCTGTTCTGTCGCTCTTCCCCGTTCACGGTACAGCGCAGCGGGCTATTGGACAGATCCACATCCTCCCGCAGGACGGCCCACGGCCCCATGGGGCAAAAGGTGTCCTGACCTTTGCCAATCAGCCATTGGGCGTGGCGGCCTTGCAGGTCGCGGGCGGTGATGTCGTTCACCAGCGTATACCCCCACACATGATCCAGGGCCTCGGCCCGGCGGATGCCGCGCCCCTGCTTGCCGATGATCACCGCCAACTCCGCCTCATAATCAATGGCCGTGGAAACGGAGGGGTCGATCAGGATCGGCTGCCCCGTGCCGATGACGCTCTCGGGCACCTTGGAAAACAGGATGGGGGCCTTGGGCGGGGCGCTGCCCTGACCGGCGGAGTCGAAGCCTGCCCGCGCCAGCTCCTCAACGTGGGAGGCGTAGTTCTTCCCCACGCAAAAGACATTGCGTCGGGGGCGTGGAATCGGGGCCAGCAGGTCAACCATGGCCAGCGGCACTGGGTCGGCGGGCGCGGGCAGAGTGTCCAGACCAATCAAACCGGCCACGCCCTGGGCCTCATCGGCCGCGATGGGCAGGCGCGCCACGGTGCCTGCCTGAGGGTCGACCACGCCCACATGAACGGTGCCGTGATGGCGAAAGGTGGCGAACTTCATGGGGTGCAGGCTCCAGCAAGAGAGGACGGACGGCCCAGTTGAGCCGCCCCTCAGGGCAAATGTCCAGCCTCCGATGGGCAGCCTCTGGCCATCGCCGAACGCGGTCAGAGGGGTTAACGGAACATGATGATCCCATTGACGCCCATTGTAGCCCATGCTATCCCAAATTTGCCCATCGGGGAGCGCTTCTTCCCATGCCTGCTCCCAGATTGGCCCAGCCGCTGGCCCTCCGCCGCGGCCGTGTAGGATGGCCCGCCTGACCCATGCTCCCCTTCTTTCTCGGCACACATCTGAACCGGGTGGACAAAAAGGGGCGGGTATCGGTTCCGGCGACTTTCCGAACGGTGCTGGAGGGCAGCGCGTTCAGCGGCGTCGTCGCCTTGCGCAGTTTTCAGGTCAGTGGCCTGGAGGCGTTCAGCCTGGAGACGATGCAGCAGATGGCGCAGCAGTTGGAGCAGCTGGAGCTGTTCAGTCCCAAGCGCAGTTGGTTGGAGGCCGCCCTGTTCGGCAACGCCCAACAGCTGAGCTTTGACAGCGAAGGCCGGTTGGTCCTGACCGAGGCGGTGCGGGAGAGCATCGGGGTCAGTGATCAGGTGGCGTTTGTGGGCATGAACCGCTTTTTCAGAATGATGGCGCCGGCGACCCTGGAGACCTTCCAGGCGCAGGCGCTGAAGGAGGCGGGGGAGGGCGGGCTGTCCTTGCCGGTCGGCCCACCTGCCTGATCCCCTTGATGCCGGGGCATCCCCCGTGGATGCCCCCGCCACCACCCCGGCTGGTCCTGATGCCGCCACAACAATCATCGCACATATCGGTTCTGCTGGACGGGGTGGTGGCGGCCTTGCGCCCGGCGCTGGAGGTCCCCGGCGCCCATGCCGTTGACGCCACCTTCGGCGCCGGTGGCTATAGCCGTGCCTTGCTGGAACAGACCCACTGCCGGGTCACGGCCATCGACCGCGACCCTTCCGTCGCTGCCTTCGCAGATCCTTTGGCTGAGGCCTTTCCCGGGCGTCTCAGTCTGTTGCATTCCCCCTTCGGCCAGCTTGCCTCCCTCTTGACCCAGCACATCTTGCCGCCCGTGGACGGGCTGGCGGTGGATTTGGGCGTGAGTTCCATGCAACTGGACCAGGCCGATCGGGGGTTCAGTTTTCGCTTTGACGGTCCGCTGGATATGCGCATGGGCGACGATGGCCCCACCGCCGCCGATCTGGTGGCCCAATTGCCGGAGGCCGAGCTTGCCGACATCATCTGGCGATACGGGGAGGAACGGCGATCCCGCGCCGTGGCGCGGCGAATCGTTGAGACGCGTAAGGCGTCTCCCCTGACAACCACGGCCCAATTGGCTGAGGTGGTGCGCAGTGTGGTGCGGGCGTCCAAGGATGGCATCGACCCCGCCACCCGCACCTTCCAGGGCCTGCGTATCGCGGTGAATGACGAATTGGGGGAAGTGGAACGCCTTCTGGACAGCCTGCCGGAGATCATGGCCGAGGTCGGCCGGGTGGCCATCGTAACCTTTCATTCACTCGAAGACAGGATTGTGAAGGACAGGTTTCGCACTCTTTGCGGCCGCCAGCCCCAGGGCTCCCGTCATCTGCCCCACCTTGGCCCAACCACCACGCCGGCTTTTGCTGCGATCACCACCAAGCCGATCTTACCCACGGCTGAGGAGATCGCGGCCAATCCCCGCGCCCGGTCCGCCAAGTTGCGGGTGATCGAACGGCGGCGCTGACCCAGGGCGTTGGGGGGACCGCGCTTTCGGCAGGAGGCCGCCCATGCTTACCCGGATCGTCGCCCTCACCGGCATAGTGCTTGGCAGCGTGCTGATGGCGCTCCAGCTCTATACCTCCCACGAAGTCTCCACAGCAGAGCGGGAGATCCGCCAGCTTCGCGCTGAGATGGGGGTGGAGCGACGCCGTATCCATCACCTGGAAGGGGCATGGAGCTATGTCACCGCGCCCGCCATGCTGCGGCCGGTGGTGGAGGAATACACCGACATGGTGCCCATGACCGGGCGTCACCTGGCAACCTTGGATGACATCCCCTATGCCAGCCTGCCGCCGGTCCCCAGCGTGCCGGCTGCTGTGCTGGCTGTGTCTTCAGACGGGCTCCAGGCCGTCCAGGTAACCAACGCGCTGTTGGCGGTGGACCGCTGATGCGCCGCCCGCCGCTGTTGACCGCCCGCAACCGGCTGCGCTTGGCAGCCGCGGCCGTGGCTCTGATCTTCCTTGGGCTGTCGGCCCGCGCCGCCACGCTGGCGGGCCTGTCTGTGCAGGATCCCGCTGCAACCCCGATGGTGGGCCATGCGCCTCCGGCCCCGGTGACTGAGCGGCGGATGATCCTGGACCGCAATGGGGAGATCTTGGCGCTCAGCGTCAAGACGGTTGCCCTGGGCGCCTTGCCCACCCGCGTGCGCGACCCCTGGGAGATCGCTCAGCGCCTGAAAACCGTGTTTGAGGACCTGGACCCCGCCTACATTGTCCAGCGCTTGGACCGGGAGCGCTTTGTCTATCTGCGCCAGGGGCTAACGCCTCAGGAACAGAAGGACGTGCTGTATCTGGGCTTGCCGGCCCTGGAGTTCCGGGAGACGGAGACGCGCCGCTATCCCCGGGGCCGTCTGACCGCCCATCTGACTGGCTTCACCCGCATCGACAATGTGGGTCAGGCCGGCGTGGAACGGCGCTTCGAGTCCTTTCTGAACACCGCCGATGAAGACCTGGTGCTGACCATCGACAGCCGCCTTCAGGCCATGGTCCGGGAGGCGCTGCAATCGGGGATTGATGCATTTGAGGCCAAGGGGGGCATGGCCGTTGTTCTGGATGCCGACACCGCGGAGGTCCTGGCCGCTGTCAGCCTGCCTGACTATGACCCCAACCGTCCGGCGGATGAGCGGGAAAACTGGCTCTCCGGGCTCACTGGCAGCTATGAGATGGGGTCCACCTTCAAGCTGTTCACCACCGCGCTGGCCCTGGAAAGCGGCGTCTGGAAGGTGGATGATACAGTGGACACCATGAGCCCGCTGACCATCGGTGGCTTCCGCATCCGGGACTTCAAGCCGCCGCGCCACAACTACACCATCGCCGAGAGCCTGATTTACAGCTCCAACATCGGCTCGGTGCGCATGATGGAGGCGGTGGGCCGCGACAGGCAGCGGGTGCTGTTGGCCAAGCTGGGGCTGCTGAGCCCGCTGGACGCGGGCCTGTCCATCCACGCCGAACCGCAGATCCCCCCGCCGGGCTGGAGCCGGATCTCGGCCGCCACCGTCAGCTATGGGCACGGTATCAGCGTCAGCCCCTTGCATCTGGCGGCAGCGGCAGCGGCCATGGTCAATGGCGGCATCTATCGCACCCCCACCGTGCTGAAGACGGAGGGGTTGATCGAGCGCGCGGAGTATCGGGTCATCAGCCAGCAGACCAGCGATGACCTCCGGCGGCTGCTCTATTTGGTCCCGCGGGAGGGCACTGCGAGCCTGGCCCGGGCCGACGGCTACTTGGTGGGCGGCAAGACCGGCACGTCTGAGAAGGTGGTGACGGACCCGGAGACCGGCCGACGCTATTACTCCAAGCGACGGGACATGAACTTTTCCAGTTTTCTGGGGGCGTTCCCGCTGAACGATCCCCGGTTTGTGATCCTGGTGAACGTGGACGAGCCCAAGCCCCAGGCCCACACCCATGGCCGTGCCACCGGGGGCTGGGTGGCGGCCCCGATCTTCAAGGAGATTGTGGAGCGCATGGCACCGCTGTATGCCATTGCGCCTGTGGACGAGGATGACCCGTTTATCCAGGCGGAAATGCAGGTCAACTGGACCCACCACCCCAAAAGCTCTGGCCACTGATCCCCTGCCCCATGCCCGCATCGCCCCCTGCCCCCTTGCCCCTGTCTGCGTTGATCCAGGCCAGTGGGGCGCGGCTGGACCAGGGTGATCCGGCGCTGAAAATCAGCGGTCTGAGCCTGGATAGCCGTGCTGTTCAGCCAGGTGACCTGTTCGCGGCCCTGCCGGGCACGGCTGCCGATGGCGCGCGGTTCACCCCCCAGGCGGTGGCTGCCGGCGCGGTCGCACTGCTGCTGGCCGATGGCGCAGCTCCGGCCGAACCGGTCCCAGCGGGGATCGCCGTTCTGCGCCATGCCCAGCCCCGACTTGCCCTGGCCCACATGACCGGGCGCCTGCTGGGCAGCGATTTCGGGACCACCGTGGCCGTCACTGGCACCAATGGCAAAAGCTCCACGGTGCACTTCTTGCGCCAGCTATGGACCGCGGCTGGTTTTCCTGCGGCCAGCATCGGCACCTTGGGCCTTGAAACGGCCCAGGGTCTCACACCCGGCACGCTGACCACCCCGGACGTGGTGGGCCTGCACCAAATGCTGGCCAATCTGGCCGCCGAGGGCATCACCCATCAAGCGTTCGAAGCCTCCAGCCACGGGCTGGACCAGTATCGGCTGGACGGCGTGCGCTTGAGCGCGGCTGCCTTCACCAATCTCAGCCGCGATCATCTGGACTATCACGGCACCATGGAGGCCTATTTTCAGGCCAAGAGCCGCCTGCTGACCGAGGTGTTGCCGGAGGGCTGCCCAGCGGTGGTGGTGGAAGCAGACGATTGGGGGCGACGGTTGAGCATTCTGGCGGCCCAGGCGGGGCGGCGGGTGCTGCAGGCGGGCCGGGCCGACGGGCTGGAATTGCAGCTGACCCATGCCCGCCCCACGGCACTGGGGCAGAGGCTCACTCTGACTTGGCGGGACCGGCAGACCACGGCGGACCTGAGCCTTTTGGGGGTATTCCAGGCTGACAATGTGCTGGCTGCCCTGGGCCTGGCCCTAGCCACCGGTGTCCCGTGGGACAGCGCCGCGGCGGCTCTGCCTCACCTGCAAGCGGTGCGCGGGCGCATGGAGAGGGTGGCCGTGACCCGGACTGGCGCGCCGGTGTTGGTGGACTATGCCCACACCCCGGACGCCCTGGCCACCGTGCTGCAGGCGGTCCGCCCCCACTGTCAGGGACGGATCCTGGTGGTGTTCGGCGCCGGCGGCGACCGCGACCCGGGCAAACGCCCGCTGATGGGGCAGGCCGCCCGGGATCATGCCGACATCGCCATCGTGACCGATGACAACCCGCGCACCGAGGCGCCAGACCCCATCCGTGCCGCCATCCGCGCGGCTTGCCCTGATGCCCTGGACATCGCCGCCTCGCCCGCCGCCGCGAGCGCCAGACCGAGCTCGACGCCGGC
>CAZCBM010000188.1:0-6797 GCA_964496805.1 uncultured Rhodospirillales bacterium | reverse complement strand
GGCCCAGGGTGCTCAGCACCGCCACCGCCAGAACCAGGGCCAACGCCCGCCCCTGAAGGCGATTGGCCACCGTGTGGAAACACCGGACCGCCCTCGCAAGGCGGCGTTGGGCACCGTCGACGGCGGTCAGCCATGCCGCTGACGCCGAAGGTGCCGCGGTCCGGACTTGTCCTTGTCCCTTGACTGTCATCACTGCCCTGCCCCTCGACACCCGATTATCCCTTTTTGAATCTGCTCAGCCCCCGCGGCGCTTTGCGGGCGGCTTCAGACCCTGGCGACGCAGATAAACCCCAGCCGACCAAATGGCCACCCCCTGAAAGGGATTCAGGCGCAACAGTTCCCGATCTTCACTGAGGATGGCCATGGCGCCAGCGGCAACGGCCAAATCCAGGAACATGTTGTCGTCCGGGTCGCGGCAGCGGCGAAAGCGCGCCGGGGCGTCAACCATCCGGCATTCCCCCAACAGGGCCTCCACCCGCGCCGCCCTTTCCTGCGCTGGGAGATACCGATCGAACACAGGCCGTGCCACGACCCGGCGCAATTCCGCCGCTGTGGCCAGCGACTGCACCCATTCAGCGGTGTGGCGCACTTGGCTGACCACCATCTTGTCCCGGCCATCCGGCGGCAGAACCGCCGCCAGGGCAATGTTGGTGTCCACCACCAGGATGGGGCGGCGCCCTGCATCGGTCATGGCGAGGCCGCCTCTTCCAGGGGCAGAACGGACAGGGTCGACCCGGGACCGCTGCTGCGCAGCAACTGGCGCAAGTCGTCCACCGCCAGCGCGACACATCCCTCTGTCGGGCCCCAGTCCGGCCGCGCCACATGCAGGAAGATGGCCGAGCCGGCGCCGGGAACCACCGGGTCATCATTGTGGCCCAAGATCACCACCAGGTCATAGAGGGAGTCGAATCGCCACAGCTTTTCATGGCTGAAGGTGACCGGCAACTGCACGGGGCGGTTATAATGGGACTGCGTTGGGTCATCGCACCAGCCATCTGCCGGTACCAGGGGAAAGACGGGCAAGCCATCGGTGACAGGCGCCGACTCCCGGTCCGGGCGATAAAGGACCCGGCGCAGCGGGAAAACGCCCACAGGCGTTGCCCCGTCGCCCTCCCGCTTGTCCACACTCACCCCCGATCGACCCAGCGCGCAAGGCATGCGCGCCTCACCCAGGCGGAGGACTCCACGGGTGGGCACATCACCGGCGCGGACGGTGAATTGCATCAGGATAGCGTCCTTGGACAGGGCTGGCATAGACGCCTACCTTACTCCAGCCGGATGCCGCTGGTCACCCCTGCGCATTTGATCCTCAAGCCTCGCCGGTCCCATGGTCCTCACCCGCTTCGCGCCCAGCCCCACTGGTCTCTTGCACCTGGGGCATGCTTTTTCCGCGCTGTTCGCGCAGGACGTCGCTGCCCGTGAGGGCGGCACCATGCTGCTGCGGATCGATGATCTGGATCAGGGCCGTTGCCGACCCGAGTTCGAGGCGGCTCTGCTGGAGGACCTGGCCTGGCTAGGCCTGACCTGGCCGCCAGCGGTGCGCCGACAATCAGCCCACCTGAGCGACTATGCCGACGCGTTGGATCGCCTGCGCGCCCAGGGCCTGATCTATCCCTGCTTTTGCACCCGCAAGGACATCGCCGCAGCGGCCAGTGCCGCCCATGGGCCCGAGGGGCTGATCTACCCCGGAACGTGCCGCGGCCTCTCGGCAGGTGCGCAAAAGGCCCGGCAGGATGCCGGGCGGTCACCGGCGTGGCGGCTGGACCATCAGGCGGCCCTGGCCGCAGCGGGACCGCTCACCTGGACCGAGATCGGCCCACAGGATCCCGGTGACTGGCCGGTGGACCTGTCACCGATTGGGGATGTGGTGTTGGGGCGACGCGATGCCGTGGGCAGCTATCACCTGGCCGTGGTCATCGACGACGCGGCCACAGGCGTCACCCATGTCACCCGGGGTGAGGATCTGCGCTTTGCCGCACCGCTCCACCGCCTGCTGATCCATCTGCTGGGCCTGCCGGTCCCGGTGTGGGTCCACCACCGGCTGGTGCTGGACAGCGCCGGCAAACGCCTCGCCAAGCGGGACGACGCCCGGTCCCTGCGCAGCTACCGCGATGCTGGTTTGAGCCCGGAACAGGTGATCGAATTGGCGCATCAGGGTCACAAAGGGGCGCCGGTCGCACCTTCGTGAGCCCTTGCCGCTGTAGCGCCGCTTGACACATTGCGGCCTCACCCCAGACCTAAAGGTTCAAACAGAGCTGGGGATTGGCGTGGCTTCCTCCGGCGATCCTGATGCCTCACTGGTCGTGACTTGAGCCACCGAGTCCGGCTCCCCCTGCCGATAAGGACCCCCTTGCTGTGACCTCCCCCCGCCTGCTTCTGCCCCTGGCCGCCACGGCCTTTGCTCTCGCCCTTGGGATGGCATCCGCCAGCGCCCAACAGGCGAACGCGCCGGACACCACGTCCACCATCTATCTGGGCACAGGCGGCGTCACCGGCGTCTATTTCCCCGCTGGCGGAGCAGTGTGCCGGCTCATCAACCGCGACCGGGCCGTCCATGGGGTGCGCTGTGTGCTGGAGAGCACGGGTGGATCCCTGGCCAACTTGGCGCTGTTAAAGGAAACTGAGGTGGATTTCGCCCTGGTTGCCTCGGACTGGCAGGCCCGGGCCCATGGGGGCGAGGGACAGTTTGAGGGCGACGCCAAGATGGAGACGTTGCGCAGCGTGCTCAGCCTGCATGCCGAACCCCTGACGATCCTGGTCAAGGCGGACAGTGATCTGCAACGCTTTACTGACCTGGAGGGCAAGACAGTCAACATCGGTCGCCCGAACACCGGTCGCCGCGTCACCATGGAAGCGGCACTGGGCGCCCATGATATGGATGTGGACGATCTGGGCCAGGCCACCACGCTGGCCGGCAACGCTGTGGCACCAGCCCTGTGCGACGGTGAGATCGACGCCGCGGTTGAAGCCATCGGCCATCCGGCGCAAGCCATTAAGGACATCGCAGACCGCTGTGCGGTGCGCTTTATCCCCGTTTCTGGCAGCGAGATCGACGCTTTGATCGACGCCCAGCCCTTCTATACCAAGGCCAGCATTCCCGCCGGCACCTATCCGGGCCAGACCGACGCGGTGGACAGTTTCGGGGTCCGCGCCACCCTGGTGACGGTGGACGCCATGCCAGAGCGTGTTGTGTATGTGGTGGCCAAAGCGGTTCTGGGCCAGGTTGACGCGCTCAAGCGTCTGCATCCGGCCCTGGGCACGCTGAACGCTGGGGAGATGTCCAGCGTTGGCCTGACCGCGCCGGTGCATCCGGGAGCCCAGCAGGCCATCGATGAGCTTCAGGCCAGTCTGGCTCAGGCAGGCAATCAGGCGGACGATTCAGCCTCAACCGATGCCGCCGCCTCAACCGACGCCGCCTCAACCGAAGCAGTCGCCCAGGATGGCGCCGAAGCGTCGCCATAACGTTCTTGGCTGTCCGTCATGACCAAAGCGGGCTTGTGTTCAAGACGATTATGCACCCGCTTCAGAGCCATTCGCGATCAGTTCGGGCCATCCCGCACCCGCCTCGGCTCTGTTCGGCCGGACACCAACTGGCAGGGTACCCTCCTGGCAGGATACTCTCATCGATTGCCAAGGGTGGGAGCGGACCGGTGGTAACCCATTTGCCACGCGAAAGGCTTCAGCCCGTGGGGGCCAAAGCCTCATAGCTGGCAATGGCATCAGCGAACAGCGCGTGCACCCGCCCCCGATCGGCTTCAGTCAACAGCAGGACATTGGCCTGGGCACCGTCATTGGGGTGCAGGACGGTTTCGCCCCGGTCCGGTCCATCGCCGGTGGCGCCTCCGAGGCCCACCGTCACCCGGCCGCGGATGCCGCGAAAGGCACCGGGATCCAGGACGTAGGCGCTCACCAGCGGGTCACAGAAGCAGGCACCGGGCAAACCAAGGGCACGAATCTCCTCCAAGGCCCGCGCATCGCTGGGCCCCAACATGGCAGCCATGGCTTTGCCCGCCGGACTGGTGAGCGCCCGCAATTGCGCCAGCAGGTCCGGTGTCACCGCCTGAGCCAGCGCCAGTTCCCACGGCACGAGGGTGATCCGGGGTACTGTGGCGAAAACCTGTGCCGCGGCCTCCGGATCAACATGGATGTTGAACTCCGCCCTCTCCGTGACGTTGCCCTTGCGGCCACAGCCATTGAAGCCGGCGTCCAAAAAGGCCCCCCCCATGGCGACGACCTCAATCCTGTCCGCCAGATCGGGATCACGGGAAAGCGCCTGCGCCAGCAGGGTCATGGGGCCGATGCAGGCCAGGATCAGCCGATCTGGCCCAAGCCGGCTTTCCGCCAGCAGGGCCTCCACGGCGTCACCTGGCTGACGGTCAGCCAGTGCGGGCGGCAGGGCAAATCCGCCCAAACCATCCTCACCAAAATAGAAATCATAGTGGGCATCACGGCTGAGCGGCTTCTGCGCGCCGGTGAAAACTGGCACGTCCGCTCGGCCCGCCAGGGCCAAGGCGCCCAGGGCATTGCGGGTGGTGGTCTCTGCCGGAACGTTGCCATTGCTGGCGGATAGGCCCACCAGCCGCACGGCGGGGCTACCTTGGCAGGCCAGCAGAATGGCCTGAACGTCGTCAGCGCCCGGATCGGTATCAATCCACAGGCGCCGGGGGGAAGTCGTGTCTATGGTGCTCATGGGATCCAAGGCTGCGCCTGGGTCTTGGAAGGGTCAAGCCCTGGATGAGACCTGGCCGTCCTCTGCCTAGCCCTCTCGGCTCACCCCTCAGCCAAGCACGGGGAACACATGGATGCGCTCTGGATCGAGGCCGATCCCCACGGTCTGGCCCTGTGCCAACGGCGTCAGGCCCCACTGGTCAACCTCCAAAAAGCCTTCCTGGCCCGGAACCTGGATGTGCAGATGGCTCATCCGGCCCATGGGCTCAGTGGACAGGACCGTCCCTGGTGTGGGGGCATCCTTGCACGGCCGATGGCAAAGGCGGACGTACTCCGGGCGGATCATGACCGTGACCTGCGCTCCGCTGGACAGGCCGTGTGAGGGTGCCCCTGCCCCCGGGGCGGCCGGCACGCGACCCAGAGGCGTCACCACCTGCCCATTCTCCACGGTGCCCCTGATCCAATTCACCGGACCAAAGATGCCAGCGACATAGGGGTCGGCAGGATGCTCGTACATCTCAGCCGGGCTGGCCACCTGATGGAGTTTGCCCCCCGGTCCCAACACCGCAATACGATCGGCCATGCGCATGGCTTCTTCGGCATCGTGGGTGACCATGACGGCGGTCGTCCCCGTCTCCTTCAGCACACGGCGGGTGGTGGCCCGCACCTCATCTCTCAGGGAGGGATCGAGGCTGGAGAACGGCTCATCCAGCAGCAGAATCTCTGGTTCAGGGGCAAGGGCACGGGCCAGGGCCACACGCTGCATCTGCCCGCCAGACAGCGTATTGGGGTTGGCACGCTCCATACCGTTCAAGCCCACGGCATTCAACAGACCGCGGGCACGATCAACGGCTTTCCCATCCTTGCGGCGCAGGCCAAACAGCACATTGTCGAGCACAGATAGGTGGGGGAACAGGGCAAAGTCCTGAAAAACCAACCCGACGCTGCGGCGCTCCACCGGGACCGATCGCGCCCGATCCGACGCCACAACGCGCCCGCCAATCTGGATCTCACCTTGCTGGACATCCTCCAGCCCAGCGATCAGCCGCAGAAGCGTGGTCTTGCCGCAACCGGACGGACCCAACAGGCAGGTCAGGCTGCCCTCCGGACAGACCAGGGACACGTCCGACAGGGTCGCGGTATCGGCAGTGAAGCGATGGCTGACGGCAGAAAGGCGAAGCTCGGCCACTGATGGGAACTCTGGTCGGCGGGGCGGGATCGGAGAGGCACGGAAGACGGCAGAACGAGTGGCGTCTGTTGGCCCAGACTAAACATGAAACTGAGAACCGTTTGCAAGGATGAAAAGGGGGGTGCGGCGGGATGCAGCCATAACTTTTCGCGTAAGGGCGATTCTGCGTGCCCGCCGCCTTGCCTCACAGCCGCCATGCTCCATGGTCGACCTGCTCCGTGGCCGCCTTGCTCCACAGGGGCCGCGCTGCCGGCATGAGAGCGGCCCGCGGTTGACCTGATCGCCGTCCTGCCCCACGGTCCTCTGCTCAAGGCACCGCTGCATTGCATCAAGGACCCGACCCAATGGCACCCCTGCTGACCCCACAAGGTGACGCCCTCGTCCAGGACTTGGCCCAGCGCCACGGCGTCAGCACTGATGCCGTGATCCATTTGCTCCTGGCCGTGAACAGTGGCGGCGGCACCATGGCCCAGTTCAACCATCCTGATCTGGGGGGCATGGGCCAATGGACCCAAGGGGGGATGATCATGGTGGGGGACATGTTCAACCAGGGACTGAAGGCCCAGGTGGACGGGCTATGCTCTGCCCTTGCTCAGGCCCTGGCGCAACAGCAACTTCTGGCGCCCCGTCCCAGTTCCCCGCCCGGACAAGGCTTCGGTCCGCAACCCGGACAAGGGTTTGGTCCGCAACACGGACCGTGGTGGCCGGAGGATTTGGGCCAGCCCACCAGCACCGGGTCGCAAAACCAGATGCAGTATGCCGTGTTCCCCCATGTTGCCCGCCTGGCGGTGACCGATGGCACCACCGTTCGTGTCTATGATACCCAGGACCACCAGATTGGCGGTGTCAGCCAACAACAAGGTAGCGGGCAGAGCCTGAGCTTCTCCAGCCAGTACGGCACCTTCACCACCGACCAATTGCGCTCGGTGTCAGCCCCCCC
>CAZCBM010000187.1:0-6817 GCA_964496805.1 uncultured Rhodospirillales bacterium | reverse complement strand
TGCGGGCGCGATGCTGACGCTGGCGATCGCGTGGGCGGCGGGCGTCGCCTGGGCGGTGACCTGGGCCACCTGCACCAGGCTGTCGGTGAGCCGCCCAGCGTCCGCTGCGTCCAGATAGAGCCCGCCCGTGGTGCTGGCCAAGCAGCGCAGCCCCTCCTTGTCTGCCTCGGCGGTGATGTCGAACCCGATCACATGGGCCGTGAAATCAATGCCCCGGCTCTCCAGGAATTCCCCCACCGCACAGGGATCAGCCTCGCAGGTCTCCCGCCCATCGCTGATCAGGATCACGGTTGCCGGATCCTCGGTGTATTGCAGCGCCTCCGCGGCCATCTGCACGGCGGCCGTCAGGGGGGTCTTGCCCCGGGGATTGATGGCATTCACCTGGGTCTGCAAGTCTGCCGGCGGCATCAGCCCGGGCGGCACCAGAAGTTCAATATCGTTGCAGTCGCCTTTGGTGCGATGCCCATAGGCCATCAGTCCCAATTCAGACTGCTGGGGCCAGTCGCGCAGAACGCCGCCGATGGCCTCCCGCGCCAACACGATCTTGTTCACCCCGTCGATCTGTCCCCACATGCTGCCGGAGGCATCCAGGATCATGATGGCCCGCGCCTGGGACAGGGCTGGCGCCGAGAAGGCCAGGGTGCCGAGGCACAGGAGGGGGAGCACACGCAGCAGCAGGGACATGGGAAGCTTACCCGTCAGATGGGAGGGGGGCGATAGCGAGCCAGCCGGACCATACAGCCGACCATGGCAGCAGCGTGGCAGCGTGGCATGGGTCAGGGTGGCGCGGGTCAGGGTGGCACGGGTCAGGGTGGCGCGGGGCAACGTCTGCCCAGTCATAAGGCCCAGCCGCCAAGGCGCAAACCCAGAACCGCAACTCCAGCGCTGCCGAAGCCGGCGCCAGGGTGCCCTGTTGGCTGACGCGGGCCGGGAGGGCCGGGAAACGGCGCTCAAGCCAAGGGGCGTCCCAGTGATCCGGCCAAATCCTGGATGAACTGCCACGCCACCCGGCCGGAGCGGGAGCCGCGGGTCACCTGCCATTCCAGCGCTTGGCGATGCAGGGTCTGCTGATCCACCGCCAGACCATAGTGCGCGGCGTAGGCGTCGATCATCTGCAAATAGACGCTCTGGCCGATGCCGTGGAACCCCACCCAGAGGCCAAACCTGTCGGACAGGCTGACCTTTTCGTCTGCCGCCTCATGCCGGTGAATGGCCTTGTTGCTCTCGTTTTCCACCGCGTCCCGGGGCAACAGGTGGCGGCGGTTGGAGGTGGCATAGAACAGGACATGCTCCGGCCGCCCCTCGATTCCCCCTTCCAGCAACGCCTTCAGCGCCTTGTAGTCGGCATCCTCGGTCTCAAAACTGAGGTCGTCGCAGAACAGCAACACCCGCACGTCGGGCCGGGTGCGCAACCGGCTCAGAAGGGCACCCAGGGTGGCGATGTCCTCCCGGTGGATTTCCACCAGGATCACCCGATCGGCCAGGGTGGCATGGACAGCCTTCACCAGGCTGCTCTTGCCCGCCCCCCTGGCGCCCCACAGCAGGGCATTGTTGGCCGGCAGGCCGTTGGCAAAGCGTGTGGTGTTGTCCAGCAGCTGCTGTTTCTGGTGATCCACGCCCTGCAACAGAGGCAGCGGCAGCGCTTTCACCCCCGGCACCGGCCTCAGGCTCGCCGGGTCCGGCTGCCAGACAAAGGCCCGGGGGCCAGCGCCAGGAAAGTCCGGCCAAGGCGGTGGTGGCGGGCTGATCCGCTCCAAAACATCGGCGATGCGGGTCAATTGGGCGATCAAGGCGGCGTCAGGGCTTGCGGATGGGCTCGACATACGGGGTCCGGATGCTTAGGTGTGGCGCACTCCCTTCCGTGATTGCCCCCTCTCCATCGTCAAGAGCAACCCCTCCCCGTGTTTCCGATTACAGAAGCCCACGCCCAGGAAGGCGTGCCTGCCCCGCCCACTGGTGATCCCGCCCTGACCGGCGCCCCTGGCGCTGCCGCCCCTCCCGGTGGGGGCCTGATCAGCTTTTTGCCGCTGATCCTGATTTTTGCGATCATGTACTTCCTGCTGATCCGCCCGCAGCAGAAGCGCATGAAGGAGCATCAGGCGATGCTGGCTGCCGTGAAGAAAGGCGATCGTGTCGTCGTCGGCGGCCTGATCGGCACCATCACCAAGACCATCGGCGACGATGAGTTGCAGGTGGAATTGGCCGAGGGCGTGCGCGTGAAGGCCCTGCGCAGCGGCGTCGCCGCCCTGCATGGCACCGCGTCCAAGCCCAAATCCGCCAAGGATGATGAGGATGACGCGGACGATGAAGACACCGCCTCCTCCGGCCCGTCCCTGAGCAAGGGCTGAGCCGGTTCGCGGCGCATTAAGGCAGCAGGACACCCCTGATGAGCAGCTTCCCCAGCTTCGACAATCCCTTCGCGGGCTTTGCCTACGCGCTGTGGATGCTGCTCCGCAGCCTGTTTGTCAGCGATGCCGCCTATGACCCCGCCAGCTTTGACCCCGCCCAGGCGCCGCTGGCTAGCGACTGTCGCCAGAGCCTGGAGTTTGTCTGGGTGGCTGAGACGGCAGCCCGCGGCCGCCGAGATGTTCAAGACAATAGCGGCCTGTGGTGGCAAGTGGAGACCACCCCCATCCTGACCGGTGCGGACGTCGCCCGGGCCAGCCTGGAGCAGCCCGCCCATGGCGGACCTGAGCCGGTGTTGATGCTGCGCCTGACGGAGCGGGCAACGCCGATCCTGCGGGAGCAGACGGCTGCCAATATTGGCCGCGACTTGGCGATCCTGGTGGATGGACGCCTGATGATGGCCCCACGGGTGCGGGAGACCATTGGCAATGGTCAAGTGATGCTCACCGTCGGCGGTGACACGCCCTCGCGGCAGATGGCGTGGCTGCAAGAGTGCCTAAGCCTGCCCTGACGGCTTTGGCGCCCTCGCCCGCCGCTCCCGCTGCTGTGTCCGGTGGCTGACACCGCCCCTTACGTTTTTGCCATAGGCCCCTGAAGACCATGGTCCATTTCGAGAAGTGGAAGATCATCCTGATCCTGGTGCTCTGCGCATTGGGGTTCGCCTACGCCAGCCCGAACTTGATGAGCGAAGGCACCCGCGAGTCGTTGCAGGCCGAGTTGCCCGGCTGGGCGCCCACCCGCAGTGTCAATCTGGGCCTTGATTTGCAGGGCGGCGCCTTCCTGCTGGCTGAGATTGAGATCGACCAGGTGAAGGACGAATTCCTGCGCGACCTGCAGCGCAGCATTCGCGCCGCGCTGCGCGGGGCCAACATCACCTATGTTGATTTGGAGCGTGGCGTGGAGGAGGTGACCGCCCGGTTGCGGGACCCGTCGCGGGATCGGGCGCAGGCTGAGCGGGTGCTGGCCGAGCTGGACGAGGATGTCGATGTCACGGTTACCGCTGAAGGCGCCATCACCGTCACCCCCAGCGCGCAGCAGCAGGCAGAGCTGACCACAGGTCTGGTCGGCCAGGCCGCCGAGGTCATTCGACGCCGGATTGACGAGAGCGGCCTGACTGAGCCGGTGATCCAGCCGGAGGGGCGCAACCGCGTGCGCATCGAGGTGCCGGGCTATCGCGACAACATCCAGGACCTGGAGCGGCTGGTGACCGAGGCCGCCGTCATGACGTTCCATATGGTCCCCGTCCCCGGCGAAACGCCGGAGGGGGGAACGCTGGACCTGCCCCATACCGACCCGCAGTTCGGCACGATCACCGTCAATCGGGTACCGGCCATCAAGGGGGACCGTCTGGCAGATGCGGGCCTGGGCTTTCATTACGAGACGGGCGAGCCGGTGGTGAACTTCCGGTTTGACAGCGCCGGGGGCAGTGCGTTCGGGCGCCTCACCGCCCAGAATCGGGGGCGCCAATTCGCCATCGTGCTGGATGGGGAAATCATCTCGGCCCCGGTCATCAACAGCCCCATCCTGGGGGGGGCCGGCTTCATCGAGGGGCGGTTCACCGTGGACGAGGCCACCGAATTGGGCATCCTGATGCGCGCCGGTGCCTTGCCCGCCCCCATGCGGATTGTTCAGCGCGCCACGGTTGGCCCCAGCCTTGGGGCGGACAGCATCGCCGCCGGCAAGATCGCCAGTGTCGTGGCGATCATTGCAGTGGTGGTGTTCATGCTGGTGGTCTATCGCCTGTTTGGCGTCTTCGCGTCGGTGGCGCTGATCGCCAATGTGGTGCTGATCTTCGCCATTCTCAGTTTCCTTCAGGCCACGTTGACCCTGCCGGGCATCGCCGGGATCGTCTTGACCATGGGCATGGCCGTGGACGCCAACGTGCTGATTTTCGAACGCATTAAGGAGGAGGCGCGGCAGGGACGCTCCGCCATCTCGGCCATTGATGCCGGCTATGGCCGGGCTCTCACCACCATCGTCGACTCCAACATCACCACCCTCATCGCCGCTGGGCTGCTGGCCGCCGTCGGCACGGGCCCCATCCGCGGTTTCGCCATCACGCTGTCCATCGGCATCCTCACCAGCATGTTCACCGCCATCATGGTGACTCGCTTGCAGGTGGTGCTGTGGCTCAAGCGCACGAAACCCAAGGCGCTGGCCTATTGAGGGGAAGGACCTGATCCATGCCGTTTTTCAAAGAACCCCCAAAGATCAACTTCATCGGCTTGCGGCGCCCGGCACTGGCCGCCTCGGCCGGGGCTGTCCTCGCCTCCTTGATCCTGCTGGTGACCGTGGGCTTGAACCTGGGCATCGACTTCGCCGGTGGCCTGTTGTTGGAAATTCGCACCGACATCACCCGGGTGGTGGACAGTGAGGACGGGCTGGCGGTGGAAATCACCACCGAGCCGGAGGGCGTTACGGCGGAGACGGTGAGCCCTCTGCTGGACCCCATTGCGTCCGCCCTGTCCTCCGAACCGGGCATCGGGGAGATCACGGTCACCGACATTCCAACCGGTCTGGTCATGTCTGTGCCCATTCCGGACGGCAATGTGGACCTTTATCGGGACCAACTCGGCGCTGATTTGCAGCCGGTTCGCAACCTGATCCCCGCCGATCTGGCGGCTATTCGTGCCATTGTCAGCGGCGTGGATGGGTTGGGGGCAACCGCCATACAGGAGTTCGGCACACCCACTGAGGTGGTGATCAAGGCCCAGGTGCTGGGCGATACTGATGAGGCCGTGAACACCGCCACGAACGCCATTGTCAGCGCCCTGGAGGCGCAATACCCCACGCCCATTGAATTGCGGCGCAGTGAATTCGTCGGTCCCAGCGTCGGCGACGAGTTGATTCAGGCGGGTGTCGTGGCGGTGCTGCTGAGCCTGGTGGGCATCTTGATTTATGTGGCGGCGCGGTTCGACCTGCCGTTTGGTGTGTCTGCCATCGCGGCGCTGGCCCATGACGCCATCATCATTGTGGGGGTCTTCAGTCTGCTGCAATTGGAGTTCAGCTTGGCGTCGGTGGCCGCCGTGCTGACCATCGCCGGCTACTCCATCAATGACACGGTGGTCATGTTCGACCGTGTGCGGGAAATGCTGCGGAAATACAAAAAGGAGGCGATCACGAGCCTCATCAACCGTGCCATCAACCTGACTCTGCGGCGGACATTGCTCACCAGCTTAACCACGTTGCTGGCCCTGATCGCCCTGTGGAGTTTCGGCGGTGCGGTGCTGCGGGACTTTATCACCGCGCTGATCATCGGTGTGGTGGTGGGGACCTATAGCTCGATTTTTGTGGCAGCGCCGTTGTTGCTGAACTTCAGCCTGCGCCCCTCAGACAAGAAGGTCCGTGCGGCCGAGGTGGAATTGGCTAAGCCCTGAGCCGCCTGGCTGGACGCTTCTACCGAAGCGCTCCTGTCAGCGCCCGTCGCGCCCCCCCCTCCCGATGCCTGCCAAGGCCTGTCGGGCGAGGGGACGGCTGGAGAAAGAGAGCATCGTTGCGCGCACTCCTTCCCAGGGCCCAAAGGGGCTGAGACGGCAGAAGGGCCGCCGATCGGCTGCGCTGCCGTCCCGCTGGGGCGCTTTTCCCCGTGCGCCGGAGTCGAGGCCATCTTGCGGGGTGCGGGCCGGGTCAGACTGATCGGAAAAGGCTCTAACATCTAAGGCATCGCCGCCCAATTGAGGCGATAGACGCCCAAATTATGGCCGACTGCCTTTTTTGGTAAACTTTTGCCCCAAAGTGGGCTAAATCATTGCCACGGCCTGGGTAGATGGCAACCGGCGTGGCGGGCAATGACGCGAGTGGTGAGGGCGGCACAGGTGGGACTGGCGGCAATGGCGGCGCTTTTGGCGTTGTCCGTGCCCGCGAAGTCTCATCCTGAGGCTTCCGACGTAACGCGCGATCTCTCTGCAACAACGGTGGTTCAGCACCTCTATTGGGAGCATGAGTTGCTGCGCGCCTCCGGTGTGTCCTTGTTTCAGATGCCGCTTTTGGCCAAGGCCTATCTGCTGGACGACATGGCCGAGCAATTGGCCGAGGATCGCACGCCCTTCGATCTGCTGTACAACGCGCCCTCCCATGTGCTGGAGGCCCCCACCATCCATGTGGAAAGGGACCAGGGGGCCCGTCATGGGCGGCGCAAGGTGGTGGTCAGCGTAACCCATGGGGGCGAACAACCCGTTCGGCTGACCTTTGTTTTGGAGCGCGAACAGGGTCAGTGGCAAATCTGTGAGATCTTTGCGCCTGCCTGGCGTCTGACCGAGATCCTGGGGCGTGAACAGGCGATGATTGCTCCCCTGTGACGAGCAAGAGAAGTAACTCCCTGGGCCCGATCATAGGCGTATCGCCCTGGGTCTTTGCGAGAGGCCTGGCTCTCCCTGACCCGGGGCGCGCTTGAACCAGGGGCGGGCTTGCC
>CAZCBM010000186.1:0-6824 GCA_964496805.1 uncultured Rhodospirillales bacterium | reverse complement strand
GTTAATCCCGTACTGTCCAGCGACTGGACAATACAAATTTGTTAAC
This sequence comes from uncultured Rhodospirillales bacterium, assembly GCA_964496805.1. Taxonomy (GTDB): domain Bacteria; phylum Pseudomonadota; class Alphaproteobacteria; order CAZCBM01; family CAZCBM01; genus CAZCBM01. The sequence continues at coordinate 6,778 of CAZCBM010000186.1, read as the reverse complement.
AAATTCTAGGAGAAAGGCCATCAGGGCAATGCGGGCCTCCAGGCGCGCCACCGTCAGGCCCGCGCAGATGTGGACGCCCTGACCGAAGGCCAGATGCCTGTTGGGTTTGCGGCCAAGGTCAAGCTGGTCGGGGTCGTCGAAGCGGGCCGGATCGCGGTTGGCGCCGGCAATGGACAGGTGGATGTAGTCCCCTGCTTGGATGACCTGGCCGCCGATCTCCGTCTCCACCGTCGCTTGGCGGTTGCCCAATTGGTTGGGGCTCTCCATCCGCAGCATTTCCTCAACAGCAGTGTCAATCAGGCCCGGAGGGTCAGCCAGCAGGCGCGCCCGCTGCTCAGGCCATTGGGTCAGCAGCCAAAGACCGTTTCCGATCAGATTGGTGGTGGTCTCATGCCCCGCGTTCAGCAGGAAGATCACCTGATGGAGCAACTCCCGCTCGGAGAAGGTTTCGCCATCTTCACCGACGATCAGCCGCGACAGCACATCCGCTTCCGGATCCCGCAGGTTGGCCCGTCGCTCTGCCACAAGGGTCTTCAGGTAGTCACAGAAAGCCTCGACGGCTTGGTTTCCGGCGTCCTGTTGTTCGGGGGTCAGCGTGGGTTCCAGCGCGCCGAGGATGTCCAGCGACCACCCCCGCAAAGGTCCGCGATCCTCCACCGGCACACCCAGCAAATTGCCGATGACCTCCACGGGGATGGCGGCGGCAAAGGCCTCGATGGCGTCCACGGTGGGTTGGCCCTCCATGGCGGCCAGCAACCGGTCCACCAGTGCCTGAACGGACCCTTCCATGTCACTCAGCGCCCGCGGGCTCAGCGCCCCGGCGATGATCTTGCGCACGCGGGTGTGGAGGGGGGGGTCGTTGAACACCAGACTGGTGGTGTGATGAGTGAACAGGGGGCTGTCGCCGAACACGGGCTTGAAGGCCTGCCGCTTGTCACTGCTGAACCGGCAGGGATCGCGATAGACGGCCAGGCAGTCGGCGTAGCGTGTCAGCAGCCACGACCCATCCGGTTGGCGCTGCACCGGGGCATGGGTGCGCAGGGCATGCATCCAAGGATAGGGATCGTCGAAAAACCCCTCTGGCAGCGCCTTGAGATCAAATTCCAGGGCTTGGGTGGGGGAAAGCGTCACAATCAACGGTTCCTGCTGGACCAAAGGACGATCAAGATGCCCGATCAGGCACCGGGGCTTTCTTCCGGGGCAGGAGCGCGGCTTGCGTCGCGTTCGGTAGCCTCGTCGTTGGCGGCCTCGGCACCCCCGGCCTTGTTCCCTTCGGGGTGATTGACCGCGGGTTCGAGGGTGGGCTGGCCGGGCGGTGCCTCCAGGGGGATGAGGGAGGCCAACAGAAACTCGGTCCACCGGCATACGGTGTAGCCCCGAACACGCAACCGCTCCATCACCGCGGCGACCTTGGAGCGGTGCTCCAAGGCCACCTCGCTGAGGATCAGCAGGGGGGAGATCAAACCATCAGCGATGCAGTTCAGGAAATAGAGATCATATCCCTCAGCATCGGAAACGAAGATATCCGCGTCCGCCACGCCGTTCCATTGGGCAAAGGCCTCAAAGGATAGGACAGAGACCGTCTGTTCGCGGATGTGAGGGGCAATTTGGTCATGCATCTCTTTTGGGATCTTGGCCCCATCAACCGCGTTGACGTCTTTCAGCAGGGTTCCGATGCCAATGGACCAATCGGGCACCACCCCATCGTCGATGGCCTGAGGTTCAACATAGCGCAGCGTGGCGAGACCACTGGTCTCCGCCACTGCTGCGTTGATGAAAACAGCATTCTCCTTGCCTGCGTAGTTCTGCTGCAACCGGGTGAAGAGGTGCCCCAGGGGTTCAAAGAACGTGGCGCGGAGGTTCAGTTCATTGATGAAACTGTGTACGGGGTCGTAGGCCACGCCATCGCAGGCCCCGATCTGCACCAGGCTCATGGGTGTTTGGGCGTGGCGCTTGCGCACCGTGTGCTTGAAAATCTCCAGCAATTCTGGGTTGGATTGCGGGGCCGGTGCTTGTTTTTCAAGATCCTGGCGATAGTCGGGCCACGGGCTGCCGGTGCCCAGGAAGTTTTGCCGGGCGGTGAACTTGGCACGATCAACCGCCACTTCCTCATTGATGCCGTAGAGCATTTTGGGGTTGGAAACGACCCAGCCTGCTTCCTGGGGGATGCAATACATCGGGATGCCTTTTAGGCGACATTCCACCGCCAGGACCTCATCATTATCGATGGGGCGCTCATACAGGCGCTGTTTGTCGATACGATGCAGGGCGCTACTGTGGAAGCCGGCGACCCCGGTGCCCAAAAGATTGACTTGGCGAGGGCGGCTCAGCCGGGTGGGAAACTTGAATTGCTCTGAAATAAGAGTTTTACCCTGCTCATTGGCGACAAAGCGCTTTCCATGCAGGCCAACAACCGCCTGGCGACCATAGCGGTTGATTTCCTTGACCATCCGCACCCGATAGTCCGCAGGATAGATGATATCATCATCGCACAGCAGTATATAGCCGCCGCAATCGGCCCAGTAAAACTTGCCAGCCGCACGTAACTTATTGTCCGATGCAATTACATAGCTAAGCGCATCGACCTCCGCCATATGCTGGATGAAATCAGGAACGTGACTATAAGCATTCATATAGACAAAGATATGATCCACCTGTCCCAAGAGAGAGTTGATGGAGTCTTTCAGCATGTCTTCCCGCGGGGGGTACGTGGCAAGGCAGGCCACCACACTGTTGTCGGTGAAAGTGAACCGCGAGGGTTCACTGAAGAAATCAATCTCGATAAGCAAGGCGGACGCCAGTTGCACGTCCAGGGGCTTGCCATCAGCGTTGACAATCCGGATGGCCAAAGGGGCGGAGCCGTCGCCCGTACGGAACATCACGAACTTGGTCACGTCCCCGGGGCTGAGGACGCGGCGCTGCAGGACCTGCTGGCCTGCAACCACCTCCCAGGTCCAGTCTTTGCCGGCGATGGCTTTGGCGAAGGTCAGATCGAAGCGATAGGACGTGAAGGGCTTGCCTGCGGGCAGGGTGGGCGGCTGCGACTGCGACCAGAAGGGGCCGGGGATGGTGTAGCGCTTTTCCATGGTCCCTGCCTCTTAGGAGCGTTGGGGGGCGTGTGATGGGCGAGTGGCCCGACGGCGATCCGGGCTCACCCCTTCACCACAAAATTCACGATGCGCGGCTTCCGCGGCGGCGCCAGAATCACCTTGACGGGGGTCTTGCCGTCCAGAAACCGGATCAGGGTTTCGTCGGCTTCGGCGGTTTGCTGGATCAGCGCCGGTTCGGCATCCGCGGCCACCTGAATGGCGCTGCGCCGCTTGCCGTTGACCTGGATAACCACCTCGCGGGAGGCTTCACGGGTCTTTTCTGGATCGAAGGAGGGCCATGGCGCCAGCGCCACGGAGCGGTGGCAGGCCGCCGCCTCCGGTGCCAACCGGTGGTAGAGTTCTTCGGCCATATGGGGCGCGAAGGGGGCCAAGCAGAGCACCAACGCTTCCAGATGTTCCCGCGGCGCGGGGCTTTCACCCGCGAAACTGTTGACCCACTCGATCAAGGCGGCGATGGCGGTGTTCATCCGCAGTTTCGCGATGTCCTCCCCAACCTTTTGCACCGTCTGATGGCGTCGGCGTTCCTGATCCAGGGTGGCATCAACCGGATCGGCCTCCAGCGTGCGCAGGGCCAAGCGCCAGACCTTCTCAGCAAAACGCATCATCCCCACGATGTCGTTGCCCCGCCAGGGCTTCTTCTGCTCGATGGGGCCCATATACATCTCGTATAGACGCAGCACGTCAGCCGAGTATTGCTCGCAGATCTCCTCTGGTGGGATGCCGTTCTTGTAACGTTTGCCCATTTTGCCCGGCACGATTTCCAGCACTTCGCCGGTCTTCGTGTTGATGGGCACCTCTTTGCCGCCCTGATCGCGCATGTCTACATCGTGGATATCGACATAGACACCACGGCTGTCGCGATAGGCATCGGCGGTGATCATGCCCTGGTTCACCAGCTTGGCGAAGGGCTCCGGTGTGGAGACGTGGCCCAGATCGAACAGCACCTTGTGCCAGAACCGGGCATAGAGCAGGTGAAGCACCGCGTGCTCCGCGCCCCCCACATACAAGTCCACCGCGCCGGCGGCCTTGGGGTTGCGGGCGGTGCCGGTCCAATAGCCTTCCACCGCGGGCGCCACCAGCGCGCTGTCATTCTTGGCATCGAAATACCGCAGGTAGTACCAGCAACTGCCAGCCCAGTTGGGCATGGTGTTCAACTCCCGCGTGAAGCGCTGGGGCCCGTCAGCGGAGAGGTGGACCTGACCGTCTTCATCGATCCGGCCCTGGACCGTGATCCAGTCCGCGGCACGGGAGAGAGGCGGCGTCGGCGGGGCGTCCGGGTCCTCCACGCTCACCGGGGCAAAATCCTCCACATCGGGCAGGTTCACCGGCAAGGTTTCGGGGGCCAGGGGCCAGGATCGCCCCTGGGCATCAAACACGATGGGGATGGGCTCCCCCCAGAAGCGCTGACGGCTGAACAGCCAGTCCCGCAGCTTGTAGGATTTGGCCCCACGGCCGTTGCCGCTCTCCTCCAGCCATTGGATGATTCGGGTTTTGGCTGCGGGCGTGTCCAAACCATCCAGGCTGACCGCATCGCTGGTGGAGTTGACGTTCGTCCCGGCCCCGGTGAACGCCGCCTTGAAGGCCCCGGGGTTGCGCCGATAGGCGACGGTCAGCAGCGTGCCCGCCATGGATTGGGCGGAGACTTCCGCGCCCTGAACCTGGGCGCTCATGGCCTGCGCGTCTTCCTGGAGGCCCGCCAGATGATCCGGGGCGTTCTCGGCGATCCAGGCGTCCGGGGCCAGGGTGGTGGCGATGATGGGCAAGTCGTGGGCCGACGCGAAGGCGAAATCCCGCTGGTCATGGCCCGGCACGCCCATGACCGCGCCGGTGCCATAATCCATCAGCACATAGTCGGCGACATAGATGGGCACCCGCTGCCCGTTGACCGGGTTGATGGCCATGCTGCCGGTGGGGATGCCCTTCTTGGGTTTGTCTTCTGCCCCGATGGCTTGTTTGGCCTGCTCCTGTTGGGCCTGCCGGCAGAAGGCCGCCACCTGTTCCCTGTTTTCAGGCAGGCAGAGCTGATCCAGCAACGGATGCTCGGTGGCCAACGCCATATAGGTGACGCCGAACAGCGTATCCGGGCGGGTGGTAAAGACCCTGAGCGTGTCCTCATGGCCCTCGATCTGGAAGACCACTTCCGCCCCTTGGGAGGGGCCGATCCAATTGCGCTGCTGCTCAATGATGCCGTCTGGCCAATCCACCAATTCCAGATCGCCATAGAGGCGTTCGGCATAGGCGGTGATCCGCAGCATCCATTGCTTCAGCACCCGGCGATAGACGGGGTGGTCCCCCCGCTCGCTCTTGCCATCGACCGTGACTTCTTCGTTGGATAGGACCGTCCCCAGCATCGGGCACCAGTTCACCGGCACCTCGGCGGCATAGGCCAGACGGGCCTGGGTCAGGGCATCGGCCAACGCGTCATCGGACAGGGGGTGGTGGGGCAGCGCGGCGGGGTCATCCGCTGGCACCGGCTCGCCCTTCTCCGTCAGCCGCCAGGCGCCGGAGGCCAGCAGGGGGGCCAGCGCCGTGATGGGGCGCGCCTTACCCTGGATGGTCCGGCCCAAGGCGTCCTGCCATTGCAGGGTGGGATCGTAGAAGCTGTTATAGAGTTGCAGGAAAATCCACTGCGTCCACTTGACGTAGCCGGGATCGATGGTGGCGAAGCTGCGTGTCGGATCATGGTCCAAACCAAGGCGCGCCAGCTGGCTCAGCATGTTGGCGATGTTCTGCTCGGTGGTGACCCGGGGGTGCTGGCCCGTCTGAATGGCGAATTGCTCCGCCGGCAGCCCAAAGGCGTCAAACCCCATGGCGTGCAGCACCGCATCACCGCTCATCCGGCGCCAGCGGGCGTAGACATCGGTGGCGATGTAGCCCAGCGGGTGCCCGATATGCAGGCCCACCCCGCTGGGATAGGGGAACATGTCCAGGATCACGCTCTTGGGGCGGTCGGGGTCAAACCCTGGCTCGCCGGGGTTGGGGGCGCGGTGGATCTGGTTTTCCCGCCAATGGGCCTGCCACTTGGCCTCAATGGCGTGGCGGACATCCTTGTAGGTCTCGGTCATGATGGCAGGCTCTGGGTCGGGCTTCAGGCTGGCGTAACGCTGACCACGCGATATACCAGGGTGCGTCAACCATACAAGCAGCGAGCGTCAAGCCATGTCCCCAGACCTACAGGCGGTTCAGGAAGAGGCCCAGCTGATTCACCCGGAATGGCCGCCCACCGACCTGCTGCTGTTCCATGCGCCCAACTCGCGCTCACGGATCGTGCGATGGGCGCTGGAGGAACTCCACCTCAGCTACCGCCAGGTCACGCTGGACCTCTATAAGATGCATCACAAAAAGCCGAAGTTCCTGGCCGTCAACCCGCTGGGCAAGGTGCCGGCGCTGCTCCAGGGCGAGGCGCTGGTGACCGAGACGGCGGCGATCCTATTGCACCTGGCCGATCGCCACCATCCGGGCCAGTTGGCGCCGCGCATTGAGGAGGCGGAGCGGGGCCCGTTTCTGCGCTGGCTGATCTTCGCCCCGGCCTCCCTGGAGCCGCCCTTGGCGGATGCTCTTCTGGGGCGGGAGCCGGCGCCCAAGATGGGCATGATCTATGGCCCGTTGAAGGGGGCCGTGCGCGCCCTGGTGGACGAGCTCGACAAAATCTCCCGCCCCACCAACAG
>CAZCBM010000185.1:2460-6854 GCA_964496805.1 uncultured Rhodospirillales bacterium | reverse complement strand
ATGCCAGTCGCTTGGTGCCGTTGAGGGATTATGCCGGCGACGTGGCCGCTGTGGCCCACATTCTGGTGTCCAGCAGCGCCTCCGCGGCCTTGATCGGCAAGCTCTACAACGCTCTGGCCATCGGTGCGCTCATGGGGATTGGCCTTGCGCTGGCGGTGGGACTGTACAGCAGCCGTCTGTTGGGCCGCGAGATCGGTGCCCTGCGGGCCGCCATGGAGGCAGCCGCCGCCAACGAAGCCGATGTCTGCGTGCCCTATCTGGCCCGCAAGGATGAGATCGGTGCCATGGCCCGGTCGGTGGACGTGTTCCGGGAGCGCACGGCGCAGAACGCCGCCCTGGAGGCCGAGGCCCAGCGGGTGGAGGCCCAGCGTAAACAGGACCGCCAGAAGATGGAGCAGCAGTTGTCCATCGAAATCCAGTCCCTGGTGGAGGCTGGATGTGAGGGTGACTATTCCGGGCGCATCACCGCCCGCTTCGACGATCCGGTCCTGGAGGCGTTGAAGGCCAATCTCAACCGCATGGCGGATGTGGTGGAGGGCAGCACCCGGTCGCTGCTGGAGCACCTGACGCACCTGTCCTCGGCAGACTTCACCGGTCGGTCCGATGGGGAGTTGAAGGGCGTGTTCCGCGAGCTTGGGGATTGTGTGGATGCCGTCTCCCGCGATCTCTCCCGTTTGGTCCTGGAAACCAAAACAACCGCCACCTCCATCGCTGTATCCTCCAAGGAATTGAACACCGGCGCGCAGGATCTGGCCGGCCGAACCACCCAGCAGGCCTCTGCCCTGGAGGAAACCTCTGCCGCCATCGCCATTCTGCTGGAGAGCCTCAACACCACCGCGAGGAACGCTCAGGCCGCCGAAAAGGAGACCGATCAGGCCACGCGGTCGGCGCAGGCGGGTCAGGAATTGATGACCAAAGCCTTGGCTGCGATGAAGGACATCACCGAGTCCTCGGGCCGGATTAGCGAGATCATTGGCCTGATTGATGGCATTGCCTTCCAGACCAACCTATTGGCGCTGAACGCGTCCGTGGAAGCGGCCCGCGCCGGTGAGGCCGGCAAGGGCTTCAACGTGGTGGCGGCTGAGGTTCGGCGCCTGGCCCAATCTGCGGCCGATGCGTCAGGTGAGGTGAAGAGCCTGATTGAACAGAGCCGGGAGGAAGTCCAGGCCGGCTCAGCCCTGATCAATCAATTCTCCGACGCGCTGGCCCAGATCGCCACGGCGATCACCGATGCCAAGGGGAATGTCGAGGCGGTGGCCACCGCCAATCAGGAGCAGCGGGATTCGCTGACGGAAATCGACGTTGCCATGCGCAGCCTGGATAATGTCACCCAGCAAAACGCGGCGCTGGTGGAACAAAACACCGCGGCCCTGGCGACGGCGGGTCAGATGATCGCGGCCCTGAACCAGACCATTGCCCGCTTCCAGATCGACGAGTCAGAGGCCGCGTGAGCAGGGAAGCCCCCTCAATAGGGGTAGCTTCCCGCAGCGCCGTCCTCTTCGTCGTCCACAGCGCCGGAATAGTCCGGCAGGCCCATGGCGCCGCCGTCGTCCCCGCCTGAGGGGGCCAGCAGGCCGATGGCCTCCTCCTGATCGATCTGCCCGGTGCGGACGAGGTCCTCAATGGCTTCCGGCATGGTTTGCATGCCGTAGCGCGCGCCCATCTGCATCATGCTGTAGAGCTGCTGAATGTTGCCGTCCCGGATCAGGTTGCGCACCGCCGGGGTGCCCAGCAGAACCTCAAAGGCCGCCACCCGTCCTTTGCCGCCGCTGCGGGTGAGCAAGGTTTGGGCGATCACCCCCTGCAGGCTGGCGGACAGCATGGCTCTGACCCGGGTCTGGTGTTCTTGGGGGTAGTCAGTGACGATATGGTCAATGGCTTGGGCCGCGCTGCCGGTGCTCATGACCATCAGTACCAGCCGCCCGGTTTCCGCCGCGCGCAACCCATGGTCCAAGGTCTCGAAATCCGGCACCTCACCCAGCACCAGAACATTGGGGTCCTCAAACATGGCCGCTTCCAAGGCCCGTGCGAAGGTCCAGGCGCTGACGCCCACCTCCCGTTGGTTGACCAGGCTGCGGCGGGAGGGGTGTCGGTACTCGATGGGGCGTTCAATGGTGATGACGTGGCGGGCGAAGTTGCGGTTGATATAGTCCGTCATCGCGGCCACCGTGGTGGTGCGGCCCATGCCCATGGCGCCCGTGACAATGATGAGCCCGCTTTCCATTTCCGCCAGACGCCGCACCTGGGGCGGGACGCCGATTTCATCCAGGCCCATGGGCTCTGCGCGGATGGCGCGGACCACCGCCGCTGGCCCTTCGGCATTGAAGAAGGCGGCAATGCGGAATCGATGCCCATTGGCGCCAGCAATGGTGAAGGTGAGGTCCTTGTCCTCCAGATAGGCATCCCACTGGGCATCGGTCATGACCGCCTTGAGCATTTCTGCCATGGCGTCGTCGCCCAGGGGCGGGGCATTGGACTTCTTGATCACCCCATCCACGCGGATGATGGGCGGGTTTCCTGTGGCAATGTGCAGGTCGCTGGCCTGCTGTTTGACGGCAATGTCCAACAGATACTGGATGTCCATCGGCGCTGATCTCCCCACGGCCGCGAACGGAGCATGGGGGCGCCAGTCGCAGGCGGCCCGATCTCCGGTGATGATGGCGCGCACCATAGGGCGGAAGGTCGGTTGACGAAAGCCCGGGAGCGATGGCGCTGGCCGGGAAAATGCAGCCGCTGTGCGGGGCCAAACAGCAGGTCGTGCCAAACAGCGAACACCCGACAGCAGGACCTGAGCGCCCCGAAGGGCGAGGGCGGTGCTGCGCTGGGATCGGGAAGGTCAGGCTTGCGCGTACAGACGCGAAGACGGCGCTGGAGAACCTAAAGCGGCGGACAGCGATGGGTAATCTGGCACCCGGCCAGGAGCACTCTAGTGGTTGCCCGAATGATCCCCTCCGTGGCGTTGCCACGGCGGGGGCCAAGCTCCGACACCCGGGAGGATACGGAGAATAATCGCGAGGCTCTGGCTGGCCTTGACCCGTTGGATCAGTTCAGTTGCTGACCAACTTGACCGATTGCATCGTCGATGAGGCTTTGGGCGCGGGCATCATCCACCTGAGCACCCAGGACCTTCAACGCGACCTCATGGGCGATATTCGCGCTCTTCAAGCGAACCTCGGCCAAGGCACCGGCTTCGGCTTGGGCGATGCGATCCATCGCCATGGCCTCGCGCCGCTTGAGGTCCCGGTCCAGGTCCGCCAGCATCTGGGTCTTGAGGGCGTTTCCAGCTTCAGCCGCGTGGGCGATCATCTGTTCGGCTTCCCGCAGCGTCTCCTGCTGGAGGCGCTCGGCCTCGGCCAGCTTCTCCTGCGCTTCTTCGCGCAGACGCCGAGCCTCTTCCAATTCCTTGTCGATGGCATCCCGACGCTTGTCCAGGCCGCCAATCAGGGCGCCCTTTGCCGGCTTGTAGGCTGCCAGCGCAAAGCCCGCGAAGGAGACGGCGAGCCAGAACGTGGTGTTGGTCAACAGGCTGTCACCGGCCATAATACGATATCCTTTTTATAGGCATCCAAGACGGGCTCGGGCACGGCGGGCGGCGGCGGAGAAACTCAGCGCCAGCACCCTGCTGTCCCATCACGCCTGCGGTGCCCCGACCACGGTATCCACCACCGGGGCGATGGCGTCAGGCTTAAGGTCCACCCCAGCAGCTTTGCTCACCATGGTGGCGGCAATGTCTGTCGCGACCGCCCGAACGGCAGCGGTGGACTGGGCCTGAATGTCAGCAATGCGGCGATCAGCCTGGGCCAAGCGCTCGTCCAAAACCTTGGATAGTTCGGCCTGCTTACGCCCAACAATGGACCGGACTTCCTTCTCGGCCTTCTCGTGGATGGTGCGAGCCCGTTCCCGAGCCCGATCCAGCGCGGCCTTACCAGCGGCCTCGACCTCGGCAGACTTGCCGATGGTCTCCTCCGCCACATCCAGGTCCGTGGCGATCCGCTCCCGACGCACCCGCAGAACCTCGGCCACCCCTGGCAGGGCCACCTTGCTCATGATGAGGTACAGGGAGACGAACGCAACGATCGTCCAGAAGATCTGTGAGGTGAAGTAGGTGGGATCCAACTGAGGGAGCCCACCACCCTTGCTCTCTGCCGCCGCGTCCATCGCGGCCTCTACCATATGTTCCCCGTGGGCAGCGCCACCATGGGCACCATCGCCAGGATCGGCCTGGCCCTCACCGGTGGAGGCGACCGGCGTGCCTCCCTCTCCATGGCCTTGTTCGGCCGCAGCCGGGAGGGCGGTCAGAAGAAGGATCAACAGGGCGCGCAACAGCAGCGACATGGTACAGACGTCCCGATAGGGGGCAGGGTCGGCACAGGGGACCGAGGGTAGAAGAAGGG
>CAZCBM010000185.1:0-2360 GCA_964496805.1 uncultured Rhodospirillales bacterium | reverse complement strand
CCCAAGCGTCAGGTGAACAGGATCAAGAACGAGATCACCAGGGCAAACAGACCCACAGCTTCGGTCAGGGCGAATGCCAGGATCACGACCGGGAACACGGTGTCGCGTGCTTCCGGGTTACGGGCGATCGAGTTGATCGCGCTGGAGAAGATGTTGCCCAGGGCGAGGCCGACACCCAGCAGCGGCAGAACGGCCAGAGCAGCACCAATGGCCTTCGCAGCCAGTACGATGTCTTCCATGACGGAGGTCCTTTTGAATTGTCCAGGGAAGGGGTTTGGAGAGGAGAAGGGTCTGTCATTAAGGCCCAAGGGGGACCCCGGGGGTCGCCTTAATGCAGATGGATGGCATCCTTCAAGTACAAGGTCGTCAGCAGAGCGAAAACATAGGCCTGCAAGCCAGCGACCAGGAATTCAAAGCCGATGAGGGCAACGTTGACCAGCAGCGGCAGGATCGCCCCCAGCACCCCAAGCACGCCCAGGGAACCCAGCGCCACGACGAAGGACGCGAAGACCTTCAGCATGACGTGCCCGGCCAACATATTGGCGAACAGTCGCACCGCAAGGCTGAACGGGCGGGAGAGATAGCTGATGACCTCAATGGGCACAATCAGCGGCAACATGGCCGGGGGGGCACCCTCCGGCACGAACAAGGACAAGTAGTGGGTCCCGTGCCGGATGAAGCCAATCACCGTGCAGGTCCCAAAAACGATAAGGGCCAGCGTGGCGTTGACGATGATGTGGCTGGTGAACGTGAAACCGCCGGGGATCATGCCCAGCAGGTTACCCAGCAGCACAAAGATGAAGACGCTGAACACGAACGGGAAGTACTTGCGCGCCTCCGGTCCTGCGTTGTCGCGGATCATGCCTGCGATGAAATCATAGAACAGCTCGGCCACGCTCTGCAGGCGCGTGGGCACCAAGGCGCGGCGGCTCATGGCCGTGGTCATGAACAGTGCTGCGATCGCCACCGCCAACGCCATGAACAATGACGAGTTGGTGAAATCCAGCGTCAGCCCGGCGGAGCCGATCTCCACCAGGGGGCTGACTTCGAATTGGTGCAGGGGGTCGAATGCTGCGCCTTCGCTGGCCACGATCCGTCCTTTCAAAACTGTTGCTGAGAGTCCACAAGCTGCCAAAGGCAATCAGGGACCGGGGAAGGCCTTTCGGCCTCAGGCTCCCTCATCCCCGGCGCCAGGGGGCTCCCGGTCCAGGCCCGCCGCAGCCTCAACCGACCGCGGCGCGCCTCCTTTGCTATAGGCACGCACAGAGGTCAAGGTGCGATGCATGTTCAACATGCCGGCTGCGACGCCAAGCATCAGGAACAGGGCCAGCAGAATGGGCCGTGTGCCCAACCAATAATCCAAGGCGTAGCCGATGGCCCCCCCCATGACCACGGCGGTGATAAGGTCCACCATCAAGCGCATGGCCAGCACCGTCCACTTCATCGATCGTTGGTCGCTGACTTGGCGATACGCGCCTTGCTCGCGGGAGTGCTGCGCCGCACGGGCCGATTTCAGCCGCGCCGGCAGTGATGCGCTGTCGGACGGGTCTGGGGAAGGGTTCTGTAAGGGTGGCTCATCGGCCATGGGCGGCAGGTGCTCTTCGGCGGGGCAAGGCGGCGGGACAAGGGCGGCCAGGGAAGGTGCGGCGCGCCATTCTGTGCCATGCTGCGTTGCCAAGGCGGGGCAGCGCAAGCCTCTTGCGGGCCAGGCCCGGCGTGCCAACGAAAGGCGGGAATGCATGAGACGGATTTCACCCACAGCCCAGCGCCTGCGCCGCCGTGATTTGCAGGCCGCTGTGGCCCCTTTGCGGCTGGGGACTGCGCGCACAGTCCGGCTGCACCGGTTGTTGCTCGTGGCGTGGAGAGAGCCTCACCGCGCCTATCATGGACGGTCCCATCTGGCGCGGTTGCTGGCCCTGGCGGCCAACGCACCGGTGCCCCGGGGCAAGCCAGTGGCCGGCCTCTCGCCCACCGCACAATTGGTCCTGGCGCTGTGGGTGCATGACGCCGTCTATGACCCTGCGCGCCAGGACAATGAGGCGGCCAGCGCGGCCCTGGTGGTGAGGCGTCTTGGGCCGCGATTGACCCCACCGCTGCGAGCCGCCCTCACCCGGCAGGTCCTGTCCACGGCCACCCATCGCGGGGACAACAGCGACCCGTTGAGCCGCCATCTGTGTGACCTGGACCTCGCCATTTTGGGCGCCTCAAGCCACCAGTATCACGCTTACGCGGCGCAGGTGCGGCGGGAGTATCACCGCTATGGCGAGGCCCAATGGCGTCAGGGCCGGGGTGGAGTCCTCGCAGGTATGCTGTCTCAGCCGCGGCTCTATGCCACACGGTGGGCAAGCCGCCGGTGGGAG
>CAZCBM010000184.1:0-6923 GCA_964496805.1 uncultured Rhodospirillales bacterium | reverse complement strand
AGCAACCCAATGGCCTCAGCATCCAGCGCGTCAGTGTGCCCTTGGGGGTGGTGGGCGTCATCTATGAGTCCCGCCCCAATGTCACCGCCGATGCAGCCGGCCTGTGCATCAAGGCCGGCAACGCCGTGCTGCTCCGTGGGGGCTCCGACTCGGCCCACAGTTCGGGTCTGCTGGTGGATATCCTGCGCGGCGCCTTTGCCGCCCAAGGGCTGCCGGCCGACGCCGTCCAACGCCTGCCAAGCCAAGATCGGGCGCTGGTGGGCGCCCTGTTGCGCGCCGTGGGCCAAGTGGACGTGATCGTCCCCAGGGGCGGCAAGAGCCTGGTGGCACGGGTCCAGGAGGAAGCGCGGGTCCCCGTCTTCGCCCACTTGGACGGGATCTGCCATCTGTACATCCACGCGGCCGCCGACCCTGCCCGCGCCCTGGCGCTGACCCTCAATGCCAAAATGCGGCGCACCAGCATTTGCGGCGCGCTGGAAACCCTGCTGATCGATCAATCCATCGCCGCCGAACAGCTTCCCACCCTGGCCAAGACCCTGCAGGACACCGGCTGCGAGGTGCGTGGAGATGAGGCGGCCCGGGCACTGGTGCCCTCCCTGACCCCGGCCACCGAGGGGGATTGGACCACCGAGTATCTGGATGCCATCCTCTCTGTGAAGGTGGTGCAGGGGCCGGATGAGGCCATTGCCCACATCAATCACTACGGCAGCCACCATACCGACAGCATCGCCACCGAGGATGAGGCCATGGCCGCGCGGTTTTTGGCGGAGGTGGACAGCGCCATCGTGATGCACAACACCTCAACCCAGTTTGCCGACGGGGGAGAGTTTGGCATGGGGGCGGAGATTGGCATCGCCACCGGCCGGATGCACGCGCGCGGCCCGGTGGGCGCGGATCAATTGACAACCTTCAAGTACGTGGTTCGCAGTGCAGGGGCCGTGCGTGCCTGATGGCCAAGCGCTGCAAGCGCGGCGCTTGAGAGGGCCGCTGGGCTTCCCCACCCCGCCCAATCCACGGGCGCGCGAGCCCTGGAGCGGGCTGTCGGTGGGGCTACTGGGGGGGAGTTTCAATCCCGCCCATATTGGGCATTACCGCGTGGCTCAGGCCGCCCTGCGCCAGTTGGATCTGGATTTCGTGTGGTGGTTGGTGAGCCCGCAAAACCCCTTGAAAAGCCCCAGCGATATGGCGCCCCTGGCGCACCGCCTGGGCAGCGCCTGGAGCCTGATCGGGCGCAATCCGCGGATGCTGGCCACCGATATCGAGTCGCGCCTGGGCACCCATTACACAGCCGACACCCTGGCCGCGCTGGGCCAGCGCTTCCCGCGCACCCGGTTTGTCTGGCTCATGGGTGCCGATAATCTGGCCACGATCCACCGTTGGCAGAACTGGCAGCGTATCTTTACCGCCATGCCCATTGCAGTGTTTCCGCGGGCGCCTTACACTTTAAAGGCGGTTAACAGCAAGGCAGCCCGGGTCTTTTCCGCCTACCGACAGTCCCCAGCTGCCCTGGCCCGATATGGCACCGCGCCGGCATGGACTTGGATTCGGTTTCCGATGCAGGCCATCTCGGCGACGGAAATACGCCGTCAGGGCGAAGGTTGGCCGCCTGCGTCGTGACCCCTCCCGCTCAGGCTTTGGCCTGAGTCTGTGTTTGTTCCGCCCGCTGCCCCCCCTCAGTCAATCGATGGGGCCCCGGGCCCCAAGTGAGAGCTTTGACCCCCGGCACATGCGCTTCGACCGCCGCTCGATCTGCCCCGCCCGCTCCGCCTCTGCCCCGATGGACGTGGAGCCCCTCAGCCGCAGCGCCGCTGGCAGTGGCCAGCGCCCTGCCCGCACCACCCGCGCCAGCGCCCCCTCCGCTGTCCTGATGAAGGGCCTGGAGGACATGAAGGCCCAGGACATCGTCCAGGTGGACCTGCGCGGGAAAAGCGATTTTGCGGATTTTCTGCTGATCGCCAGCGGCACCAGTTCCCGCCACGTGGCGTCCATCGCCCAGCGCTTGGTGCAACTGCTGAAGGAGGCAGGGGAGGACATCCTTGGCGTTGAGGGCATTGAACGCGGCGATTGGGTGTTGATCGACACCGCAGAGACAGTGGTCCATCTCTTCCGTCCCGAGGTCCGGGATTTCTACAATCTGGAAAAGATGTGGACCGACACGGTACCGGCCTGAGGCCCCTCGCCCGGTCCGATGATGGGCGCCAGGGGTGAGCCCGCCCATCACGATCCTTGCCATCGGCCGGCTGGGTGCCGGACCGGAACGCGACCTCGTGGACACCTACCTGACCCGCTGCCGCAGTTGGGCGGCGGAAGTGGAACTGGCCGCACGCGCCAAGGAATCGGCTGAGGCGGAGAGCAAGCGTCTGCTGGCCGCCTGCCCGCCCCGGGCGCGGATCATCCTGATGGATGAACGGGGCCAAGCCTTGGACAGTATTGCGTTCGCCCGGTCCTTGGACAAATGGACGACAACAGGCCCGGTGGCGCTGGTGATTGGCGGCGCCGACGGCCATGCAGAGACCATCCGCGCCGCCTCAAGCGGCGCTCTCTCCCTTGGACCGCTGACGTTGCCCCATAAGCTGGCCCGGGTGGTGCTGGCCGAACAACTCTACCGCGCCCGCACCATTCTGGACGGCCACCCCTATCATCGGGAGGGGTGAGGCCCCCGCCCGTCTCACCCGGCTGTTCTTGTCCAGCCGGCCTGATCCCGCCCGTCTTGTCCGGCTGTTCTTATCCGGCCGTTCTGGCACCGAAACGCCCGCCGGGACGATAGATCCAGGCATAGGTGGGCAGCACCACCTCCAGCGGCGTGGGGGTGAGGCCCAGATCGCCAAGGGTCCTGGCATCCTCAGCCACAACATTGTCCACCTTCAGGCTCTGCACCTGATCATAGGTGATGGGCGCGTTGGGTAACCATCCCAGCAACTTACCCTGCATCTCCGCCAATCCAAAAGGCAGCACGAGGAACCGTTTATCCCGCTGGATTTCCTTCAGCAGGATTTCCAGGCATTCCCGGAAGGTATAGACGGCCGGGCCACCAAGCTCGAAGGTCTGCCCGCGATGCGCGCCCTCCTGCAGCGTTTGGGCCAACGCTGCGGTGACATCCTCCACATAGACAGGCTGGAAGCGGGTGTCCGGCCCCACCAGCGGCAGCACCGGTGCAAAGCGGGCCATGCGGCCGAAGCGGTTGAAAAACGCATCCTCCGGGCCGAACACCACGGACGGGCGCAGAATGACCGCCTCGGGGTAGGCAGCCCGCAGGGCCGCCTCTCCCTTCGCCTTGCTGCGCCCATAGGCGGAGGGGCCATCGGGGCTGGCCCCGATGGCGGAGACATGGACCAAACTCAGGACCCCATGCTTGGCGGCGGCCTCGGCAATCAGGCCAGGGACCTCGCCATGCATCACCTCGAAGGAGCGGCGACCTCCCCCCTCGGCGAGAATACCCACCAGGTTCACCACATGGGTGGCACCTTCCACGGCACGCTCAACATCGCCCGCCTTCGTGACGTCGGCGGCGAACGGCACCACTTGACCCACATTGCCCGCCGGCTGGGTGCTCAGTGCAGACTTGGGGTTGCGAGCGACCACACGGATGGTGGCGCCAGTGCGCGCCAGGCGAAACACCAGCGATCGCCCGATGAAGCCGGAGCCGCCAAAGATGGTGACGACGGAGGAGGAGCTAAGCTTGGTATCCATGATGGCGGAGGTCCTGCGGAGCGGGGGGCGGCGACAAGAGCGAATAGGCCCAAGACGTAAGCCCCGCCGACGCCAAAGACAATGCGGCATTGGGTTGGGCGTCCCCTCCCTAGCGCGCGTTTCGGCGAGATAGCGTCCGCACCAGCCCCCCCTCCAACTTGGCTGCCCCCGCCCGGCCACCCATTGGTACGATACTGCCGTGGGTGGCCGGGCGGGGGCGTGGGGTGGTCGAGGTAGGTGGGACGGGCCCTGGCGCTGGCCCTGGCCAAAACGGCTGCGTCGTTCGCAGAACCACACAACCGCTTCTGCGGTCATCGTCTCGCCCTGGAGAATGCGTGAGACAGGGGACCAGGCGCGCGCACCGAGGCCAAAGGCCCCATCGCTGGGCTCAGGTCCCAAACGCTACGCCATCAGTCGCTACCCGGTCAGAAGCTACCTCATCAGACGCTATCGTAATCCAGAACCACTTTCTCGGTGCGCGGGTGAGACTGACAGGTCAGCACCCAGCCCTCGGCCACCTCATCGGGTTCCAGGCCGTAGCAGACATCCATGGCCACCTCACCCTCGACCACTTTAGCCTTGCAAGTGCAGCACATGCCGCCCTTGCAGCTATAGGGGACATCGACGCCGGCCGCGTGGGCGGTCTCCAGTACCGAGAGCCCAGCGAAGGGCACATCCAGCAACAGCGTTGACCCATCCAACTGGATCACCACTTCGGCCACCTTGTCCGCGTCCTCCACGGCCACGGCCGCCTTGGGGGTGGCCTCAGTGCCCGGTGTGCCAAACAGCTCAAATTTCACCGCCTTCTTGGGCAGGCCGGCCTCCACGAGACAATCGCGGGCGGTCTCGATCATCGCCTGGGGTCCGCACAGCCACGCTTCGTCCAGGGAACTGACGTCAATGACCCCATCGAAGAACCGCAGGAGGCGCTCCCGGTCCAAGCGACCGTGGAACAACTCCACGTCCTGTGGCTCGCGGGAAAAGACGTGATAGAGGGCGAAGCGGTCGCGGAAACGGCTCTTCAGGTCCTCCAGTTCCTCCCGGAACATCACCGACAGCGTCTTCTTGTTGCCAAACACCAGGGTCACCCGGCTCTCCGGCTCTCCCTCCAGGATGGCTTTGACGAGGCTCAAGACCGGGGTGATGCCGCTGCCCGCGGCAATGAACAAGGCATTGCGCCCGGTCTGCGGATGCAGGTCCGTCACGAAGCGCCCCTCCGGTGCCATCACCTCCACCGTGTCCCCAACCGCCAACTGACGGTTGGCGAAGCTGCTGAAACGGCCACCGGGCACTTCCTTGATGCCCACGCGCAGCAGGCCATCGGACGGACCGGCACAGATGGAGTAGCTGCGGCGCACCTCCTGCCCATCGATATCCCGGCGCACCGTCAGATACTGGCCAGGCTGGAAGCGAAAAGTATCGGCCAGCGCGGCCGGAACGTCAAAAACAACACTCACAGCGTCGCTGGTCTCGCGGGAGACGGCTGCAACACGCAGGGGGTGAAAGCTGGGGCTGGCCATGGCGGGCAATCTCCCTCAGAGGCATTTGAAATATTCGAAAGGCTCGCGGCAATCCAAACAGCGATACATCGCCTTGCAGGCCGTGGAGCCAAACTCCGACACCCGCTGGACGTTGGAGGATTTGCACAGCGGGCAGCGCAGCGGGGTGTCCTCGCCCGTCAAGGACAGCTTGGACGCAGATCCGGCAGGCGGGGCGATACCATAGGCTTCCAGCTTCGCGCGCGCCGCCTCCCCAATCCAATCCGTCGTCCAGGGGGGGTCCAACCGGTGCTGGATGTGCACCGGATCAAACCCATCCTCTGTCAGTTGCGTCAGAACAGACAGTTCAATGGCATGGGTGGCGGGGCAGCCGGTGTAGGTGGGCGTGAGGGTCACGCGCCCCCCCGCCTCCCCGTCCGGTTGGATGTCCCGCACGATCCCAAGATCCGTCAAGGTCAGGGCGGGGACCTCCGGGTCCAACACCTGCGCAACGGACCGCCAGGCCCGTTTCACCACATCCGGCGCCGCGCTATCCGGCGCCAGGGCCACGTCGGCCGGGTTGGCGTCGGCTGTGCCGCTCACCACCGGGCCTCCGGCATCTGACGGGGCAAGGATTGCATCTGGTCCAGAATGTGGCCCAGCGCCTCGCCATGCATCCCCCGCAGGCCACCCATTTGCATCGGAATGTCCATCGGCGGGACGGTCAGGGTCGCTTCCTGCAAGATCTCAGTGGCCTTCGCCCGCCAATCCTCCGCAACACTGGCCCGATCAGGCACGAGCCCTGCGTCAACCAACGCAGCCTCGTCAGCGTCATGGGTGATCATCTCTCCCGTGTAAGGCCAGATCCACTGGATCGCGTCCTGCATCCGGCGGTGGCTCTCCTCGGTGCCATCACCCAGACGCTTCACCCAGTTTGCGGAGTGGCGCAGGTGGTAGCGCACTTCCTTCTCGGCCTTCGCAGCGATGGCGGCCAAGGTGGGATCGACGCTGGCCTTCAACGGGACCAAATAAAGGGACTGGAACAGGTCATAAACGAAACAGCGCGCCACCACGGTGGCGAAATCGCCATTCTCCAATTCACACAGCAGAAGATTGCGGTATTCGCGAACCGTTCGGAAAAAGGCCAATCGGTCCTCGTCGCGCCCTGCGCCCTCCAGCGCCCCGGCATGGGTCAAGATCTCACGCGCCTGACCCAGGTGATCCAGGGCGATATTGCCCAGGGATATCTCCTCCTCCAGCGCCGGCCCGTGCCCGGTCAATTCCTGAAGCCGGTGGCTGAATATCAGCGCGCTGTCACCCAGCCGCAGCAGATAGTCAATATAGGGTCCACGCAGCGCCGGGTTGGTCTCCAGCGCCGGGACCTTCGGGGTCTCGGTCGTCATTACGCTCGTCCTCGCACAACCTACAGAGCCGACTTACATGTTCTCCACTTCATCCGGGACCGTGTAGAAGGTCGGATGACGGTAGATCTTGTCGGTCGCGGGCTCGAACAGGCTGTCTTTCTCCGCCGGGTCACTGGCCACGATGTCGTTGGAGCGGATGGCCCAGATCGAAACACCCTCGTTGCGGCGGGTGTAGAGGTCACGGGCGTTCTCAATGGCCATGTCGGCGTCGGCGGCACGCAGGCTGCCGGCGTGCTTGTGGCTCAAGCCGGCCTTGGAACGGATGAAGATTTCCCACAGCGGCCATTCGCGGCTGCCGGTCTATCGCGACACGATCGACAACGTCGTCGGC
>CAZCBM010000183.1:0-6957 GCA_964496805.1 uncultured Rhodospirillales bacterium | reverse complement strand
CCACCGCCGGCCGAGCCGTTGGCGAGGCGGCTCAGGAAACCGCCACCCACCTGGACAGTCTGGGTCTGGGCGACTGGGCCGCCGCCAACCCGATGCTGTTCCTGCTGATCCTCTTGGGGGTCATCTTCGGCCTTGTGATCCTGATCATCTTCCGCGACGCCCTCCCCCGCATTCTCAAGCCCATCGTGGGGGTGGTGACCGCCGTGTTCAGCATCCTGTTGTTGCTGTTTGTCGCCCTATTCGCCGTCACCAATCAGCATGACATGACCATGGGACTGGAGCCGTTTCCCGGCGTGATCCAGTTGCCGGTCTATTTCACCGTCCTGGGCGTGTTTGCCGTGGGCTTTTTCTCCGGCGCCCTGGTGATCTGGGCCCGCGATGTCAAAACCCATCGGGAGTTGCGGCGTGAACATCGCAAGGCCGACAAGCTTGAAAAAGAGGTCAAGGACCTCAAGCGCAACCAGACCATGACCGCCCGCGCCCAGGGCCCTGCCCTGGCCGCCCGCAAGGAACCAGCGCTGCTGGGCTCACGCTGACTTTTGCGCCAGCGCTTCCTATATGGAAGGGGGGCCGATTTAGGCCTCCCCTTCCTCCCAGACGGTTGAGCCATCGCCATGCCCGTCGACGTGAAAATCTGTGGCATCTCCACGCCGGAGGCGGTGGATGCCCTGGCTCGCGCCGGTGCGCGGTATGCCGGGTTCGTGTTCTTCCCGCGCTCCCCGCGCCATGTCTCCATCGCCACGGCCACGCAATTGGCCCGGCAGTTGCCCACCGGCGTCCGGGCGGTGGCCTTGTTCGTCGAGCCCTCCGACAGCGACCTGGACGCCGTTCTGGAGCGGGTGCAGGTGGATACGATCCAGCTTCACGGGCATGAGACGCCGGGGCGCGTGGCGGAGATCCGCGCGCGGTACAGCCACCCCGTCATAAAGGCCCTGCCTGTGGCGACCGCCGAAGACCTCAATCAGGCGTCTGCCTATGGCGAGGTGGCCGATATGCTGCTGTTCGATGCCAAGCCACCAAAGAATGTCAGCAGCCTGCCCGGCGGCAACGGACTCTGCTTCGACTGGTCAATCCTGGCAGGCCGACAGATGGCCCGTCCCTGGATGCTTTCTGGCGGCCTGACGGCGGACAACCTGGCAGAAGCCGTGGGCACAACGGGGGCAAAATCGGTGGATCTCAGCAGCGGCGTGGAGTCACGACCAGGGGTCAAGGACCCCGCCCTGATCCAGGCCTTAATGGACGTGGCCCGAAGGCTCTGAGCCCCGATGGCCCCTCATGGGGGTTGGTGCTGTCTCAATCCTGGCACGACGCGATAGACCCGGACGATCGGCGAGGCCCCCCGGAAGGCCACCGCCCCCTGACCGTATTGTGAGAGGGCGTTTGTTGGCGCGCGGGACGATCGACGGCAGGGTCACAGGGATTATTTGACAATCCCCGGCTGTGACGAAGGCTTCCGCTCAACGTGTCGTATCTATCTGTTTTCACGAAAAAAAGGTTTATAATCACTTTTTGCGATACCACAAACCATACCACACCCTGCTGAGACGTTTCATGAAACGCGTTTCTGTAACGCGCGCCCGGCAGCGCCAGCAAGCCCGACCTGCCCAAAACACACGCTTTGTTAGCAGGTCTGGGATATCATTCGTTGCCGGGTACCAAGTATTGTTCTACAAGAGTCGAAAAGCGAACATGGGAGCACCATCATGACAGCAGCCGACGACTTGCGCTCATTCCTATCCGGCGACAAGTTCGCGACTGTCATGGCGGATCCGCCTTGGCGCTTCCAGAACCGGACGGGCAAGATCGCGCCCGAACACAAGCGCCTTGCTCGTTACCCTACAATGACGCTGGATGAGATCTGCGGCCTTCCTGTGTCCGAGCACCTCGAAGACCGTGCCCACTGCTACCTTTGGGTGCCCAACGCCCTTCTGCCCGAAGGGCTTCAAGTGCTGAACGCTTGGGGCTTCGAATACAAATCCAACATTGTCTGGGAAAAGATTCGCAAGGACGGTGGCCCAGATGGACGCGGCGTAGGTTTCTACTTTCGCAATGTGACCGAGATTTTGCTCTTTGGAACTCGGGGCAAAGATGTGCGCACACTTGGCCCCGGTCGCAGCCAAGTCAATTTCATTGAAGCCGAAGAGCCTGACAGCGATTTGTTAAAAACGCGCAAGCGCGAACACAGCCGCAAACCTGATGAGCAGTATCAAATCATTGAGTCCTGCTCTTGGGGTCCGTTTCTGGAACTCTTCGGACGCGGCAAGCGCGATGGTTGGACCGTTTGGGGCAATCAGGCCGATGATGATTACAAGCCGACTTGGAAAACATACGCCTACAATTCCAGCGTCACGGCGGCGGAATAGTTATTCCACCACGATAGACGCAGGAAGGCCAATAAGAAGCAGAGGACAAGGGTTTCCCACCCCTCTGTCTATTCGGTCTTTCAATTTGCTCCAATGCGTGGTCGCCTGACCAAACTTATCGCTGACAAATTGCTTTGAGAACGCTTCGGAAAACGGGATTTGATTGTCCAAATGCTTTTGGACAATTTCGCGTTGGCGTTTGGTCCTATCCTTCATCCCGAAAGCGTCAACCATTTCGCTTTCGTCAATGAAGCCGTGTTTCTCAATACAACGCTGGACAATTCCCAACATCCCATCTTGGAGGCTTGCGCCTCGCGTTATGAGCACACCCACAGAGATGGCCGATTGAGCGTGAAGGCGCTGGAAATTTTCCAGATCCCGGTCGAAGAACGGATCCTTATTATTCCACTCAATTTCAAGCGCAATGTTGCCCGTTTCCGACCACCTGACATGGTCAATCTCATGGCTGTTTGAAACCGTCTCTGTGCCATCCACGATTAATTTGAAATCAAAATTATGCTTTGGCCAGCCGGCATCGTAGAGACGCTTTCGAAGTCGCTGGGTTGATGGCGCTTCGCCGCCACCAGATCCAATCAATTCTTCCGCCGGGATCTGAACTTCCATCAATGCATCTTCAAGTTCCCCAGATATCAACGGGAAGTCCACGGACAATATCGCCCCCGCGTGGTTGCGGATGGCGATATCAAATCCCTTGTCTGCGAGTCGCTTGAACATCATGGGGCCAATCTGGAGGAAGCCTGTACGCGGCGCAACACGGATCCGCCCGTTTCGTGAACGCGTTTCAGGAAACGCTCAATCGAACCCATCTCCAAGGTGTTACAGTAACGGAGAACACCATGAGCCAAAATCAGCACGCACCAGCAACATCGACCGAGCGCGTGAGACGCTACCGGAACCGAATCCGCAACGAAGGATGGACAGTCGTAGAAGTCCGGGTCCCCGCCGACCAAGTGGACACATTGCGGGCGTTCGCCAAGACGCTTGGAAAACCCAAGCGCAAATCGAACAAAGACCAATTGGCGCTTTTCCCTGATTTTGAATAAGGGCAGCGAGACACTTCAAAATATTCCGTGAGCCCCTTCCCTTAGCACCCTTTCCGCTCACATATGGAAAAAGGAAAAATCAGACAATGAAAAATATTCGAGCGTCGTATAGTGAGAGCGGTTGCACCGAAGAGCAGGAACTCGACGAGGCAATCTCATGTACCGCATCCTGCTGGCCGTGCTGGCGGCCCTGACCTTGGCCGTGCCTGCCGCGGCTCAAACCATCGGCCTGAAGGGCTTGGACCCCGTCAGCTATCACCAAGGCTCCAGCCCGGTCACCGGCCGCAGCGACCTTACTGCTGAGCATCTTGGGCAGACCTACCAGTTTGCGACGGTGGAGAATCGAGAGGCGTTTCTTCGCGAGCCTACAGCCTATTTGCCCCAGTTTGGTGGGCATTGCGCCTGGGCTGCCTCGCAGGGATACAAGGCCCCTGGGGATCCCCATGCCTTTGCTGTGGTGGATGGCAAACTCTACTTGCAGTACAATCGCCGCATCCTGGATCGCTGGTCGCGGGACCGCTCTCGACGGATCATTCTTGGCCACCAGAATTGGCCACGTCTGAGTGCTGACTGAGCCCGCCTGCGCTCTGGTTTGCGATCTGTCGTCCGGTTGTTGCAACCACCCTCGGGTGCAAGCAAAGCCCCCTGAGGCGCCATCTAGAGCAGGTCCCACCTACCTTGACCACCCCGCGCCCCCACCCGGCCACCCACGCCAGTATCGTACCAATGGGTGGCCGGGTGGGGGCGCGGGGCTGGAGTGGACTCTATCTCACCGAAACGGGCTACAGAGTGCCTACTCGGCAACCTCTGAGCGCACCACCAACGGCCCATTGCGCCAAAGAACCAGCGCGATCAGCCCCTCCGATCCCGCCTCTATTCCATGCCAGAGCCAGGGGGGGTGATGGATGGCCTCGCCCGGAGACCGGGGGACCCAAGGGCTGTCCGGATGGGTGCCCGCCATCCACCGGGCCGTCCCCCACAGGGGCAAGTACAGTTCCTCGGCGGCATGGCGGTGAGCAGGATAGAGGATGCCCCCACCCAGCATCAGCACGGCCACCAACAGGCGGTCATCCTCCACCAGACCTCCGGGTCCTTGGAGGATCGTCCAACCATATCCTTGCAGGAAGTCGGCTCCGAAATCGTCCGCAGTGTACGTCTGGCGCCAGCAAAGAAAAGGCGCTGCCTGGGAGAGGGCGGCCAACAACGGACTGGCGTGCCCGCTGGGCCCCTGCAGCATTGAGACCACCGGAAGCAGGCTTGGCGAGGCTGGTGCATGGGGCTCGGCTGCTCTCACCCCTTGGGCGAAGTCCTGTACCAAGGGGGCTCTGTGCGCCCCCAAGAAGGCGCAGGTTTGCGCCCACACGGCCGCTAGGGCGTGGCTCATCGCAGGATGATTTCGACCCGCCGATTGCCCTGCTCCCGGACGCCATCCCGGGTCGGGACAGCATTGTCACGCTCCCCCCGAGCCTCGAACGTGATGCGCTCCCGCGGCACGCCGTGGGTCATGAGGCCATCGCGAATGCGGTCCGCCCGTTGGTCACTGAGGGTCTGATTGTACCCCCCACCGCCACTGCGATCCGCATGCCCCAGAACCACCACCTCCCGATACCCCATCTGGTGATAAGTGGCCGCCGCATCCTCCAGCACATATTGGCCGGCCGCGTTGATCACCGCCTGATCAAAGGCAAAATAGATGCTGAACTGCTTGGGCTGATTCACCGGCCCGGTGGCGGTCAGCCGCATGGCCTGGGGGCTCATCAGGCGCTCCAGGGTCAGCATGGCGTCTTCAAAGGTCTGCATGCAGAAGGCAATCTGGGTCTGCTGCCAGTTTTCCTCCTGCTCCTCCATCCAGCAATCAAAGGCCCCCTGGGCGCGGGCGGCTTCGGCCGGGAACTGCTCCCGCGCGCCGGCGGCAAAAGCGTTCACCAGGCGCGATCGGCCGGCGGCCAAGCTGGGTTTGTGAGCGATGGAGATCTCAAAGTCGTCCAACGTCGCGGGCAGCACCAACTGCCCGTCCAGCGCATCCAGTCCCTTCTGGGCAAAATACACAGCGTCCTTGTAGTCGAAGTTCTCATACTGCTCCGTACTGGCCAGGCGTGAATATTCCAGCGCCAGCTTGTCATTAAACCCAGGCCCATTTTTGGTGGCGATGCGCAACTCATCAATAATGGTCTCGGTCAGTTCATTGCCGGACCGGCCGCACGCAGCAACCAACAGCATCAAGGACAGGGCCAAGAGCCCACGCAGGATCCGCATTGCTTCCGGACCTCCCAACTTGGGCCGTCTTCCCCTGTTGCTCAGGGGCAGACCGCCGACAACGACATCCGACCCAGGGCGTCGGCCCAAGGGTCTCCCGGAAGGGAGAGTAGCGGCCAAGAGGTGCGCGCTTGGTTAACGTCGGCCAACAGAGTATCAGCGGGGGCATGTGTGCCGCCCCTGCCCCTGCCCCCGCCTCCCCTTCCCCTGCGCCCGCGCTGATCGGCCCCTCCCGTCGATGGCGGGTGGCCGCGTTGGCGGAGGCAGCGTTGTCCTTGGTGCTGATCCTGTTGCTGGGGATCCCGGTGCTTGCCGGCTTGGTGGCGGCCGTGCTGCCGTCACTGGGTATCAATCCAGCCCTGGGCCAGGGCAGCCTGACCCTGGCCCCTTGGCAGCAACTGTTGACCGCCCCGGGGCTGGCCGCAAGCCTGTGGATGACGATCAAGGTGGGGGTGCTGTCCACCCTGATTTCCCTGCTGCTGGCCTTCGCCGTGCCGTTGGCGTTTGCTGCGGAGCGGCCACCACGCTGGCTGGAGACCCTGCTGAGCCCCCTGGTGGCCATTCCCCATGCGGCGTTGGCGTTGGGCCTCCTGATGCTATTGTCCGCCGATTTTGGCTGGCTGCCCCGGGCACTTGGCCTGGACCCGGTCACCGGTCCCATGCTGGCGGAGGATGCGGGAGGCTGGAGCCTGATCTTCGCCCTGGTCCTGAAGGAAACGCCGTTTTTATTGCTGCTGGTCATGGCGGCCCTGCCCGGGGTGGATGCACGGCGCCGGACCCTGGTGGGCCGCTCGCTGGGCTATTCAGCGGGCATGGCGTGGCTGAAGGGGGTGGCACCGCTGATCTATTTGCGCATTCGCCTGCCGCTGCTGGCGGTGCTGAGCTATGGGCTGGCCGGGGTGGAGATGCCGCTCTTGATCGGCCCGCCCACCGACACCCTGGCACTAAGGGTCCTGGAGTGGTCCCAAGATCCGCGACTTGATCAGGTGGGGGTGGCCAGCGCCGGGGCGGTGTTGTTGCTGGCCCTGGTGGTGGCCACCCTGCTGGCATGGCGATCGGCCGAATGGGCCGTGGGTCAGGGGGTGCGGCGTTGGCGGGTGGCGGGCGGACGACGGGGACTGGGGGCCGCAGGTCGCGGGCCGTCCTTGGCCATCCCGGTGGTGGTGTTTGGCAGTGCCCTGGCGGCCGTGGCCCTGCTGGCCCTTTGGGCGTTCACGCGCCCGGCGCTGTTCCGCGCCCGGCTATGGCCGGAGGCGCTCACCACCGAAACCTGG
>CAZCBM010000182.1:0-6969 GCA_964496805.1 uncultured Rhodospirillales bacterium | reverse complement strand
TTGCCAATGGTGGCCGTGCCGCCCCCGCCCCCGCTTCCGCTGCTGCTGTTGACATCGCGTTCGCAGTCTCCACCGCCGCCGCCGCCGCCATAGCCCGCGCCATTGCCACCGCCGGCACCATAGATGCCGCCCGAGCCGTTGCTGGACGTGCTGGCACCGGTGCCGCCGCCATTGCTGGACCCGCGCCCGCCGGTACCGGTGTCGCCATTGGCCCAGTTGCCTCCATTGCCGCCATCATAGGTTGGGCCGGTGTCCCGGGTGCCTCCGTTGCCATTGGCACTGCCGCACTTGGCATTGTTGCATCCGCCGGGCAGCCCATTCTCGCTGTGACCACCCCCGCCACCGCCGCCAGCGATCACCAGGGGGTCTGCAAAATCAGTGGTCAGGCGTACGGCGTCTCGGCCGCCACCGCCGCCGCCGCCATGCCCCCCGCCACCGCCGCCGCCGTAACCGCCGCGGTTACCTGTGCCGTAGGTGCCATAGCCTTGTTCCCCCACCATGATCTGCATGGTGATGCCCGGCATCACCCGAAAGGTACCGCTGGCGTACCCGGCGCCACCGCCTGCATTGGTGTTGGTGTAGTGTGCCGCGCCGCCGCCGCCCCAGGCATGGATCTCCACCGTCTCACAGTTGGCGGGCACCGTCACGCTGGAGAGGCTGTTGGAGGTATAGGTCTTGGGATTGGTGTCGGAGCAAATGATGTCTGGTGTGGGCGTCGCCTCGGTCGCTGCCGTCGTCGTGGTCGTCCCATCAATGCTGCTGGAGACCTCCTGGAACAGAGATGTCACCCCGTCCCCGATGCTGTTCACTGCCCCCAGGGAGCCGATGGCCACCAGGCCGACCACCAATCCATAGGTCAGCGCCG
This sequence comes from uncultured Rhodospirillales bacterium, assembly GCA_964496805.1. Lineage (GTDB taxonomy): Bacteria > Pseudomonadota > Alphaproteobacteria > CAZCBM01 > CAZCBM01 > CAZCBM01. The sequence continues at coordinate 6,104 of CAZCBM010000182.1, read as the reverse complement.
TGGCACCGCGAGTCTGGTTTGTCGGGCGCTCCTGTCGCGCATAATCAATCTTCGGCATATCACCCCCACTGTCACCCAGTTTTCAACGTTGAGCCCTTGCCACTTCAATAGTCCCCGAGGCGTTGGCGAGTTCAGCATCCCGTTGACTGAACGAAAGCAAGCGTAAGGCCGCACGCCATGGATCGTGCGCGGCCAGCGGCGGCCCTGGGTTGGTGTTAGGGCGGTTTCGGGCAAGGGGCGGTAGACCCTATGGCCTTGGGCGCATGCTGAGCCCGTACAAGAGCCCCAGGGGAGACGGCGGGTGCCGCCGCCCCTGGGGCTAGGGTTAGCCGGCCTTGTGCAGGGTGGGGCCGTCTGAGCCGGTGGCGGTGGTCTCGCCCTCCCCGGTGCCGCCGGCATTGGCCACCGGCACCAGGCTCAGTCCCTCGCCCGTGGCCTGAACCCTTACGGTGGTACCGTCCGGGACTTCACCCTTCAGGATCAGGCTGGCCAGGGGATTTTGGATGGCTCGCTGGATCACCCGGCGCAGCGGTCGGGCGCCGTAGATCGGGTCGAACCCGGTTTCCGCCAGCCAATCCTTGGACGCCTGATCCAATTCCAGCGTGACCTTGCGGTCTGCCAGCAGGCGCTGCACGTCGCCCACCTGCAAGTCCACGATGTGGTGCATCTGGTCCATGGACAGGCGGTTGAAGATCAGCAGTTCATCCAGACGGTTCAGAAACTCCGGCCGGAAGTGAGCGCGGACGGAGGCCATGACGTTTTCCCGCGCATCATCCACGGACCGACCACTGGACAAATGCTCGGAGCCCAGGTTGGACGTGAGGATGATCAGGGTATTACGGAAGTCCACCGTGCGACCCTGGCTGTCGGTGAGGCGACCGTCATCCAGCACTTGCAGCAGGATGTTGAAGACATCCGGATGGGCCTTTTCCACCTCATCGAACAGGATCACCTGATAGGGGCGACGGCGCACCGCCTCCGTCAGGGCGCCCCCTTCTTCATAGCCGACATACCCGGGGGGCGCGCCGATCAACCGGGCGACCGCGTGCTTCTCCATGTACTCCGACATGTCGATGCGGACCATGGCCTGATCGTCGTCGAACAGAAAGGCGGCCAGGGCCTTGGTGAGTTCGGTCTTGCCGACGCCGGTGGGGCCCAGGAACAGGAAGCTGCCCAAGGGTCGGCGAGGATCCTGCAAACCGGCGCGGGCACGGCGCACTGCTTCGCTGACGGCGCTGATCGCATCATCCTGGCCCACGACACGGTTGCGCAGATGGCCCTCCATGCCCAGCAGCTTTTCCCGCTCGCCTTGCATCATCCGGTCCAGCGGGATCCCGGTCCAGCGGCTCACCACTTGCGCAATATCGCCGTCCTTCACCTCCCGGCGCAGCAGGGCCGCGGGAGCGTTTTCCTCGGCCTCACCCAGGCGCCGCTGCAACTCCGGCAACACCGAATAGCTGATTTCCCCCGCCCGGGTATAGTCACCCACCCGCTGCACGGTCTCCAACTCCTGGCGCGCGCGCTCGATTTCCTCCTTGAGGGTCTTGGCGTCATCCAAGCGGGATTTTTCCTGTTCCCACTGGACGGTCAGTTCGGTCTGTTGGATCTCCAGGGCGTCGATCTCGGCCTCCAGCCGGGCCAGGCGGTCGGCACTGGCGCGATCTGTCTCCTTGCGCAGGGCTTCCGCTTCGATCTTCATCTGGACCAAACGGCGGTCGATCTCGTCGATTTCCTGGGGCTTGCTGTCCTGTTCCATACGCAGCCGGGCGGCGGCCTCGTCCACCAAGTCGATGGCCTTGTCCGGCAGGAAACGATCGGCGATGTAGCGGTCGGAGAGCGTGGCCGCGGCGACAATGGCCGCATCCGTGATGCGGATGCCATGGTGCAACTCATAGCGCTCCTTCAGGCCCCGCAAGATGCTGACCGTGTCCTCCACGCTGGGCTCATCCACCAGCACCGGCTGGAAGCGGCGCGCCAGGGCGGCGTCCTTCTCGATGTTCTCGCGGTATTCATCCAGGGTGGTGGCACCAATGCAGTGCAACTCCCCGCGGGCCAGGGCCGGCTTGAGCATGTTGGAGGCATCCATGCTGCCCTCTGCCTTGCCCGCGCCCACCAGCGTGTGCAACTCGTCGATGAACAGGATGATGTTGCCTTCGGCCGTGCGGACTTCGCGCAACAGCCCATTCAGCCGCTCTTCGAACTCACCGCGATATTTGGCACCGGCCACCAGGGCGGCCAGGTCCAGGGACAGCAGTTTCTTGCCCTCCAGGCTGGAGGGGACATCACCGGCGACGATGCGCTGGGCCAGCCCCTCGGCAATGGCCGTCTTCCCCACACCGGGTTCGCCGATGAGCACTGGATTGTTCTTGGTGCGGCGGGAGAGCACCTGAATGGCGCGGCGGATCTCTTCATCGCGACCGATCACCGGGTCCACCTTGCCCTCGCGCACCCGCTCGGTCAGGTCCTGGGTATATTTCTCCAGCAGGCCCCGTTGTTCTTCGGCGGTCTCGCTATCGGCCTTGGCCCCACGGCGGTGGTCGATGATGGCGTTGCCCAAAGCATCGGCGGTCAAGCCAGCATCCGCCAGGACGCGCCCAGCAGTGGAGGATTTGGCCAGCGTCAGGGCCAGCAGCAGGATTTCCACGGTGACGAAGGCGTCTCCGGCCTCGTTGGCCAGGCGCTGTGCGTTCTCCAGGACCCGTCCCAAATCCGGCGCCAGGTAGAGGGTTTCCTTCGCGCCTGGGCCATCCACGGCGAAGTTCTTTTCCACTTCGCGGTCGATCAGGCGCTGGGCACGGTCCGGATCGGCACCGGCGGCCTTCATCAGCTTGCCGGCCGTGTCATCGGCATCATCCAACAGGGCCTTGAGCACGTGCTCAGGCTCCAGGCGCTGATGTTTGCGGGATTGGGCGATTTGCTGCGCGGCCAGCAGCAGGGCGCGCGAGCGCTCCGTGAATTTTCGCAAGTCCATGGGTCTTCTCCCTCATCCAAGGCGAGAACCGGTCTCTGCTGTCCCTATCTTGGTGGCAACAACAGCCGGCGTCTTGAGAGATTTGGGAAGGGATCACGGGTGATGCAAGAGGGCAACAGCACGGCCTCGGGTGCTGATCCCGGAGGCGCCGTTGGACAAGGTGGCGCAGACGCTGAGGGCAGATTGGCGCAGGCGCTGTGGGCCGACCGGCCGGGGCTCTTCCGGCCTGCCTGCGGACTGTCTGCCTGTGGACGATTTGGATTCAGGCTGTCTGGCTTCCGGGCGCCAGCATCATGCGCACGCTAAGGCCGACACCGGCGGCGGCTCAGCCAGCGTTGTTCTGTTTTTCCCGTTCGATGGCTTCTTCAATCATCTGCGCCGCCTTTTCCGCGCCCTGCCACTCGGCATCCTTCACAAACTTGCCGCGCTCCAAGTCTTTGTAGCGCATGAAGAAGTGTTGGATCTGCTCCAGCAAAATGCTCGGCAGATCACGGAAGGAGGAAACGCCGCTGTAATAGGGGTGCAGCTTGTCCACAGGCACGGAGATGATCTTCTCGTCATCCCCGGCCTCATCCACCATCATCAGCACCCCAATGGGGCGGCAGCGAATCACGGTTTTGGGCACCACGGGGGTCACCCCCACCACCATGATGTCCGTGGCGTCGCCATCCCCGGCCAGAGTGTGGGGGATGAAGCCGTAGTTACACGGGTAATACATGGCCGTGTGCAGGAAGCGGTCGACGAACAGAGCGCCGCTGTCCTTGTCCAGCTCATACTTCACTGGCACGCCGCCCTGCGGGATCTCAATGATCGCGTGCAGGTCCCAGGGGGGATTGGGGCCGATTGAGATCTTGGAGACGTCCATGGGTCTGGCCTTTCTTGGGGCAGGAGGCAGGGGAGGGCACGGAACAGCCCTGGCAGGCCGCATCAGCGGCCCCTCATGGGGCGCAAAACGCCCCAAACCCACCCCTTCTGTCGCCGTGGTGAGGTGCCGCAGCACGGGGGGGCCGGAGACCACGCCGTCGGGTGGTCAAGGCAGAACCCGGTCCGCCTTCGCCCTTGGCGAGCGGGCCTGCCCAGCCTACGGCAGGGGCATCGTTCTGGACTCGGTCCCTGTGCTGTCGTTCACCGGCGGTCGCTCGGATGATCGCTTTCGTGGCGTTGCCACGTCGGGGTCTGACGCTCTAGTGTTGGGGGTCACAGTGTTTTCCTTGAGGCTGCTTCATGACCCGCATCGCCTATGTCAACGGCCGCTACGTGCCCCTCACCCAGGCCCAGGTCCATGTGGAGGACCGGGGATATCAGTTCGGCGACGGCGTCTATGAGGTGATTGGCTGGCGTGGTGGACGGTTTGTGGACTTTGAAGGCCACATGGATCGCCTGTTCCGCAGCCTAAGGGAATTGCGGATCACGCCGCCCATGAGCCGCCGGGCCATGAGCCATGTGATCGCCCAGACCGTGCGGCAAAACACGCTTGGCAATGCCAAGGTCTACATCCAGGTGAGCCGGGGGCAGGCCCCCAGGGACTTCAAGTTCCCGGCTGAGGCCAAGGCCAGTTTCGTCGTCACCGTGCGCCCGCACCAGTTCGAGCCTCAGGCCGTGTTTGCCAAAGGGGTGAAGGTCGTCACCACGCCGGATTTGCGGTGGGCGCGGCGGGACATCAAATCGGTGGCCCTGCTGGCCCAAGTCCTCAGCAAGCAGGCTGCCGCTGACAAGGGCGCGTATGAGGCGTGGATGGTGGATGAGGATGGCTACATCACGGAGGGGTCCTCGTCCTCGGCCTGGATCGTCACCCAGGATGGGGTGCTGAAGACCCGCCATGCCTCCCGTGCCATCCTCCAAGGAGTTACCGGCACCAGCATCAAGAAGCTGATGGAGGGGGAGAACCTGGTGCTCCGCGAACAACCCTTCAGTCCGGCGGAGGCCAAGCAGGCCAAAGAAGCGTTCATCACGGCCGCCACCACCTTCATGGTTCCGGTGGTGGAGATCGATGGTGTGCCCATTGGCGACGGGGCGCCGGGACCCATCACACGACGTTTGCGACAAACCTATTTGGACTATGCCGGAGGGCTCATGGGCCCTGATATTCACTGGACCTATCAAGGACCCGAGAGCAACGTCGCCGTTTAGCAGCGTGTCGCGCCGCCGGAGAATCATCATCAACCCCACGCCTGCACCCGGCCAGCAATTGGTATGATCCTGCCGTTGGTGGCCGGGCGGGGATTGGTATTGCTGCTGTCGCTCTGGTGGTCGCTCGATTGATCCCCGCCGTGGCTTTGCCACGTCCGGGGCCTACACGCCAGGCGCGAACCTCTTTTCTTGACGAGACGCCGTCAGCTTCCTACTGACCGACCATCCGGTTGGTTTGAGGAGGGTTTTGGGATGAGGATCGTTTCGGGTTTGGTTGTCGGCTTGGTGGCCAGTTTGGTGGTCAGCGCGTCTCCCGCGCGGGCCTTCGATGGCCTGTTCCGTGACGTGCAGGGTTTGTTCGTTGGCGAAAGGCGGGGGGGCACCACCACCGAGGCCTCGGAGGTGAGCAGCCGGGATACAGCGCAGTCGATCATGAGCCTGAACGCTCTGGTGGCCAATACCATTAGCCTCTATCGTTCTCAACCTGACTATGGTTCCCCGGGCGGAAGTTTGGCCCCGATCCTGGTGGCGGCAGGGGTTGTTCCGGCCCCCATGCTCAGCCGCGATAACACCATCGTGGACCCTGCCGGTCGTCTGGTCACTGTCATGAGCCGTAAAGAAACCTTTGCGGTGACCCTTCGCCCGCTGTCGCCGTTCACCTGTCGTGAAGTGTTAAACGCTTTTGCGCGCAGCCCGGGACAGACTGTCGAAGTCCAGGTGGGGGACAGCCGCTTCACCGAGGCTGAGCTCCCTTTGGCCCCCGCCAAGATCGCCACCCTCTGCGCCGAGGGACCCGGGATTGTTTTGGTCTTCCGCTGAACCCCAATCCCGATTTGTGTGGGCGGCTTGCCCATCTCCACGAGGGTGAGCGGGCCGGCGGTAACGGCTTTGCCGCGCAAAGGGCTTCAGAGCACGTTTCGGCGAGATAGAGTCCGCGCCAGCCCCGCGCCCCACCTGGCGTACCTTTGGCCGGCCACCCATTGGTATGATACTGGCGTGGGTG
>CAZCBM010000181.1:0-7069 GCA_964496805.1 uncultured Rhodospirillales bacterium | reverse complement strand
ATACTGGCGTGGGTGGCCGGGTGGGGGCGCGGGGTGGTCAAGGTAGGTGGGACAACCGCTAAAGCTTAGGACCCCGAAGGGACAACGCCTCGGCGGGGATCATCCGAGAGACCGCGTGTACCCTACAGCAGCGGCGCCGATTCCAAATCCGTGTCCCCTGCCGGAATGATTCTACGCCTGGATCTGATCCACCAGCCGGCTCAGCACCTCGCCATCGCCTTTGACAACGGCTTCCAGCAATTGGGTGGCTGGGGTGTAGACCACCCCCGCCACGCCCACCTGCACCACCGGCACCTGGTAGGGCTCCACCTCCGGGCGATCAAGATTGATGCCCCAGCCGCCTTCCCCATCGGCGGCATCAATCAGGCTCTGGCCCAGATAGCGGGACAGGCGATCCAGCAGCAGCCCATCGGAATGGCTCATCAGCCCTTCTGGCGTCTCAAACACGTCCAGCAAAAGCGCTTCCAGCACGATCAAGGACTGAGGAGAATAGTCCAACTGGTCAGCCACTTCTTCGGGCAGTTGCTCCATCAACTGGTCCAGTTCGGATTCCATGTCCGCCACCCAGGCGTCGAAATCCTCCTGGATCAGGGCCTCCTCGGCGGAGGCGTCCTCCTGAGCAGGCTGGCTTGGATTGAGGGGATCGACATCCCGGGGATCGGAACGGCTCATTTCAGTTCCCGGACCTGCGCCTCAGGGTACAGCCATTCCCGACCCGTCTTGACGCGGTTGGTGTCCCCATAGCGGATGATGTCTGCCGTGGCGTAGGTCTCCGACCATTTTGCCGGCAGGAAACTGCCGGTGCCGATCACATCGATGGGGGCGTTGGCCTCCGCCATCAATTTGCACTTGGCTGGTCCGAAGCCGCTGGAGCCAACCACTTTCACACGCGTAAACCCGGCCTCGTCCAACTGCTCGCGCACATGCCAGATGGCGGCCGCAGAAACACCCGTGCCAATCAGATACTTCAGTTCAGCTTCGCTGCGATAGCCGCGGATCGCGTGCGGGGCACGGCGGTTCAACACCGCATAGCTGCTGGTGGGGTCCAAGCCCTCACAATAGCGCCCGCCGGTGGTGTCCAGGCGCAGGGACAATCGCCCCAGGGCGGCCAAGTCGCTGAACGCCCGGCAGACTTCCAGACCGTCACTGACCTCCCGCCCGAAGTAATCCACCAGCACCGTGAGCGGCGCCTCCGGCAGCGTTTCAAGGAACATCTCAGCGGCGCGCAGGGTGGAGCCGGCGTAGCCAATCAGCGCGTGGGGCATGGTTCCAAAGCCGCGCTCCTGTCCAAAATAGCCGGCCGTGGCGTCGGTGGCGTTGCCAATGAAGCCCCGTGCCCCATGCTTGGCCTGCGCCCGGGCACTGCCCACTGAGGCGGCATAGGCCATCAGTTCAGCCATTTCAGTGCCCGCACAATGGCGGGCGTCCATGGCGAGAAACCCCACATGAGGAAGGTCGGTACACATGGTGTAGGCGTTGAACGCCGCCACGCAGGCTGACCCCAACTTGCCCAGAAACAGCGTCTCACATTCCACCAGATGGCGGAAACTGCCCGTGAGGTAGCAGATGGGCTCACCGGCGCCGACCCACTTGCCCTCCCGAAAGCGCAGGTCGATGTCGATGCTCTGACCGCGGTCCGCCATAACCTTTTGCAGCCAACCCAAGGCCAACCTCGGGGCTGAGACCACAGGACGGCGCAAAAACACCGCATAGGTCACCGGCAGATCGCCATAGCGCTCGACGATCAGGCGCGTGTTCTGAAAATAGGCATCGGTCCAGCCGGGCACGTCCGGGGCTGTGGGAAAGTCCGCCCGGACCATCGCCGTCTCCGGGGTGATCCGGCTGTCCCCGTCGCTCACGCGACGGCCTCCCGCGCGGTGCCGCGCTCGGTCCGCAGACCGTGCATTTCCTCGGCAATCAGGAAGGCCAACTCCAGCGCTTGGCTTCCGTTCAGGCGCGGATCACAGTGGGTGTGATACCGGCTGCCCAAGGTCTCATCATCGATTTGCTGGGCGCCGCCGGTGCACTCCGTGACATCGGTCCCGGTGAGTTCGAAATGCACACCGCCCGGATGGGTATCTTCTTGGGCGTGCGCTTCGAAGAACCCCCGGACTTCGGACAGGATGCGGTCGAAGGGACGGGTCTTGAAGCCCGAGGAAGACTTCACCGTATTGCCGTGCATGGGGTCGCAACTCCAAACGACGTTGCGGCCGGCAGCCTTGATCTGGCGCAGCAACGGCGGCAGCCGGTCCCGGATCAGGTCACTGCCCATGCGGCTGATCAGGGTGATGCGGCCCGGGTCGTTGTTGGGGTCCAGAATGTCCAACAGGGTCAAGATTTCATCGGCCGTGATATTGGGACCGCACTTGATCCCAATGGGATTGTGGATACCCCGCAGATACTCAACGTGGGCGCCATCCGGCTCCCGCGTCCGCTCCCCAACCCAGACCAGGTGGGCCGACACATTGTACCATTTGCCGCTGGTGCTATCCACGCGGGTGAGCGCGCTCTCGTAGGGCAGCAGCAGCGCCTCATGGGACGTGTAAAACTCTGTCTCCCGAAGGGCTGGAACACTCTCCGCCGTCACGCCACAGGCCGCCATGAACGACAGGGCCTCGGCGATGCGGTCGGCCAACCCCTTGTAGCGGGTGCCCTGCGGGCTGTCGGCGACAAAGCCCAGGTTCCAGGCATGGACTTGATGCAGGTCAGCAAACCCGCCTTGGGCGAAGGCCCGCAGCAGGTTCAGGGTACTGGCCGCCTGATTGTAGGCCTGAACCATCCGTGCCGGCTCCGGCTCGCGGGCCGCCGGCTCAAACTCCAGTTGGTTGATGATATCCCCGCGGTAGCTGGGTAGGGACACATCACCCTGCTGCTCCATATCCGCCGAGCGCGGTTTGGCAAACTGCCCGGCCATGCGCCCCACCTTGACTACCGGCATCTGGCCGGCGAAGGTCAAGACAACGGCCATTTGCAGCATCACCCGGAAGGTGTCCCGGATGCTGTCCGGATGGAACTCGGCAAAGCTCTCCGCGCAATCGCCGCCTTGCAGCAAGAACGCCTCGCCCCGGCTGACCCGTGCCAACTGCCGGCGCAGGGATCGTGCCTCGCCCGCAAACACCAGGGGCGGAAATTTGCCCAACTGCTGGGTGGTCTGATCCAGGGCGGCTTTGTCATTATAGGTGGGCATCTGCTTGGCAGGATGGCTCTGCCAGCTATGCGGGGTCCAGGTCTGGGCGGCCATGGAACAGGCGCTCCCTCTTCAACTAAGGCTTCATCAGCCACTCACATTAAGGCCCCGGACTGGCAGGGTCAAATGGCTTCAGGCGCGCCGTTTACGCACTGGGTCAGGCACTGGGTCCAGCACCCGGTCAGGCACTTTGCCGGGGATCGAGCCCCAACCGGCCCCAGCCCCACCAAGGCGCAGAAATTGACACCTGTGCCCGGACACCCTACCTGCGCCACACGCCCCTCTCCCGCCCAGGCTCCTGATCCATGACAACCGCGCCCCCCTTGACCCATCTGGACCGCCTGGAGGCGGAAAGCATCCACATCCTGCGGGAGGTGGTGGCGGAGGCCGAGAACCCGGTGATGCTGTATTCCATCGGCAAGGACAGCGCCGTCATGCTGCACTTGGCAAAAAAGGCCTTCTATCCGGGGCCCCTGCCCTTCCCGCTGCTGCATGTCGATACGGGTTGGAAGTTCCGCGCGATGTATGCCCTGCGCGACCGGGTTGCGGCCCAACCAGGGGTCAGATTGCTGATCCATCGCAACCCCGAGGGGGTGGCCGAGGGCATCAACCCCATTACCCATGGCGCCAGCCACCACACCCACATCATGAAGACCGTGGCCCTGAAACAGGCGCTGGACCATTACAAGTTTGACGTCGCCTTTGGCGGCGCTCGTCGGGACGAGGAAAAAAGCAGAGCCAAGGAGCGCATCCTGAGTTTTCGCACAGCCGACCATCGCTGGGACCCCAAAAACCAGCGCCCTGAGATCTGGTCACTGTATAACGCACAGAAGGACAAGGGTCAGAGCATCCGCGCCTTTCCCCTGTCCAATTGGACTGAGTTTGATATTTGGCATTACATTTGGCAGGAAGGGATCGAAATCGTGCCACTTTACTTTGCAGCCGAGCGCCCGGTGGTGGAGCGCGACGGCGCACTGATCATGGTGGACGATGACCGGCTGCCCCTGAACCCAGGAGAGACACCGATGATGCGCCGGGTGCGTTTCCGCACCCTGGGCTGCTACCCCCTGACCGGTGCCATCCCGTCGCAAGCAGGAACCCTGGAGGACATGCTGGCAGAGATGCTGACCACCCGCACCAGCGAGCGCCAAGGCCGGGTGATCGACCATGATGCCAGCGCCTCGATGGAGAAGAAAAAGCAGGAGGGCTATTTCTGATGACACAGGACAGCCTTTCCAGCGCCGAGGCGGCCCTGCCGCTGAGCCAGCATCTTCACGCCCTGGCCCGCCGCCCGCTGCTGCGTTTCCTGACCTGCGGGTCGGTGGATGATGGCAAATCCACCCTTATCGGCCGGCTGCTATATGAAGCCGACGCCGTGCTGGAAGATCAACTGCATGCCCTGACGCAGGACAGCGCCCGCCATGGGACCCAGGGGCAAAACCTGGATTTCGCGCTGCTGGTGGATGGGCTGCAGGCAGAGCGCGAGCAGGGCATCACCATTGATGTCGCCTATCGCTACTTTTCCACACCGAAGCGGCGGTTCATCGTTGCAGACACCCCCGGCCATGAGCAATACACCCGCAACATGGCCACCGGGGCCTCAACCGCCGACCTGGCCATCCTGATCTTGGATGCCCGCCATGGGGTCCTGACCCAAACCCGCCGCCATGCCACCATCGCCAGCCTGCTGGGTCTGCGCCACCTGGTGCTGGCCATCAACAAGATGGACCTGGTGGGGTGGGAGGAGGCCCGCTATCGCCAGATCGAGGCGGATTTCCGCGCCTTCGCCGCGCCCCTGGGGTTCACGGATGTCCAGACCATCCCCTTGTCCGCGCTGAACGGCGACAATGTCACCCGGCCCAGCCCCAACAGCCCCTGGTTCACCGGGCCGACCCTGCTGGCCCATCTGGAGACCGTGGAGGTTGCCGCCGACCGCGCCCAGCGGCCGTTCCGCTTCCCCGTGCAATGGGTCAACCGCCCCACAGCCGACTTCCGGGGGTTCAGCGGCACGATTGCGGCCGGCCACGTTCAGCCAGGGCAAAGCGTGCGCATCCTGCCCAGTGGCCAGTCGGCCACCGTGGCGCGCCTAGTCACGGCCGACGGCGACCTCTCCACAGCACAGACGGGACAATCCCTCACCCTGACGCTGGATCGAGAGGTGGATGTCAGCCGGGGGGACATGATCGTCGCCGCCCAAGACCCGGCCGAAGTCGCCGACCAGTTCAATGTCACGTTGATCTGGATGGATCAGGCAGCGCTCATGCCCGGGCGCCAATATCTGATGAAGATCGGTCCGCGCCTAGTACCGGCAAAGGTGACCACCCTGAAGCACCGGCTGGATGTGGAGACCTTGCAGCCTCTGCCAGCACGGACCCTGAGCGTCAACGATGTTGGGGTCGCCAACATCGCGCTGGAGCGCGAAGTCCCCTTTGATCCCTATGCTGAGGTGCCAGCCACCGGCGGCTTCATCCTGATCGACCGCCAGACCCATCAGACTGCGGGACTGGGCACCATTGGCTTCGCCTTGCGCCGGGCACAAAACCTGCACCGTCAGGCACTGGCCGTCACCGCCACGCAGCGGGCCGCGGCCAAGGCCCAGTTGCCCACGGTGTTGTGGTTCACCGGCCTCTCTGGTGCAGGCAAATCCACCATCGCCAATCACTTGGAACAGAAGCTCCACGCCCTGGGAAAGCACACCTACATCCTGGACGGGGACAATGTGCGCCATGGCCTGAACCGCGACTTGGGCTTCACCGACGCCGACCGGGTGGAGAACATTCGCCGGGTGGCGGAGGTGGCGAAACTGATGACCGATGCGGGCCTGATCGTGCTGGTGAGCTTCATCAGCCCCTTCCGCTCAGAACGGCAGGTGGCGCGGGAGATGCTGCCGGAGGGCGCGTTCTGGGAGATCCATGTGGACACGCCCCTGGCGGTGGCGGAGCAGCGGGATGTGAAAGGCCTCTACGCCAAGGCGCGGGCTGGCCAGATCAAGAACTTTACCGGCATCGACAGCCCCTATGAGCCACCGGAGGATCCCGAAATGCGGATCAACACCGTGGATCAGTCACCGGAGGCCGCCGCGGACACGATTCTGGCGCATCTGCTGGCCCACGGTCGGCTCAGCCGACCCTCTTAGTCCACTCGGCTCAGCCGACCCTCTTAGTCCACTCGGCTCAGCCGACCTACTCAGGCCACTCGGCTCGGCAGCGCCTACTGAGCCGTGCCCACCAAGCAGAAGTAGGAGCGCTGACCGCTGCCGCAGCTGCGGTTACCAGCAAGGAAGTTCTCGGAGTCGCCGCCGGAGCACCGGAACGTTGTGCTGCAGTACTGGCAGATAGGGAAATCCGCCTCAAAGCTCCCGCCGGCCCAGGTGCCGTTGGGTTGGGTGTTATGCATGGTGCAGCAGCCATCGGTGCTGCTGCTGCCCCGTTGGGTGACAAGGGCGTTAAGAGTGCCGCTCCACAAATCCCCATTGTCCACCCGCTGCCCGGCCAGATTGCGGACCTCCTCCCCGGAGCGGTAAGTGAGGCGATCCCGCGCGTCGGTGCCGCTGAAGGACATCACCATCTCGAAGATCTGCCCCGAAGCGCCCGCCGCTGCGGCCTCCGTCTGGCACAGCGCGTCGGCCGCGCTAAAGGAGCCGATCTGCCCATTGCCGGGCCGCTGCTCGAATTCCTGAGTGGCAAAGATCACCCAGCTATAGACCGGGGCTGCGGTGGAGGAAGGGGACGCAGTCGGGGTGGAGGAAGGGGACGCAGTCGGCCTCGCGTCCGCCGCCGGGGCCGTGCCCTCCAAGGTGCTGGCCACATCCACGAACAGACGGTCCACGCTGTCCCCCACCCGCGTGACTGCCGACAGACCGGCCAGGGCGATCAGCCCCAC
>CAZCBM010000180.1:0-7114 GCA_964496805.1 uncultured Rhodospirillales bacterium | reverse complement strand
GAATCACATCTGCCCGCCCCAAGGAATCCCCCTTTATGGGTCCGGAGCCTAGCCCCACCGCAACCCCGTAGCCTGTGGCCGTTCGGGCGTCACTTATGCCTCATCCTGCGCCAGGAGCGCTCGCACCCGGCCACCCATTGGTACGATACTGGCGTGGGTGGCCGGGTGGGGGCGCGGGGTGGTCAAGGTAGATGGGACAGGCCCTAGCCTGGCGCAACGCGCTCCAGGCCACGGGTGTCACGTGCTCCATGGGCGGCGTCGTTGTCGTCGGCCATGCCGGCGGTATCGCTCGCCAGTGCATCCAGGCGGTTCAGCAACTGCATTTCCGTGCGCTCCAGGCCCAAAGGATTGTCCCCTGCCTCGGCAAGGGCGCCCGCCAGCGTGGCAGTGGCAGCGCGAACCACATTGGGAACGCCGCGCACCGGCGTACCGAAGACATCCACTGCGTCCTGACGGGGCCATGCCAGGGCCTGATCCTCATTCAGCCGCTGGCCTGAGAAACGTACTTGGCGATCAATCCAGGCCGATGCCTCCATCAGCAGGCGGCAGCGCTCCTCTGTTTCCAGGGCAAACCACTGGGTCCGGCCCTGGGCACGTAACGCGCGGTCCGCCTCGGTGAGGCTCACATAGCTCTGGGCCAGCGTCATGCCGGTGCCGGTCTCAACCAACAGTCCCATTCGAATCCTCCGGGTCTCAATCCTGTGCCTTGGACGGGGCGGGGGAGATACGTCCTGCACGAATACTGTCATCATAGGACCAGACCAAAATTGAGTGCCGATGTAGGACGCCTCCATAGAGGCGTGCAGGGGGATGATATTTTTCCCCACACTTTTTGGGTGGGTTGGAAGTGTGGAGAGACCCTCACCTATCTGCCCTAGGTTTTACACGCCGGTGACCTTGGACGCTGTTCCGCCTGGCACGGGAGCGGGGGCGGTGCCTGCGTGGAGGGTTTCCCAAGGAACAGCGGTGGTCCCGGAACAGAAAAACCGGGGCCAATCCTCTGGCCCCGGTTGGTCGTGCATGACGGCGATGGTTTTGCGGCGGAGGCGCCGGCCCGTGAGAACTACAGAAGGGACGCCGATCTGGAATTGGCGTCCCTGTTGTAGCCTATTGGTGGTCGCTCGGATGCTCCCTTCCGTGGCGGTGCCACGACGGGGCCCTGCGCTCTAGCGCTGCATCAAGCCCAGCAACGGCTCGATGGAGGAGCCGTTCAGCATCAAGCCGCCTTCTTCGGTGAGGCTGAAGGCGTAGACGCGGACTTGCTCGCCTTCCTCGGTGAGCGCCAACTGTCCTGCCTGCTTCAGCAGGCCGGTGGCACCGGCGGCTTGGGCGGCTTCCGCCTCGCCCAATTCGGCCACCACGTCCTCCGCGGCGAACAACGCCTCCAGCGCTTCCAGACCACTGACCAGCAGGGTGACGTCCCCGGTGGCACCGGTGCCCACGGAGGGGTTGAGAGTCAGGGTGCCGCCGGCCTGGGCATCCACCGTTGGGCTGTTCCAGGTGGCCTCATTGATCACCAACTTCAGGCTGCCGCTGCTCAGCGCCTCCGTCATGCCCGTGTGCAGGGCCATCATCGCCGCGGCCTCGTCGCCGTCCGCCATGCTCTCCATGCCGGCCTTGAGGGCGTCGCGCACGGCGCTGTTGGGGATACCCTCCAAGCCCAGGACAAAGGCAACATCGGTGGGGCCGGTGTCCACCCGCAGCTTGGACAGATCGCTGCCGCTGACATCCAGGCCTTCATGATGATAGCCGAGATAGACGCTACCGGCGCCTTCATTCATCCCGCGAACCTTGAAATCCAGGGCAACGCGATCCCCGGTCCAGGCCAAGCCCTGCTCCGGATAGCGGATGTCCAGGTCGGTGGCCGCAATCTCGAAATCCTCGGCATTGAAGGGCGCCCCGCGCTCTTCACTAAAGCCGATCAGTTGCACCACTAGGCCAGCCATGGCGGACGGGTCCTGGGCGGCGCCGTCTTCCCCCAGGCGCTGACTGGCTTCTTGCAGGGCCAGGATCTGGGCCAAGTCGGCATCCTGCAGGCGGAAGGCCATGTCCAGGCCGCCCACGACAGCCACTGGTTCCTGTGCCTCGGGCGGGGTGATGGTGAGGTTGGCCATGCCCACCTCGGTCAGCACGTCGGCGCGGTCCTCGACCTCGGCGTTGGGGAGGATGGCGCGACGAATATCCAGATCCTCAAGGCTGACGATGGTCTGGCCGTCGGCGGTCTCCACGCTGACCCGTGCCGCGGTTTCCACGGAGCGGATCAACTGGCTGTCGGCGCGGTTCAGCAGCGTGCGGGACTCGTGGTCTTCCAGGGTCAAAGTGGCGACCACCTCGCCCTCGACACTGAAGCTCAGGGACAGCGGGCCAGAGGTGACAAACAGCCACTGCTCTTCCCCTTCCATGGGGAAGGCGCTGACCACGGTGTCCACCATGGCGGCTTCGAAGCTGTCGCCCACCAGGATGCGCGGCTGAACCAAAGAGATCTCATAGCCATAAAGGCTGCCATCCTCGGCCTTCAGCACCGGCTGGATGCTGGGCTCCTCGGCGTAGGTGACCTCCATGTCGATTTGCATGGCCTTCGTCAGTTCTTCGGTTTGGCTGACGATAAGGTCCTGCAACTCGGCCATGTCGGCCTGCAGGCGGGCGGGATCGGCGGGCTGGGCCTGCAGCGGCTGGACGCTGCTCAGCGCCAATGCCACGGCCGTGCTGGCCAGCAGAGCGGTGCGGGGGAACAGGGTGGTCATCGCGGCAGTCTCCTCCTACGGGGGTTGGCCCGGCTCACGGGGATGGGTAGCTGCCGGGCCGCGCTCTTGGGGAAAGTGGGGCCGCCCACCCCGGAGGACCATGGTGCCAGAACGCCTGGTCCCGATCCACCGGGAGGGGCCGCGACTGGGTTTCTGCGATCAGCGCATCAGGATCTGGCGAAGCTGGCTGATGTCCCGACCGTTCAGCGTGGCGGTGCCATCTGGCGCGAATTCCACCGCATAGCGGCGAACGGATCGGCCATCTTCACCGGCGGCGTCCAGTTTCTCCCCGAACACGTTGATGGCGTTCACGGCCAGAGCCAATTGCGCGAAGATCGGGTTTGCACGCTCGCGCGCCAGCGCGCCGCCCACCTCATCCATGCCAACGGTCCGCACCTCAACGGAGCCAACCAGCGGCACATCCTTGTTGTCCGTGATGGTCAGGCTGCCAGAGCCCTCGATCGTCGGTCCGGGATCGGCGGGGGAGAACAGCAGACGGTTGAGTTCAATCCGGGCGGGGGCAGTGGCCAGGGCCTCTTGCAGTTCCTGGACTTTGGCGGCGGCTTGGCGTTCGGTCAGGGGCTCGCTGATCTGGCTCAGATCCTGGAGGTAGCGCCACACCCGGGCGCTGGGAACGTCACTGAGGCTAAGCTCCAGCGCCATGTCCTGGGGCAGGATCAGGTCGCTCATCGCCGGCAGGGCGGCGGTGTCCAGCGCCAGCCCGGTGTGAGAGAATTGCACCGCATAGCGGCTGCGGTCTCCCGCCAGACCACCATAGCTCAGGCGCAGGCCCATGCTGCTGATGTTGAACGTGGTGCCGGCAGAGGGCACCGATGCCCGGATATCGGCCAAGCTGACGTCCAGGAACGAGTCGTTGCCCAGAACGTTGGGCGCTGTCATGGCATCAAACACCGCACGGGTGGCGGCCCGACGCTCTGCATCGGCTTGGGTTGCCATGTCCCGCAGGGTCTGCGGATCGTTGGTCTGCGGCATCGGGATTTCCAGCGCTTCCGCCAGACGATCCAGAACCGGCATGGTTTCCATGTAAGTGGCGAGGTTGATGTCCGTCACCTCGCTGGAGATCGCCAGTTCGCCAATGGACCAAGCCACGTCGGTGCGGCGGGAGGCGTAGCTCACCGCGTCCGCCTTGGCAGAAACCAGACCATCGTACAGGTTGCCGCCCTTCAACACGAAGTTCAGGTCGATGTCGATGTTCTCCATGGTGATGGCGAACTGCTCCGCCCGGCTGGAGAACTTGAAACTGGCGGCCGTGGTGTCTGTATAGATCAGCATGCCCAATTCGCGGTCCCAGCGGGACGCGGAGGCACGCACCGGATCCAGCGCCATGGTGGCGTAGACTTGGCCGGTTTCGGTCTGCAACTGGAACTCATCGCCCACCTGCATCTCGATATCGTAGTAGCGGTCGGTATTCTCGGTGACGAAGAACACGATCTGACCCAGGTTGAGCCCGGCCAGATTGTTGGAGGGGCCGATCCGCAAGGGCGGCATGGCCACGCGGAAGGCGCCGCCCTCGGACGGCTCCACCTCTACCTCGCCATCGAACTGCAGGACCTCGGCATAGCCGGGCTTGTTCAGCAGAGACGCGATACCGGACTGGATCTCGCTTTGCAGGTCCTCAGCGCTGACCGCTGCCAGGGCCGGGGCAGACCACCCCAGGGCGAGAGCGGGCGCGGCGATCATCAGGGACCGGCAAACCATCGGGCGAAACTTGCACATGGGGGCCACTCTCCTCCTGGCCTTGAACCATTTGTTTGGGCGATCCTGGCTCCCGAGCACCCCCCAGAGACCAGCCGCCCGGGTCCCACTCAAAGCGGGGCGACAGCCTGCGCTGTTTCGCCCTGAGCGAACCCGGCCGGACCATAGCGGCGGACCCGGTCACATCCTAGGGAAAAAGTCTCTGGTTCGCCGCTGGCTTGCGGGCTAGAGCATTTTCCGATCTGTTTGGCTCCTCCTGGCCACCCACGGGCATCTTGTGCCCGTGGGTGGCCAGGAGGGGGAGCGGGCCGGCGGTGACTTGTTCGCCACTTAAAGGGCTAGGCCGTGGCGGTGGTGCTGCGGTCACGGACCCGGCGCTCCCTAGGCACAATGGACACGAAGAGGGCAGAGCAATGGCAGGGAACCAACGGTCCGTGGGCTTGGCGTTGGCCGCAGTGCTGGCAGCGATGCTGGGTTTTTTTCCGGCCCGGGTCGCGGCCCAACCCGACGCGCCGCCGCTGACGGCGCCTTTGTCGGAACCATCACGCCATCCAGCGCCGGTTGCCCTGACCACACTCACCCGCTGGGGGCTGGTGCTGCGGGGGCTTGGCGCAGACTCATCCCTGCCGTTGCCCCCTCAGGAGGCGTCGGGGGACTTGGTCCTTCCGGCGGTTACGGCCCATGCACCCACGGGCCATCAGGTCCGATTCAGCCCCCAGCGCTGGCAGTCCCAACGCCTTTCACAGGGCTGGTGGCGGTTGAGCCGGCGCGGGCAGCGCACCCATCTGTCCCACCCCAACAGCCGCCACAGTCTGATCGAGAGTGACGATGTTTCGGTGGAGGCCTTGGTGGATGGGCAGGGGCGCCTGCGCCGGTTGGAAGGGCAGGGCGGGCCGATCATGGGCCGATCCAGCCGGGGGTGGCGGGAGGATACGCAGGCGACGCACTATGTTTATACGTTCGCCTATCCCTCCGCCGGCACGGTTGACCTGGATATGAGCCTCACCTCCCGCGCGATAGAGCAGGAGGATGGAGGCCCGGGCGCTGCCACGCCGTCTCGATCCGTGACCGACCGTTTCCACCAGATCGTGCGCGTGCGGGGCCTTCAGGAGCGCGCCATTGCGCCCCTGTTCCAGTCCCTGGTGCTGGCCAACGCCGACCTGTCGTTGGTGCACCCGCTCAGCCCCCATACCCTGACACCGGCGCTGCAGACCCTGGGGCTGGCGCTGATGGATGGGCGGCTGGAGGCCCTGGATATGAATGTGGAGATCCGGGATGCGCGCGGCACCGAGGCGCAGGTGACCTTCCACGGTCGCGCCCTGGGGTCCGCTGATCCGACCCTGACCTACGCCCAGCGGTTCAGTGGCCCCAGCGGACAGTCAACGGAGGTGGCAAGCCTGCGGGGGGTGTCAGCCGGAGATCTGGTACTGGCCGCCGCCCGCGCCGTGGAGGCCAGCGCCGCCCCGGAAAGCCCGCCGCCGTTGGCGACGTTCCTGGAGGCGGTGGGGATGGCCGTTCAGCGGGGGCCGCAGACCCTGACGCTGCACCAGTACACGGTGGAAACCGACGCGGGCCGCCTGGTCGCAGTGGCGGATGTGGCGGCCGATGGCACCCCGCGGCTGTCGGCGGTGCGCACCGGCACCCTTGCCATGGCGGACATCCTGCGTCGTAGCCTGGCGGAATATCATGTGATGGGGGCCGATGGGGATCCTGCTTGGGTCCAGGCCCTGGAGCGGGCGGCTCAACCGGCGCTGACAGCCGATGGCCAAGCCGCCAGCCTGTGGGAGATCTGGGCGGAACCGGCAGAGCCGGGCGGTGCGCCGGTCCTGTGGATCAACGGCGTGCCCCTGTTCGCCCTGGTGGCGCAGGAGCGCGAACGCCTCGGGCAGCCCTGAATCCTCTCCCGCGGCCAGGGGGCGATAACACCTTGTTAAGCAGGGTGCGCGACACCTGTGGGGTGAGGCACGGCAAAGTTCCGCGCTCTTGACCCGGGAGAACCCTGGCCCTCCGCCATCCCAGTGTTTCCCCCTCCCATGGCCCTGCCTCAACTTGCAGCCATCGGCTCCTTTGCCGGCAACACGCCGCCGCCCCGCCTGAGCGAGGGCGAACGCACGGCCGTGAAGGAGATCGTGCAGCGGTTCGATCCGCAGCAACTGACCAAGGAGAGCGCGCAAGCGATCAATGCAGCGCTGGAGGAGAAGGGGCTGCGCCCGAGCCCAGGGCTGCGGGACGAGCTGGAGGCCAATGGCTTCGATGCCCGGCGCCTTCGCCAGTTGGCGGATGAGGCCCGTCAGGGGGGCGCGGCTGAGGCCACCGAGGAAGCCGCCCGCCCGGATCGGGCCGAGTCACAGCGCCCTTCAGTGGCGTCGGCTCAACCGCCGCCTCAGCGGTCCCTGGAGGGACTGGACGAGCAACGATTTAAGCAGCTGCGCTCGGCGATCACCACCTATCAGGACTCCAGCCAGACGTCCTTCGACCGCTCCCAACTGACCCAGACGCTGAACGACTCCGGCCTGTTCAATCGCGGCAGTGTGCTGGATCTTACCCTTTAGGGTGAGCGGGCTGGCGGTGGCCCCTTTGCTGCACAAAGGGCTCTAGCCTCCGGCCCCATAAAGGGGGATTCCTTGGTGCGGGCAGATGTGATTCAAACTCCC
>CAZCBM010000179.1:0-7398 GCA_964496805.1 uncultured Rhodospirillales bacterium | reverse complement strand
CCCGCGACGTTCTACAAGCTGAAAGCCAAATATGGCGGGATGGACCTGTCTGACGCCAAGCGGCTGAAGCAGCTCGAGGATGAAAACGCGCAGCTGAAGCGCCTGCTGGCCGATGCGATGCTCGACAATGTCGTGCTGAAGGATCTTCTGGGAAAACCCTGACGACGCCGATGGCGCGGCGGGATGCGGCGCTCCGGGCGATGCGGGATCATGACATCTCGCAGCGTCGAGCGTGCAAGCTGGTCGGTGTCGATCCGAAGACGGTGCGGCGCGAACGTCCGCCCGACAACCCGGAGACCCGCAAGGAAATGGGCGAGATCGCCGAGAAGCGACGGCGGTTCGGCTATCGCCGGATCGGCATCCTGCTTGAGCGCAAGGGCATCACGATGAACCACAAGAAGCTGTATCGCTTGTATCGCGAGGAAGGCCTGTCGGTCCGTCGCAGGCGTGGCCGCAAGCGCGCACGCGGCAGCCGATCGCCGATGCCGCAAGCCCTGTGCCCCAACCAGCGTTGGTCGATGGACTTCGTTTCCGACACCTTCGGCGCCTCGCGACGGTTCCGGATCCTGGCCGTGAACGACGACTGCTGCCGCGAGAACCTCGGCCTGATCGCCGATACCAGCATCTCGGGCGAACCGCGTCACGCGGGAACTGGACGCGCTGGTGCGGCTCTACGGCGAGCCCGAGAGCATCGTCAGCGACAACGGCACCGAGTTCACCAGCAAGGCTGTCCTGAAATGGGCGAAGGACAATGGTGTCGAGTGGCATTACATCGATCCGGGGAAACCCCAGCAGAACGCCTTCATCGAAAGCTTCAACGGCAGCCTACGCGACGAATGCCTGAACGAGGAGATCTTCGACAGCCTCGCGGATGCACGGCGGACGCTGGCCCTCTGGCGCTACGACTACAACAACGTCAGGCCGCATTCCGCGCTTGGCAATCAGACCCCCGCAGAAGCGCGCCGGGCGCTTGAGCCATCTCAGGGCTCCGCGCCCGGCGCGCTTGCCCAACCCGAAACCGACCAATGTCAGCCCCAACGACTCTCGTCATGAACGAGGGACGATCGGGGGGCAGGTCAAGCTTCGCTGAGCGAAATTCTGCGGGAGCGCAAATTCGCCAGGGACTGCGCACCGCTGCGCACAATCCCGCACCTCTTCGCCCAGAGTGTTCGCCGGCAGGCGCCGTTCCTCCGCCATTGGGGTTATTCCCAACCACATAAAGCACTGGATTTTTTCTCGTGCGTTTTACAGGTTTGCGCTTAGTCTTGGCCGTGTAAGAGCCTGCTGAGCACTGCCGCAAGGTTTCCCGGGTGAGTCAATCAGGAGAAGGCGAGGGCTTGCTGCGCTGGGCAAGACAGAGGTTTGTTGGCCTTGCCGTAGCCCGAGCCAAGTTGCACTCCCTCTACAAGGGGGCTGGGACGGCTGAGCGCGCGTGGCTGAGCTTCTGTTCATCGGCGGATACGTCTTGATCGGTCAGCCCGTGATCAGGTCAGCCGTTCGCACGGCCCGGGCAAATTCCCCGTGCAGGTGGTAAACGGCTGCGCGGTGACTCTCGTCCGCGGTGGGTACGGGGCCCCCATCGAAACCGACATCGGCATTGCGAGTGAAGGCGGCGCAGGCATCATGGACCAGGTCCACCGCAAAGCCCAAATTGGCGGCCATCCGGGTGGTGGTGGAGACGCAATGGGGTGTGGTCAGGCCACAGATGATCAAGTCCTGCGCCCCGGCCGCTCGCAGATCTTCCTGGAGCATCGTCCCAATGAAGGCAGAATTCACCGACTTTTCGTAGACGGCCTCGCCGGGGCCAGGGTCGAAGCCTGGCTTGAAAGTGGCGCCCGGACCCGCAAGTGGCGATCCGGATTCCTGGCTGAGATGGCGGACATGCACGACCCGCCCACCGGCTGCGCGCATCGCGGCGATAAGGGCGCGGGCATTGTCCTCGGCGTCCGGATTGTTGCGCTCACCCCAGAACGGATCGTCGAAGCCCCGTTGGAAATCGATGAGGATCAGGTGCCTTTGGGCCAAAAACACAACGATCTCCGGACAGTTAAAACGTTGATTCTAGAGCCCTTTGCGCAGCAAAGCAGCCCCCGCCGGCCCGCTCGACCCCCTGGTATACCTTTGGGGCTACCCATGGCGATAATACTCCCGTGGGTGACCGAGAGGGGCAGCGGGCTGGGCCAGACGGATCGGAAAATGCTCCAGAAAGTTGTCCTTACCCCGTGGATCCCGCCTGAGCATAGCCCGAGCTTAGGCGCTCAGCCCCGGCACCGGCTTCAACTCGGTCTCAACGAAGCTCATCGGGTGCTGGCCACCATTGATGACGTTGTGCTCAACCCCCGCATCCCGCCGGTAAGCCTGCCCGGCGGGAACCTCCACCGTGCGGGTGGCCCCGCCTGGTTCCTCCAGGGTGAGGGTGAGATCGGTGACAGCGACGATTACATAGTCCATGGCGTGCCGGTGCCAGCCGGTTTCGGCTCCCACCGGGAAATCGAACCGGGTGACCCGCACCCGGTCGTCATCCACGAGGGTCGTCGCAGTGGCCTGGGGTCGGGTATCCTCAGAAGGCATGGCGCACCTGTTGCAGCAGGGCTGCCTGATCCTTCCGGGCGGCCAGAGCCTGATCCATGTCCACCCGCACGAACTGCGCCTTCTGGTTGGGCTGCAACTGCGCGATCAGGTCCATGTCGGCGGAAATGACAGCACCGATGGTGAAGAAGCCACCGCCGGAGACTGCTTCGCGGTGCAGGACGATGGGTTCCATGCCGTTGGGGACCTGGATGGACCCATAGGCGTAAGGGGCATCAACGATATTGGACGGGTTGGATCCGGCACCGAAGGGTTGCTCACGGTCGACAAACTCCAACTGGGTGCCTCCCTTGAAACGATAGCCGATGCGGTTGACCTCCGAGCCCACGGTCCAGATGTCACTGAAGAAACGCTCACCGGCCGCGTCGGTGATCCGGTGCCAGTAGAGGCCGGGGAGCATCCGCAGCTTCGTCACATCCTCCGCCATAGGCCGCCGCAGGGTGGCGGGGACGGTGGTGCCCGCCGCAACCGCCTTGCCAGGGGCGCTCAACGGCAGGTCATCCCCGTCCTGCAACGATCGTCCGTCGATGCCTCCCAAGGTGCCGATCTCATAGGTGGAGCGGCTCCCGAGGGCGGGCGGCGTGTCGATACCGCCGGCGAAGGCGATGTACGCCCGCGCTCCTGCCCGGACATAGTCGAAGGACAGAACCTGGCCCTTACGCACCGGGATGGTGGTCCAAGTGCTGTGCTCAACTCCGTCGATTTTGGGCAGCAACTCGGCACCGGTGACGGCAATCACCGTATCCTCATTGAACGCCAAGGTCGGACCCAAAAAGGTACACTCTAAGCCAGCGGCCCCCTCGTCATTGCCCACCAGCAGGTTGGCACAGCGCATGGCGAAGCGATCCATCGCCCCGCCCATGGGGATGCCCAGATGGTAATGACCCGGACGCCCGAGGTCCTGAATTGCGGAAAGCCCCGCCTTGATGACCTTAACCGACATTCAGAGCCTCCATGATCTTCTGATTATAGCCATCAATATCGGCGTTGAAGTCATCCAGATTGAAGGTGAACTCGCCCACAATTTTGGGGGCATAGGTGCCCGCTTCCACTTCGGCCCGGCAGCGGTCATACTCTTCCCGCCCAATGGGCTTCCACTTCACAATATCCCCTGGCTTGAAGAACACCTTACGGCCCTTGAAATAAGGGGTTTGTTCGGTTGGATCCCATATCTCAACCGGGGTAATACCAAACATCTGATATCCCCCACCGCCCTGGACAGAATAAATGGCAATGAAGGAACCACCGTAGCCGATGGTCAATTTTGGCGTGAAGGTTCGTGGGCTGAGATATTTGGGTACCTGGATTTGCTTGTCCCGTGCAACCAGTTGGAACAACCACGGCACCCCGGTCACAAAGCCCGTCATGGTGACCATCCACGGCGAGCTATGCTGAGCTTCAATGAAGGCTTCGACACTGTCGTAGCCGTTCAGCGCCGCGCCGTATTCAAGATCAGTGGCGTTGGGATCCTGATGGCGATTGCGGTTCTGCATCACAGCATCATGGGTCCAAGGGTCCTGGTAGTACACCGGCATCTCTACGATCCGGGTATTGAGAACCCCAACCTCGCTCTCAACCTCGGCTTCTAGCTTCTTCAGGGTCTCCATCATCGTCTCTGGATGGATGACATCCGGATCGAACTTGACCTGGTAAGAAGCGTTAGACGGCTGAACTTCGGTCACACCTTCCAAGGCGCGATCGCGGATCGCTTGGGTGACGGCAAGACTGCGGAAAAACGACTCTAGTCGCATATCCTCGCTGATCTCGACAAGGATGTGCTCATCCCCGCCAAATGTGTAGCGCGAAGTCATTGTTAATCACCATCCTGATGCAAAAGGGTATGGGCATGATCTTCAAGCCACTGTTCCAACCATTTGGTGTGCACGGTACCGGAGCGGACGTCATCGGCCGCAGCCAAGGCTGAGAACAGGGGTTTGCTGGTTTTCAGAGCGCCGACATCCAACTCCGCTACGGCCCGCTTGAGCCGCGCCAGCGCCTGGTCGCGCGTCTGCGCATGGACAATAAGTTTGCCCAACAGGGAGTCGTAAAAGGGAGAGATCTGATACCCCTGATAGAGCAGGTGGTCGAACCGAACGCCGGGGCCGCCTGGTACCTCCAGGTGATCCACCAAGCCAGGAAAGGGCAGGAACCCATTGGCCGGATCTTCCGCGGTGATCCTGACCTCGATCGCGTGCCCCCGCACCGACAGGTCTGCCTGGGTGAGCGCCAACTTCTCACCCGCTGCGATGCGGATCATCTCTGCAATCAGGTCCACCCCCGTGATGCACTCCGTTACCGGATGCTCCACTTGGATGCGGGTGTTCATCTCGATGAAATAATAGGCCCCGGTTTGGTCATCATAGAGGAACTCAACCGTACCTGCGCCTTCATAGGCCACGGCTTGCGCCAGCGTCACCGCTGACTGGCACAGGGCCTCCCGCACATCTGCAGACAGCGCCGGCGAGGGGGCTTCCTCCCACACTTTCTGGCGCCGCCGCTGCAAACTGCACTCCCGTTCGAAGCAATGCACACAGCACTCCCCATCCCCCAGCACCTGCACCTCGATATGACGGGCGCGCTCAATCACCTTCTCCAGGTAGAAGCGGCCATCGCCAAACGCCGCCTTAGCCTCTGCGGAGGCTTGCGGCAGAAAAGCCATGAACTCGGCTTCATCATGGGCAATGCGGATACCGCGACCGCCGCCGCCAGCGGTGGCCTTGATCATGATCGGGAACCCGATATCGCCGGCCAGGCGGCGCGCCTCATCAAAATCTGCCACCACGCCGTCACTGCCCGGAACGGTGGGCACGCCAGCCGCTTGCGCCGCTTGACGGGCGCTGGCTTTGTCCCCCATCCGCCGGATGGTATCGCCTGTTGGGCCGACGAAAATCAGGCCCGCCGCCGCAACGGCATCGGCAAAATCCGCGTTCTCGGCCAGGAACCCATATCCTGGGTGGATGGCATCTGCCCCTGTATCCCGCGCGGCTTGCAGGATGGCGCCGCCATCCAGGTAGGACTTGGCGGCGGGCGGAGGCCCGATCAGAACCGCCTCATCCGCCATCCGCACGGCCAGGGAACTGGCGTCTGCTTCGCTGTAGACCTGAACCGTTGCGATCCCAAGTTCACGGGCGGCCCGGATGATCCGGACGGCGATTTCGCCCCTATTTGCGATCAGCAGTTTTGCAATGCTCATTCTGCGACCGCCTAGATCTCGATTTCAGCAACAGTGGCACCGGGCACCACTACCCCTTCATTGTCGATCTTGAAGGCCACGATCCGGCCGCTGACGTCGGCCTTGAGTTCGTGAAAAGTCTTCATGACCTCCACCAACCCGATAACATCCCCCTCAGCCACGGTGTCGCCCTCGTCCTTGTAGTTGGGTTGGTCCGGGGCCGGCTTGCGGTAGAAGGTGCCGGGAAGCATCGACTTGATTTCATGCGTCATAGAGAAGGCCTGCAATCAGGGCTGACGGGAAGGGAAGAGACAAGAGCGAAAAGAGCAAGGCGGCCAGTCGCCAGGTCAGGCAGCCGCGCTCAGGTGGGGTTTCACTGCTTCATAGACGGCGTTGGCGACGTCACGGGCATTGGGGGTGTCGGAGTGCAAGCATAAGCATTCCGCCTGGATCTCGATATCGGTCCCGGCGGTGGTCCGCACCTTCTTCTCCAGGACCGCCCGCAGGGTCCGGTCCGCCGCCTCCTGAGGATCTTGCACGGCAGAGTCGCGGGTGATGATGAGGTTTCCGTCGCCGTCATACTCCCGATCGACATAGAACTCGCGCATCAGGCTCAGGCCGCGCTTGTCCGCGTAGATCCGCTCATGCTCCGTGCCGCCCATACCCAGGACCGGCACCCCATACAGGGCCACCACATCGGCAATGACATCCGCCACAATAGGGTCCCGGGCCGCCATGCCATAGAGCGAGCCGTGGGGCTTGATATGGCTCAGCGCCATGCCTTCGGCGTCCAGAAAGCCCTTGAGTGCCGCCACCTGATACAGGACGCAATCCCGCAACTCATCGGGGTGCATTTTCATTTCCCGGCGCCCAAAGCCTTGCAGGTCTGGCAGGGAGGGGTGAGCCCCCACATTGACCCCGCTTTGCTTGGCCAATTGAACGGTCTTGCGCATGACACTGGGGTCAGAGGCATGGAAACCACAGGCGACATTGGCGAGGGTGATGAACGGCATGATCCCTTCGTCATCGCCCATCTTATAGAGGCCGAAAGCCTCCCCCATGTCGCAATTGATGGCCAGCATGTGCGGTCCTCCCGTCTGGTCAAACAGGGGGCCTCCAGGCCTGTCCCTGCCGCAGCGCAATAATTGACAATGTTGATCGTCTGAGGTGGTGCGAACGGTAGCCATCGCCAGTCTGACAAGTCAAAATCTTTCTTGATCGCAGAGGGGGCAAAGGGGGAGCAGCATTGTCGAAGCGCTGTCGAAGCGCTGTTCGGACGGTCTGTTTCCGCAGGCTTGACCCCGCCTTTCCCCCTTTTTCCCCATGCCCCCTTTCCCCGGGGCGGAGGGCGCGATTCTGGTCCTGTCCTGACGCTTGCTGCCGGGCAAAGGGCTGCCGATCCCCCCCCCAAACCGGGCACCCCAATTCCCGGAGATCGGTCAGGGGTGATCGGTCAGGAACGGCCCCGGGCGCGTGCGGCGGCCATGATCGCCAACGCGCGCTGGTGGACAGGGCGGTCCACCATGCGGCCGTCCACTGACACAACTCCGCCCGCTGCGCCCGGATCGGCAAAGGCCGCCACCACCCTGGCCGCCCAATCGATGTCCGACTGCGGCAGGTCAAACGCCACCGACGCC
>CAZCBM010000178.1:0-7420 GCA_964496805.1 uncultured Rhodospirillales bacterium | reverse complement strand
GTGTCGGCCGCGGCCTGGGCGGCCTCCTCCCCGTGGGCCAGGGCGGTCACGGCGTTGGCCAGGATCTTCTTCGCTTCGTTGATCTCCCGGCCTTCCAGGGCCTCCAGCCGTGCAATCTCCGTCAGGGGCATGTCGGTGAACAGGCGCAGGAAGCGGCCAACATCGGCATCCTCGGTATTGCGCCAATATTGCCAGAACTCATAGGGGCTAAGACTGTCCGCGTTGAGCCAGATGGCGCCGTCTGCCGTCTTGCCCATCTTCCCGCCGCTGGCGGTGGTCAGCAACGGGCTGGTGAGCCCGTACAAGTCAGCGCCCTTCAAGCGGCGGCCCAACTCGATGCCATTGACAATATTGCCCCACTGATCCGACCCCCCCAGTTGTAGCTGGCACCCATACCGGCCGTGCAACTCGACAAAGTCATAGCCCTGTAGAATCATATAGTTGAATTCCAGGAACGTCAGCGGCTGCTCCCGCTCCAGCCGCAACTTTACGCTGTCAAAGCTCAGCATTCGGTTCACACTGAAATGTCGTCCCACCTCGCGCAGGAAGGGAATGTAGGACAGCGTGTCCAGCCAGTCCGCGTTATTGACCATTACGGCGTCGCTGGGGCCGTCCCCGAATCGCAGATACTTGCCAAAAACCTGCCGGATGCCAGAGATATTCGCCTCGATCTGCTCATCACTCAGCAGCGGGCGGGCTGTATCTTTGAAGGACGGATCGCCCAACTTGGTCGTTCCGCCGCCCATCAGCACGATGGGTCGATGGCCCGTCTGCTGCATCCAGCGCAGCATCATGATCTGCAACAGGCTGCCCACATGCAGGGAGGGGGCGGTGGCGTCGAAGCCGATATAGCCCGTGACCGGGCCATGCTCGGCGAACAGGCGGTCCAGCCCTTCGATATCGGTGCCTTGGTGGATAAAGCCCCGTTCGGTGAGGATGCGCATCAGCTCGGAGCGCGGGTTGGACATTGCGATCGTCCTTCATTACGGTCGGCGCGCCCGGCGCCAGGGCAGGAGGAGTGGCCGCAGCGTTAGCGCCAATCCCAAGTCCAGCGCAAGTGTGGCCACCCCGCTGGCGCCGCTCCAGGCCCTTGCTGTCCCGTCTCAGGATCCCTGTTGTCCATGGCTGAGCCTGATCGCCTTTATACCGCCCTCGGGCTGATGAGTGGCACGTCGCTGGATGGCATCGACGTGGCGTTGGTCCGTACTGATGGGATGAGTCGGTTGGAAACCGGGCCTGGACGTACCTTCCCCTATTCGGACGTGCTGCGGGGGCTGCTGCGTATGGCGCTGACCGATCCCTTTGGCGATCATCGGCGCCTTGAGGAGGAACTGACCCAGCATCACGCCCAGGCGGTGCGGACCTATGCCCTGGCCACGCAGCTCAACCTGGAGACGGTGGATGTGGTGGGCTTCCACGGCCAGACGCTCTACCACAATGCCGATCAGGGGGTAACGCGGCAGATCGGTGATGGGGCGTTGCTGGCGTCGTTGCTGGGATGTCCCGTGGTCAACGATTTCCGCTCGGCCGACGTGGAGGCCGGCGGGCAGGGGGCGCCGCTGGTGCCGATCTATCACGCGGCCCTGACGGCCCATCTCAATCGCCCGCTGGCAGCCCTGAATATCGGTGGCGTGGCCAATGTCACCTATATCGGGGCGCCTCCGGGGGCAGAGCTTGATATCGTGGCGCAGAACCTGATCGCTTTCGATACCGGTCCGGGCAACGCCCTGATCGACGATTGGGTTTGGCGGCATACCGGGCGCTTCTATGATGCCGAAGGCGCCCTGGCAGCGCAGGGCACGGTGGACAGCCGCCGCCTGGCGGACCTGCTGAACAATCCCTTCTTTGACCGTCCGCCGCCGAAGAGCCTGGATCGACACAGTTTCACCCTGGAGTGGGTGGCCGACCTGGGGGTGGCCGATGGGGCGGCAACCCTGACAGCGTTCACCGTGGGCGCTGTTATCCGCGCCGCGGCGTGGTTGCCGGAGAGGCCGGTGGCGTGGCTGGTCTGTGGCGGCGGGCGCCGCAACAAGCGGATGATGGACCATTTGCAGGTGATGCTGGGCACGGTTGTCGAGCCCATCGACGTCATCGGCATTGATGGCGATGCCATTGAGGCGCAGGCCTTTGGCTATCTGGCGGTGCGCAGCCTGTTGGGGTTGCCCCTGACCTATCCCCTGACCACGGGCTGCCCGGAGCCGATGACCGGGGGGGAGATCCATCATCCCGCCGTTACCCACCCGCCCGCCACCGCGGAGCCCTGACCCCTGCCGGTCACCCCAAGATAAGGGTTGGTGCTGACTCCGCCTTGGCGCAACGCGCTATAGGGTGGCAAGCAACGCCACGGAGGGGATCGTCCGAGCGACCACCAGTAAGCTATAGCAGGGGCGCCGATTCCAAATCGGTGTCCCCTGCTGTCGTGGCTGGCTCAGCCCGCAGCGCGGCTGGCCGGATTGGCCAGATCGGGCATGCAGTGGGTGATGTACCGGTCGATGACCAGCATCAGTTTGCCGCTGAACTGATCCGGGAAGAAGTGACCGGCCCCTTTGACCACATGATAGTCGATGGTGATGCCCCGTTGCTTGCGCAGGTCCTTCACCAGTTGATCGACGCTCTCCTTGGTCACCACCTCGTCGGCGTCGCCCTGAACGATAAGGCCGCTGCTGGGACAAGGGGCGAGAAACTTGAAGTCGAACATGTTGGCCGGCGGGGCGACCATGGTGAAGCGTTTCACCTCCGGCCGGCGCATCAGCAATTGCATGCCGATCCAGGCCCCAAAGCTGAACCCTGCCACCCAAACCTGGCGGGCGTTGGGGTGTTGCTGTTGCAACCAGTCCAGGGCCGCCGCCGCATCCGAAAGTTCGCCTTCCCCCTTATCAAAGGTGCCGGCAGAGTTGCCCACGCCCCGGAAATTGAACCGCAGCGTGGTGAACCCCCGCCGTTGGAACGTATGATACAGGCTGTAGACCACCTTATTGTTCATGGTCCCGCCATATTGCGGATGGGGGTGCAGGAACAAACCGACGGGCGAGGTATCATCCCCGGTGGGCTGGTATTTGGCTTCTAACCGGCCGGCGGGGCCGCTCAGCATCAAGTCGGGCATGGGCAATCCATCCTGCAGGCACTACATAAGGCGGGTCGGAGCAAACAGCGTGCGGCCTCGTCCTCTGGGCTTCCCCACCCGGATGACGACAATCTGAGCAAATAGTGGTTGACCTATATGCTCGGATTGTCATTCACTGGCAACAATCGCGCCGACCACACCTGTCACTGGGGCTAAAGAAGGCATGAGCTACCGTGTTTTCAAGGGTTAGGGAAGATATCCGGAGCATCCGGGAGCATGATCCAGCGGCACGATCCGCGATGGAGGTGTTCTTTTGCTACCCAGGGTTCCACGCGGTGCGATGGCATCGGCTGGCTCATCGGGCCTGGAAGGCGCGTCTGTTCTTCCTTGGGCGGCTGTTGAGTCACATCGGACGCATGCTCACGGGCATCGAAATCCACCCTGGGGCAAAAATCGGCCGACGCGTGTTTATCGACCATGGCATGGGTGTTGTGATCGGTGAAACGGCGGAACTGGGCGATGATGTCACACTGTATCAGGGGGTGACGTTGGGCGGGACATCTTTGACCCGTGGCGAAAAGCGACATCCCACTCTGGAGTCGGGTGTGATTGTTGGTTCGGGCGCGCAGGTATTGGGGCCTTTCACGGTCGGGCGCAATGCTCGCATCGGTGCCAATGCCGTCGTTTTGAAAGAAGTCCGGGCTGGCGACAGTGTTGTTGGTATTCCGGCGAAATCCGTTACCGAGAACCAGAAGGTTCAGGCACTCCAGCCTGAGTTTCTGGCCTATGGCACGCCGGATGCCAGCGCCTGCGATACGCGGGAGCGGGATTTGGAAGATCTGAGAATGCAGATCGGGTACCTGCAGGCTCAGATAGATCAGTTGCGTGGAGGCAACGATGAGACTGACCACCAAGGGCCGATACGCCGTCATGGCCATGGCTGAACTGGCGCGCTCTAGTACAGGCAAACCCGTGAGCCTGGGTGATATCGCGGACCGCCAAGCCATCAGCCTATCCTACCTGGAACAGTTGTTTGCCAAGCTGCGGCGCGGCGATCTGGTCAACGCATTGCGTGGCCCAGGGGGCGGCTATCTGCTGAACCGCGCGCCGGAAGAGATCACGGTGGCGGAGATCATCTCCGCCGTTGATGAGACCATTCAGACCACCCGGTGCGAACTGGGGGCTGATATCGGATGCCAAGCGGGCGGGGAACGCTGCCTCACCCATGACCTTTGGTTTTCCCTGGGGGAGCATATCCGCGACTTCCTCAATCGTGTGACCCTGGCGGATGTGCTGTCCGGGGCGGTCGTGGACAGGCCTGATCTGCGTGCCCCGGAGGCGGCCCAGCCGCCCCTGGCCAGCGGGCAAGGGCTGGCCTGAGCCCCGCGGGCGCGCTACAGTCCTGACAGAACGCCTTGACGGCCCCGCCTGCGGTTGACGGTGGGGCCAAGCGGGGCAAACCGATGGGATACAGCGTGCCCCATGGCCGTCTATCTGGACTACAACGCCACCACGCCCCTGCGCCAGCAGGCTGCTGACGCCATGTCCGCCTGGATGACGGGGCCTGGCAACCCGTCTTCCGTCCACCGCTTCGGCCGCACGGCCCGATCAGCCCTGGAAGGGGCCCGGGCGCAGGTGGCCCGAGCGATCGGCGCGGATCCCGCCACCCTCATCTTCACGTCTGGGGCCACCGAGGCCAACCTGATGGCGCTCACGCGCTGTGGACGATCCCGCGTCCTGATCAGCGCGTTGGAGCACGATAGCGTCCGTGCCGCTGCCCCTGATGCGGAGATCATCCCGGCCACGCCAGAGGGGATCATCGACCTCGGCGCCCTTGAACGCCTGTTGACCCAGGGTGAGGGGGCAGAGACCCTGGTCAGTGTCATGATGGTCAACAATGAATTGGGGACCATCCAACCCGTCGCAGAGGCCGTCCACATCGCCAGGCAGGCGGGGGCGCTGATCCATTGCGACGCCGCTCAAGCGTTGGGCAAGATCCCGGTGGACATGGCAGCGCTGGGCGTGGATCTGCTGACCCTCTCCGCCCACAAATGCGGCGGGCCGGCCGGGGTGGGCGCCATGATCCACCACCCGGCCTGTCCTCCACAGCCCCTGATCGTTGGCGGTGGGCAGGAGCGGCGCCTGCGAGCGGGGACAGAAAATCTGATTGGCATTCTGGGCTTCGGCGCCGCTGCCGAGGCGGCAGTGGTCGAGATCGAGCAGTTTCAGGCCCTGAGCGGATGGCGAGACAGGATCGAGGCGGCTGTACGCGCTGCGGGGGGCGAGGCTTTGGCCACCGGCGGGCCGCGGGTGGCCAACACCACCGCCCTGGTGTTGCCTGGGATGAGCGCCGAAACCCAAGTCATTCGCTTGGATATCGCCGGTTTCGCCGTCAGCGCCGGGTCCGCCTGCTCCAGTGGCAAGGTCCAGGCCAGCCCAGTGGTTAGGGCGTTGGGGCGCAGTGAAGCCGACGCTGGGTCCACCATCCGGGTGTCGCTGGGGTGGCAAACCCGGGAGACCGAGGTTGACGGCTTCATTGAAGCCTGGACAGCCATGGCCCGGCGACAGAAATTGCTGGCCGACGCTCTGCCGCTGACCTGACACCTCCGACCCGTCTTTCCTCCTGCCCTCCCCTCGCTGACAGGATCCGTCCCCGATGGACAGTACCTCCCATCCTGCCCCCCATCCGGCCTCCAATGACCTGCTGACCCAGTGGGACAACGCCCACCATCTGCATCCCTTCACCGATCACAAGGCGTTGCGAGAGGAAGGGGCGCGTATCATCGACCGCGGCCAAGGGCCGTGGGTGTGGGACAGCAATGGCGTACAGCTCTTGGACGGCATGGCGGGGCTGTGGAACGTCAATCTCGGCTACAATCAGCAGCGCATCATTGATGCCATCACCCGGCAATTGCAGACGCTGCCCTTCTACAACAGCTTCTTCAAGAGCACGGTGGCCCCTGCCGTCACCCTGGCCCATCGACTGGCGGAGATCGCACCGGCCGGCATGGACCAGATCATGTTTGCCTCCAGCGGGTCGGAGGCCATCGACAGCATGGTGCGGCTGGTGCGCCACTATTGGGCGCTGGAGGGCAAGCCGGAGAAGCAAATCCTGATTGGCCGGCACTATGGCTACCATGGGTCCACCATCGCCGGGATCAGCTTGGGCGGCATGAAGCCCATGCACCAGCAGCTGACCGTGCCGCTGCCGGGGTGTCTGCATGCCATGCCGCCTTATGCCTTCGGCCTCGCCCATCCGGGGGAGAGCGAGGAGGCTTTCGGTCTACGGGCCGCCGCTGACATCGAACGGCTGATCCTGCAGGAGGGCGCAGACCGGGTGGCTGCGGTGGTGGGCGAGCCCATCATGGGCGCCGGCGGCGTCAAGATTCCGCCTGCCAGCTATTGGCCGGAAGTTCAGCGGATTTGCCGCAAGCATGATGTGCTGTTGGTGTCGGATGAGGTGATCTGCGGCTATGGCCGGTTGGGCACTTGGTTCGGCTGCCAGCACTTTGGGATCGAGCCAGACCTCATGACCACAGCCAAGGCCCTGACCAACGGCTACATGCCCTTGTCTGCGCTGTTCGTGGGCTCCAGGGTGGGCAAGACGCTGGTGGATAAGGGGGGGGAGTGGTTCCACGGCTTCACCAACGCAGGCCATCCTGCGGCCTGCGCTGCGGCCCTGGCCAACTTGGATATCCTGCAGGAGGAGGGGTTGGTCGAACGGGTGCGATCGGTGCTGGCCCCTGCCTTTGCTGCGGCCCTGGCCCCCCTGGCGGACCATCCGGTGGTGGGGGAAGTGCGCACCGCCGGCCTGTTGGGGGCCATCGAGATCGTTGTGGACAAGCCCAGCAAGGCCCGGGGCAAGGACAGCGGCGTGATCTGTCGGGAATACAGCTATGCCGAAGGGCTGATCATGCGGGCTGTGGAAGACACCATGGTCTTGTCCCCGCCCCTGATCCTATCACCGGATGAGATCGACCTGCTGGCCAGCAAACTCCGCCGCGCGCTGGACCGCACGGCGGCGCATTTCGGCGTCTAATCCCCCTGCCTATCCCCCCGCCTATCCCAATGTGCTGGCATCCGTCCCGCGTCAGCGGGAGCGGGCTGGGCCAGACTGATGGGAAGACGCTCTGGCGCGTCAGGGTGGGATCGGCATGGGTGGTTTGCGCCGCCACCGATACCGCAGCCCCAATAGGCTTGGCTCAGGCCGCGGCTTGGTGACGGGCTTCTTGCGCCAGGCGATCCAGCAGCGCCAACACCTCCTCTGAGGCCTGGGCGACTTTCTCGTTCTCGGCCAGGGCCTCATTGATGCGGCCAGCAGCATACGCCCGGGCGGCGGCGATGCCGTGGGCATGC
>CAZCBM010000177.1:0-7463 GCA_964496805.1 uncultured Rhodospirillales bacterium | reverse complement strand
GCCCGCGCCCTGGCGGCCGTGGGTGCGGAGGTCACGGTGGTGGACCGCCGCACCGAAGCCCCCACCCTGACCGCGCTGGAAACCGCGGGCATCGCTGTGCGGTTGGGGGCGGTGCCCCTGGACACGCGCGGTGGGCGGGGCCTGACGCAGGTCCAGATTGGGCAACCGGACGGCGCCAACACCACGTGGCTGGATGCCGACGTGCTGGGGCTGAGCGGCGGCTGGACGCCATCGGTTCACCTGCACTGCCAAGCCGGGGGAAAGCTGCGGTGGGATGACACGCTGCTGGGCTTTGTGCCGGCCGAACCCCTGGCCCAGTTGACTGTCGCCGGGGCCGCCGCTGGCCTGATGCCGCTCCAGGCCGCCCTGGACAGCGGCCACAGGGCTGGCGTGCAGGTGGCAAAGGGCCTAGGGCGGACGGCACCAGATCAAAGCCCACGGGCTGACACGCCGCCGGTGGATTTCCAGCCCGTACCAGCTTGGCCCTGCGCACAGACCAAACAGCGCGCCTGGGTGGATTTCCAGAATGATGTCACCACCAAGGATCTGAGCCTGGCGGTGCAGGAGAGCTTCCGCAGCATTGAGCATGTGAAGCGCTACACCACGCTGGGCATGGCCACCGATCAGGGCCGGACCAGCAACATCAACGGCTTGGCCCTGGTGGCTGAGCTCACGGGCCAGCCCATTGCACAGGTGGGCACCACGACCTACCGCCCACCCTACACCCCGGTCAGCCTGGGCACCCTGGCAGGGATGCGCAAACGGCACCTGGAACACCCCGTCCGCCGACTGCCGCTGGAGGCCCACCACCGCGCCAGGGGGGCCGCCATGCGCGAGTATGGCGGCTGGCTCCGTCCTGCCTTCTATGGGGCCCCGGCCGATGAGAAGGCTCTGCAGCAGGCTGAGGCAGGCCACGCCCGCCAGGGGCTGTCGCTGTTCGACGGCTCTTCCCTGGGCAAGATTGAGGTCCTGGGTCCCGCCGCGGCGGACCTGCTCAATTTCGTCTATTACAACACGGTCCGGACCCTGAAGCCGGGTCGCGCCCGATATGGCTTCATCCTGACCGAGTCGGGCATCGTGTATGACGATGGGGTGCTGGCGCGCCTGGCGGAGGATCACTGGATCGTCTCCGCCTCGTCCAGTCACACCGCGGGGGTTTTGAGCCTGCTGGAGGAATGGCGCCAGGATCGCTTTGCAGGCCAGCCTGTCGCCATTCATAACACCACCACCAGTTGGGCCACGCTGTCCGTCACCGGCGCCGGATCTCAGTCCCTGGTAGCGGCCTTGGGCAGCACAGTCGATGTGTCCGACGGCGCCCTGCCCCACATGGGCGTGGTGCAGGGGCAGTGGCAGGGCCGCCCCCTGCGCATCGCCCGGGTGAGCTTCACCGGGGAGCGTGGGTATGAGATTTCGGTGCCCGCCAGTGCCGCCGTCAGCCTCTGGGATAGGCTGATGACGCTGGGTGGCCCCCTGGGGTTGCGTCCCCTGGGCCTGGAGGCGCTCAGCCTGCTCCGGGCGGAGAAGGGATACATCATCATCGGCAAAGACACCGACGGCACCACCATGCCCCATGATCTTGGCATGACCGGCCCCCGGCAGAAGAAGACCACGCCCTATATCGGCCAGCGCTCCTTATTTACCGAGGCCGCGCAGGACCCCAATCGTCGCCAATTTGTGGGCTTTGAGCCTGTTATTCCCGGGGCCCCGCCCTTGCCGGTGGGCGCGCATATCGTGGAAGGCCCCCGGCAGCCCACCGGCGCCCGGCACTCCGCCGGGTACATCTCCTCCAGCTACCATTCGCCAACCCTGGGCCGGGCCTTCGCCCTGGGGCATCTGGAGAACGGGCGCAGCCGCTTGGGCGACGTGGTGGAGGTCCAGCACCTCAAAACAACCCTGACAGCACGGGTGGTGCCTCCCTGCTTCCTGGACCCTGAGGGGGAGAAGCTTCGTGATTGAGTTCAGCGGCCTTGACCAACCGGATATCTGGGCAGACCAGCCGCCGATTGACCAACCGGTCGCGGGGCACGGCATCAGCCTCACGCTGGTGCCTGCGTGGGTGTGGCGCATCACAGGGGCGATGGAGCCCCTTTGCGAACGCCTGGGGCTCTTGCCGGCAAACCAGGCGACCCCGCAGGCCTATAGCCTCAGCCATGGGCCTGACCGGCGGCTGCTGGTGGCGGAAGGCCCTGAGGGTGCAGCCCACCCTCCCCCTTGGCTGGCCAGCCTGAGCCCCGGCTGGCTTAACGGTGTGGCACTGAGCGACATCAGTGATGGAACGGCAGTGGTGGCGCTCGGCGGTCCCAAGGCCATGGATCTGATCGCCGATGGCTGCCCGTTGGACCTGGATCAGATCACCCAATTTCCCCGTGGCTCCGTCGTCACCGTTTTTGCCGGTCTGCCGGCGTCGGTCTACCGCCTGGGTCCCGATGGGCTAAGGGTGGCCCTGGATCGTACCCTGGCACCGCACCTCTGGCAGTGGGCCCGTGAGGCCGTAAAGGTGCTCTGAGCCCTCCTGGCGCTTGATGGCCATTCTTCGTCCCTTTGGCTCGCCCTTCTGGCCTATCCCTCCGCCCCGGTGTGGCGGGGAAAGGACCGGCTGGCCTCGCTCGCTCGTCCTGGCTTGACGGACGGTGCTTGGCGGTCCGTGCTTGACGGTCCGGGTCCGGCAGGCCATGCCTGCTGCACCTCTCGCCCCCGTCTATCCTTGCCCCGATCGCACCGGAGACCGCGCCATGCCGACGCCTGCGCCCCACCCCCTGCTGTCGGACGACGGCACGCTTCGCCCGGTGATCAAGGTCCTCACCGACTACCCAAGGGACGATCTGGCCAGCGATGAGGTGCATCAGGCAATGATCACCGCCTTGGTGGTCCAGGGGGTGCAGGCGGTGAATGTGGATGTGGGGGCCATTGTCGGGCTGGACACCGTCTCCGCCGGGTTCAAGACCGGTCAACTGGCCCTGAACAGCCAGATGGGGCTGGGGCATGTGATTTATACCAACTGCGCGCCCCGCAAGCACATTATCTCCTCGCGCTCCAAGGGCGAAAAGATGGTCATCGGCATCACCGCCGGCGGTGTGGTGTTGCTGACCGTGAACTCCGGGTTCACCCTATCCCCCCTGAAGCCCTTGGCCGAGGCGGGTCAGGTGGCGCTGTTCGAAAGCCTGATCCCCGATGAGGGCAGCCAATTCCGGTCCCGCGACTTCTTCCCCGATGCCACCGCCGCCACCGCCCGCCACCTGATCCAACGGGTGGCCCACTTGGGGGCAGACGCTACCCTCCGCTTGCTGGACCGGGGGCAAGGGGCCACGCTGCTGGAGGGGTTTGCCCTGTTGGGCGAGCCCCTGGATCTGTCCCACATCGCCGACTTCCCTCAGGGCCATGTCTGGTACGTCGACAATTTCGGCAACATCAAGCTGAACCTGGACTATGCGTGGCTGGTGGCCCGCTATGGACAGGGCAGAGAGTTGGTGGTGGCGGTGAAGGACAGGATCGCGCGACCGCAACTCACCGGCGCCGGCTTCAGCCAGGGTGAAGGGGTGCTGGCCCTGACCCAGGGATCCTCCGGCTGGCCCGATGCACAGGGTCGCGGGGTGCGGTTTACCGAGTTGTTTTTGCGCGGCGGCCAAGCGGCGGCGGCCCTGGGCGGGGTCGTCCCGGGCGACGCGGTGGTCGGGCTGGCTCTGGATGATCTGAACCGGGCATCGGACCAACTGCGGGCCGCCGACCCGGCGATCATGCACCGGCTCAACCTGATGAACGTCTCCGAACCCCAACTGATCGAGGTGCTGGAGGTGGCGGGGCTGATCCATAACGGGTTTGACACAACCCGGCTTCAGGAGGTGCTGAGCGAGCCCGGCGGCTTGGTGGCACACCTGCAAGCCTTCGAGGCCTTCCGTTTGGGGCGGCGAGGCTGAAAGCCTCCCGTGCCCCCCTGAAGCGGTGCGGACCCCTTACCAGTGCAGACCCCTTCGCGCGCCGGTTGCTCGGCTGCGCTCGGCTCAATCACTGAAGGTTGGAGTTTGTCCCACCTACCTTGACCCACCGAGCTTGACCATCACACGCCCCCACCCGGCCACCCACGGGAGTATCATCGCAAGGGGTGGTCGGCCAAAGGTACGCCAGGAGGGGGCGTGGGGTTGGTGCTAACTCCGCCTTGGCGCTATTGAGCGCCCACCAAGAAGCGACAGCAGGGGCACTGATTCCAAATCGGTGTCCCCTGCTGCAGCCCGACCCTTGCCCCGGACAGATCGCTTACTAAGGCCGCTCGATGGCCATGGCGATGCCCTGGCCACCGCCAATGCACATGGTGATCAGGCCATAGCGGCCGCCGGTGCGCTCCAACTCATACATGGTCTTCACCACCAGGATGGCACCAGTGGCACCGATGGGGTGCCCCAGGGCGATGGCACCACCGTGGGGATTGGTCTTGGCGGCATCCATGCCAAGTTCCTGGGCCACGGCGAAGCACTGGGCGGCGAAGGCTTCGTTGCTTTCCATCACATCAAACTGGTCGATGCTGAGCCCGGTGCGGTCCATCAGCTTGCGGACGGCCGGAATGGGACCAAGGCCCATGGTCTTGGGGTCCACGCCAGCATGGGCATAGCCCAGGATCTTCGCCTTGGGGGTCTTGCCTTCCTTGGCGGCCCGCTCGGCACTCATCAGCACCACGGCACCGGCGCCATCATTGATGCCAGAGGCATTGCCGGCGGTCACCGTGCCGTCCTTCTTGAACACCGGGCGCAGTTTCTCCAGGTCGGCCATGGTGGCGCCAGCGCGGATGTGCTCGTCGCGCTCAAACGCAACCATATCGCGCTTGACCTTGACCATCACCGGGGTGATTTGCGGGGCGAAGATGCCTTCCTCGCGGGCCTTCTCGGCGCGGTTATGGCTGGCCACCGCCACCTCATCCTGGGCCTGCCGGCTGATCTGGTGTTCTGTGGCGACATTTTCCGCCGTGATGCCCATGTGGCCGTTGCCAAACGGGTCAGACAGCGCGCCCACCATCATGTCCACGAACGCCGTGTCACCCATTTTGACGCCTTCGCGAATGGCGCGGGAGGAATGGGGGCTGCGGCTCATGCACTCAGCACCGCCGGCAACAGCGCAATCGGTGTCACCCAGATGGATGGCCTGGGCGGCGGAGACGATGGCCTGAAGGCCGGACCCGCACAGGCGATTCAGCGTGAGCGCCGGCACATGGTCAGGAATCCCGGCTTCGATGCCGGCCACGCGGGACAGGTACATGTCCCGGGGCTCGGTATGGATCACGTTGCCAAAGACCACATGGCCAGGCTGATCGGGATCCACCTGGGAGCGTTCCAGGGCGGCCTTCACCACCGTGGTGGCCAAGGCGGTGGGCGGGGTGTCTTTCAGGCTACCCGCGAAAGTTCCGATGGCGGTGCGCGCACCGTCCAGGATCACGACCTCTTGCATGTCCGTCTTGCCTCCCATGTTGGCGCAACCCCTAGGGCGGGATTGTTCTGTCATTGGACGAGCGCACGTTAGGGAGTGTTGTCACCGGCAGCAATCCGGGGTGGGGCACTTGGCCCCGCCCCGGATCAACGGCCCCTCGGCCGGTAGCCGGGCCGCCAAGGGGATCAGCGGTTGCCCTGGTAGCGGGGGCGTTCACGCTGGTGCCAGCGCGCCGGCTCAAACGGTTGGACTGACACCCGGTCGTCCCACAGGGCGGCCGCCCGCTCCATCAGGCTTACGGCTTCTGCACGATGGCCCCGGGGGTCATCGCCAACGGCACCGCGGGCAAGACCGATCACGCTCTCCAGGTCCAGCGTCCCCAACCGCGGGCTGCCGGTCTTGAGCATCTGGGCGAAGCTGGCCATGGCCGCTGCAAAGCGGACATCGTCGTTGGCACTGGCCAGACTGCGGGCCACCTGCGCGTCGGTAATGGGCTGCTCGATCAAGGTGGAGGTGTCGCCGTCGGGCTGCTTGTAGCGCAGGCGGAGCAACGCCAACTCCCCGTCGTGCGCATCGCTGCCCGGGGTCACCGCAGCCCATCCCGCATTGCCTGCATAGCGCGGGGCATCCTCCAGCGGGGATCGGCGGGCCATAATCCGCACCGGCTCAATCTCATAGAGCGCGGTGACCTCGTGCCCGGCCCCGATCTCGCCGGCATCGATGCGGTCGTTGGCAAAGTCCTCCCGACGCAACGCCCGGGTTTCATAGCCGATCAGCCGATACCGGGCCACGCGGGCCGGGTTGAACTCGATCTGCACCTTCACATCCTTGGCGATGGTCACCAGTGTGCCGGCCATCTGCTCCACCAGCACCCGTCGTGCCTCCGCCATGCCATCAATATAGCTGGCGTTGCCGTTGCCGGCCTGGGCCAGCCGCTGGGCTGTATCATCCCGGTAGTTGCCCGTGCCGAACCCCAACACTGATAGGCTGACCCCGGTCTCCCGCTTGCGCGCGATGAAATCCTCCAGCCCCTGGGGGTGGGAGACACCCACATTGAAGTCGCCATCGGTGGCCAGAATGATGCGATTCACCCCGCCCTCAACATAGTTGGCCACGGCCAGTTGATAGGCCCGCTCCAATCCGGCTCCGCCGGCGGTGGAGCCGCCCGCCCGCAGGCGGGACAGGGCGTGACGCACCGCCCAGGCATCGCTGGTGGGCTCCAGCACCACCCCGGCGGCCCCGGCATAGACCACAATCCCGATCTTGTCCTGTGGGCGCAGCCGTTGGGTCAGCATCTCCAGGCTTCGGACAACCAGGGGCAGCTTGTCTGGGGCGTTCATGCTGCCGCTGACGTCCAACAGAAAGATCAGGTTCATGGGCGGTTGTTCGGTGATCTCTACCTCTTCGCCCTGCAAGCCCACATGGAGCATCAAGCGATCGCCGCCATAGGGGCTGGGATAGGCCACCACACTGGCGCGGAAGGGATGGGCGCCGTCGGGCTGCGGATAGGCATAGTCGAAGGCGTTGATGAACTCCTCCACCCGCACAGCCTCCCCTCGGGGCAACTGCCCCTCGGTGAGGGCCCGACGGGTGCGGGCATAGCTGGCGGTGTCCACATCGATGGAAAAGGTCGAGAAGGGTTTGTCCGCCACCCGCACCGGCGGGTTCAGGGGCTGCCCTTCATAGCGCTCGCCAGGGGGCATCTCCCGCGGGAAGGGGTCATAGGGCTGCCAGCGGCGGGCTGCCCAATCCCCCTGTAGGCGTTGGCGACGCTCCTCGATCTGCCGCAGTCGGTAACGGATGGCGGGGCTGGGATTGGTCCGATAGAGTTGGCGTAATTCCTCGGCTTCCCGATCTGCGTCCGCCATGCCGTCCAGGGTACCCCGTACCGAGAACCGATCATCCACTTCGGACGCATCAGGCGCAGCGAAAGGGCTGTCCGCTGGCGCGGTGTTCCGTCGTTCCGCACCGGTGGGCTCCTCAGGGGCATTGTAGGGGTCGGATACCTGGGCCGGCCGACCCACGGTGAAGCCCTGAAGCCCAGGGGGCGG
>CAZCBM010000176.1:0-7472 GCA_964496805.1 uncultured Rhodospirillales bacterium | reverse complement strand
AGACCGGACCGGACAGCGGCGCACGATATTTGTTGGTGTTGGTATGACGGTAGAGAAACCGACGGTTTTGCAGGTGGAGGCCCGGGGGCTGGACCCGATGATCCCGGCCCTGGCTGCGGTGCTGCGTGCCTGCGTCTACGCAGATGGCAGCCTGAACTTCTGCGTGCCCTTCAGCCAGGCGCAGAGTGAAGCCTGGTGGCGTCGGGTGGTGGCGCCCGCGGTGGCGCAGGGCTCGCGCCGGCTCTGGGTGGCAATGGTGGAAGGGCAGCCGGTGGGCTCGGTGCAATTGGGCACTGACATGCCAGCCAACCAGTCCCACCGGGCCGACGTGATGAAACTGATCGTTGACCCGCGGGCGCGCCGGCGCGGGGTCGCGCGGCGGCTGATGGAGACCCTGGAGGCCGAAGCGCAAAGCATCGGCAGGCCGCTGCTGGTGCTGGACACCCGCACCGGGGACCCCTCCTGCGGGCTCTATACCAGCATGGGCTATCAGACGGTGGGTCAGATCCCCGGCTATTGCCGCAACCCCCTGGATCCCCAGGTCCTGGACGACGTCACCTTCTTCTACAAGTGGCTGACGGTGCCCGAACCATAACCGGACCTGCAGCAGG
Source organism: uncultured Rhodospirillales bacterium (assembly GCA_964496805.1). GTDB lineage: Bacteria > Pseudomonadota > Alphaproteobacteria > CAZCBM01 > CAZCBM01 > CAZCBM01. Next base: position 6,861 of record CAZCBM010000176.1, on the reverse strand, counting down.
GGCACCGATTTGGAATCGGTGCCCCTGCTGTAGCGTTATGGTGGTCGCTCAGATGATCCCCTGCGTGGCGTTGCCGCTTTGGGATCCTACTCTCTAGGGCCTGTCCCACCTACCTTGACCACCCCGCGCCCCCACCCGGCCACCCACGCCAGTATCGTACCAATGGGTGGCCGGGTCGGGGCGCGGGGCTGGAGTGGACTCTATCTCACCGAAACGGGCTCTAGCCTGCGCCCCAAGCGCTGCGGATCACATAGGGCCACGCCTCCGGCGCAATGCCATGACACAGGGGCATGGATTGGTATTCCACCACGACCCAGCCCCCGGGTTGCCAAGCGTAGCTGGCGGACTCACCGCAGTCCCCAATGCCGCGCCCTTTGGCGAAAGCAGAGAGCATCAGCAGGTTCTGTCCCAGGCCCGGGTTGACCAACAGGTTCGGGCCGCCAAAACCGCCGCCGCCGGTCACCTGCGGGAAGTTCAAGGGCTCTGCCTGCCCATTGCGGGCGATATAGAACGCATAAATGTAATTATAGGCACCGCTGAAGCAGGGCAGGCCCACCAGCACACCGCCGTCGGGTTGGCCCGCCAGGATGGGGTCCCAGTTCTCACCCATGCTGGCCTCGCATTCCTCGTTTCGGTCATGCAGCGCTTGGGCGGCGGCCGGCACATCGCTGACCTCCCGTGGCATGGCAATGTCCAGGGAACGGGCCCCAACCACGGGGCCCGAGCCGTGGGAGAGCGGGCGATCTGACCCGATGAACGCTTGAGGCGTTCCCAAAAGCCCCAGCGCCTCATCCATCCACAGCAGGCTGGCGCTCATGCCGGAGAGCGAGACCCGGCCAATGGTCTCCCCATCCACATCAATGGTCATCTCAGAGCCCGCTTTCAGGGCCTCCAGGAAGCTGGTGCGCGTTGCCGCGGAATTGAAACCCAGGCGCATCTTGGGGAAGTCCTCCCCCGGCTTGGCCGGCAGCGCCGTGGCCACGCCGCTCTGCGGGACACCATCGATGCTCAGCAGCGCACCGGTCAGGTCCCCCTGCAGCGCGCCGATCTCCAACTCCCAGTTCTCTGGCTCGCCGAAGGTGCGGGTGACAATCAGCCAACCATCATCGTACTCGCTGGCGCCCACCGCCTGGCAGATAAGATGCTGGTCGCACGCCACCACCCAGTCCCGAAAACTGTCGATGGAGGCCGGGCCACCCCGCGCCAGGGCTGGCAGCGCCCCCAACAACAGGACAACGGCGCAGAGCAGGGTGGATCGCATGGGAGACTAGCCTTCTTCTCAGGGGGACCTATCGTGGTCCTGGCTTGAGCCATCGCTTTGGCGAGATCAAGGCACACCGTCGCAAGAGCCGGTAACCTGCAGCAGCGAGGAGGGGTGTCGCCGTCTGGCGCCACTCCCCGGCATCCGGGGCGAAAAAGCCCCCGGGGGAGCCGTACGGCCGCGTGGGCGGGGCTAGGCTCATGGGCAATCATGCGGTGATTTCCCAGCGTCGAGGTGGGCCATAAGGGGCTGTGACATATCCGTTCCGGCACTTGTTTTTGCGTTGCGAAAGCGGCATGTCTGTTTCGCCTCAGAATAATTCGGGGTCAAAGGGGACTGTGCGCCGGTCCCGCGGAGGTCGTCATGACCGAAGAAACAACAGCCCCAGTCTTCGCTTCTGAAGCCGACCAAGCCGCCCGGAACGTTCTGGGCGAGCCCTTGCAGTTGTGCTCGCTGGACCCGATGACGGGTTTTTATCGCGATGGGTGTTGCGAGTCGGGTCCGGAGGATCGGGGGCTGCACGTGGTCTGCGCCCAGGTCAGCCAAGCCTTTCTTGATCACACCCTCCGCGAGGGCAACGACCTGATCACGCCCCGGCCGGAGTTTCGGTTCCCGGGCCTGCGTCCTGGCGACAGGTGGTGTTTGTGTGCACTGCGCTGGCTGGAAGCCTATCAGGCTGGCGTGGCGCCCCGGCTGTACCTGTCCGCAACCCATGAGCGGGCGACACAGGTCATCCCATTGGACGTGCTGAAGGCCCACGCCTTGGACCTGTCCTGACCGGTGCCATCCGCCTTACTCAAGGGCTCCTGGGCCTGCACCTCGCCGCCACCGGTGACGTGTTGGGGTCGGCGATGCCCAGAGAGATCCTGAACCGCGCGGCTTGATGCAGTGCCTGCGACACAGCCTGTCTTGACCACGCCGTCAAAGTGGGGCAGGAGGCGCACGGGCCACCCTCCCCCACTGGAGGGCACCTATTCTGCAAGGAATAGCCACATCATGACCGCGCCTCCCGCGGCGGCACCTGCTGTGCCCCTGTTCTCCTCCGGTCCCTGCGCCAAGCGCCCGGGCTGGACCCTGGATGCCCTGTCCGGCGCCATGCTGGGTCGATCCCACCGCGCCAAGCCCGCCAAGGCCAAGCTGCAAGCGGTGATAGAAAAGTCCCGGGAGATCCTGGGGATCCCGGCAGACTATCTGGTGGGCATTGTTCCCGGATCCGATACCGGGGCCTTTGAGATGGCCATGTGGACCATGCTGGGGGCGCGTCCGGTGGATGCCCTGGTGTGGGAGAGCTTCAGCAAGGACTGGGCCACCGACCTGACAAAGCAACTCAAGCTGGCGGAAGCCCGGGTCCTGGAAGCGGACTATGGCGCGTTGCCGGATCTGTCCCAGGTGGACCCGTCCCACGATGTGCTTTTCGTCTGGAACGGCACCACCAGTGGGGTCCGGGTGCCCAACGCCAATTGGATTGCAGACGATCGCCAGGGGCTGACCTTCTGTGATGCCACCTCGGCGGCCTTTGCCATGGACCTGCCCTGGTCCAAGCTGGATGTGGTCACCTGGAGCTGGCAGAAAGTGTTGGGGGGCGAGGCTGCCCACGGCATGTTGGTGCTGAGCCCGCGGGCGGTGGAACGCTTGGAGAGCCACACCCCCGCCTGGCCGCTTCCCAAACTGTTCCGACTGACCAAGTCCGGCAAAGTCAATCGGGAGATCTTCACTGGTGCCACCATCAATACCCCGTCGATGCTGGCGGTTGAGGATTGCCTGGATGCGCTGGCCTGGGCGGAGGATCTGGGGGGCTTGCCGGCCCTGATCGGGCGCTCCGAAGCCAATCTTGCGGCCGTGGCCCAATGGGCGGACCAGCGGGACTGGATCGATTTCCTGGCCCAGGATCCGGCAACGCGGTCCTGCACCTCCATCTGCCTGCGCTTCACCGCCCCCCAGGTGACCACCCTGGAGGAGGAGGCCCAGGCCGCCTTTGCCAAGGGCATCACCCAGGTGTTGGAGGCCGATAAGGTGGCCTTTGACATCGGCGCCTATCGTGCAGCGCCTCCCGGCCTGCGCCTGTGGGGCGGGGCCACGGTGGAAGCCAGCGACATGGCGTTGCTGACCCAATGGATCGACTGGGCCCACGAACAGGCCCTGAACGACCTCGCTGGCCAAGCGTAGGGGGTCAGGCCGTCGGCCCTGACGGTGTCAGCGCCTCCCTCCCCCAACCGTTCCGCACGCTGCCCTTTGGGCATCCAGGACCGATGGTGGCAGGGAGGTCGCCGCACTGACGCGGTGCGCTGCCTAGGGTCCTGACGGATGGCCTCCCCTTAAGGCCAGCGCCTGATGCCAGCACTCGATGCCAACGCTGGGCGCCCCTCCGCGTCCAGCCCTCTCAAAGCCATCCCCTCACAGCCTTTGCCCAAAGCTCTCTGACTTAAAGGATATCCGCTGCCTCCTGTTGGGGGCGGCGCTTCCAGCCCAAAGGAAAGACCGTCCATGCCCCGTGTCCTGATTGCTGACAGCCTCAGCCCAGCCGCCGCCCAAATCTTCCGCGACCGCGGTGTCGAGGTGGATGTGAAAACTGGCCTCTCCCCTGAGGAGCAGGCCGCCATCATCGGCCAGTATGACGGCGTAGCGGTCCGCAGCGCCACGAAGCTCAAGGGTGACGTCTTGGCCGCCGCCACCAACCTGAAAGTGGTGGGCCGCGCCGGCATCGGTGTCGATAACATCGACGTTCCCGGGTGCACCGCCCGCGGCATCGTCGTGATGAACACCCCCTTCGGCAACTCCATCACCACGGCTGAGCACGCCATCGCCATGATGTTTGCCCTGGCGCGGGAAATCCCGGCGGCAGATGCCTCCACCCAGGCCTCCAAGTGGGAGAAGTCGAAGTTCATGGGGGTGGAGGTCACCGGCAAGACCCTGGGGATCGTCGGCTGTGGCAATATCGGTTCCATCGTCGCCGATCGCGCCCTCGGCCTGCGCATGAAGGTCATTGCCTTCGACCCGTTCCTGACGGAGCAGCGGGCGCTGGAATTGGGGGTGGACAAGGTGGACCTGGACGAGTTGCTGCGCCGGGCTGACTTCATCACCCTGCACACACCGCTGACCGATCAAACCCGCAACGTGATTTCGGCCGACGCCATTGCAAAGATGAAGAAGGGGGCGCGCCTGATCAATTGTGCCCGTGGGGGTCTGGTGGACGAGGCAGCGCTAAAGGAGGCGCTGGACAGTGGCCACCTGGCCGGTGCTGCGTTGGACGTGTTCCTGGAGGAGCCGGCCCGCGACAACCCGCTGTTCGGCACCCCCAAGCTGATCTGCACCCCCCACCTTGGGGCTGCCACGGTTGAGGCACAGGAAAACGTTGCCCTGCAGATCGCTGAGCAAATGAGCGACTTTTTGCTGACCGGGGCCGTGACCAACGCCTTGAACATGCCGTCGCTCTCCGCCGAGGATGCCGCCCGCCTGGGACCCTACCTCAAGCTGGCGGACCAGATGGGCAGCTTCAGCGGCCAGATCACGGAATCCGAGCTGAAGGAAGTCCACATCAGCTATTCAGGTGCCGTGGCCCGGCTGAATACAAAGCCGCTGACCAGCACCATTGTGAAGGCCCTGCTGGCGCCAATGTTGGACAGCGTCAACATGGTCAACGCCATGACCATCGCCAAGGAGCGCAACATCCGCGTCGTGGAGAGCGAAGTAACAGCGGACGATGTATTTACCAGCTCCATTTCCCTCACGGTGACCACGGCCAATCGGGTGCGAGGCGTTAAGGGGACCCTGTTTGGCGATCGTCCCCGCCTGATCGCCATCGACGGCGTGAACATGGATGCGGAGGTGCATGCCCACATGCTCTATGTCCGCAACCAAGACAAGCCGGGCTTCATCGGCAATCTGGGCCGCCTGCTGGGCGATGCGCGGGTCAACATCGCCAACTTCTCGCTGGGACGCGTGGAATCGCGGGATGAAGCCATTGCCCTTGTCAGCCTGGACCAGAAAGTCGATGAGCCGACCCGCAAGCGCATCGAGGCCCTGCCGGATGTGATCCAGGTCAAAACCTTGGCGTTCTGATCCTGCGGTGGCCCTGTGATCTTGGGGGGGGCGGGCCGGCGGGGGGGCGGGCCGGCGGTAATGCCTTTGCCGCGCAAAGGGCTCTATCCTCCCCCTGCCAATCTTTATCTGATGGTCTGGCCTCAATTACCGCCGTGAGCGGCGTTCATGTACTTTCTCTTGAAGTACGTGTTGACCAGTTGCTGATAGCCGGTGGCCACAGCCCAGGCGACATCGTCGCTATGCTTGATCTGGCGGGCAGCAACGGCCATGCCCAACTCTTTTGCCAGCCCGGAAATGCCGCGCGCCATATAGGCATTGAAGATGCCGTCGGCGATCAAGCCGGCTGCGCAAGCCTGCAAATAGACCACCGGATTGAAGGAGGGTGCCTTCTGTTTGATGGTTTCGTTGTGCAGGGCCGCCATGGCAACCTCAGCCACAGCCTTACGCCGCATGCTGAATATCAACTTGCTGGTGAACCACTCTGCCCAGCTCACCTTGCCGTCTTTATTGGCGTCACGGAAGTTATAGATGGAGATGATCGCAACGACCTTGTTGTCGGCGATCCCGATCATGCCGATGTCTTTGTCGTTCTTCCCGCCCAGATACTGGCGGACCTTGATCCATTCGATGGTCTTGGTGTCGTCACTCATGGGGGCCCTCCTGGGACTGCGCAGGGATACGGTGCTGGTGCCAGGGTGCCGCAGACTGGCAGGACCCACAAGCCCGTGAATTGGGGTGATGTGGGGACAATTGGGGCGCAGGACCTCACCCATTGACCTGCCTCTGTCGCGATCGCTCTCAACTGCGACGGGCCTGTGGCGACCGCCCACACGCCGACCACTGGCCGACAAAGGCGTGGCGAGAGACGTGACGGGACCGATGGCAAAGGGTAGGGTTTGCACGGACGAAGGGTGGCGCGCTCTGCGCCGCCCTTAAGCGATGGACGGGGCCAATCAGCAGCGGCTCACAGACCGGGGGCAGGGATGAGCGCGAAGCACAAGCAGCAGGGTTGTTTCGATCGCAGCAGAACGGACCGGGGTGCCACCGCCATGGGCTATGCGCTGGTGGTGGGGCTCGTGGGGCTGGGCGCCTTGGGGGCGGTCAATCGGCTGGGCGAGGGGGTCACGGGTCAGTTGGATTCTGTTGCTGCCACTCTGGGCGTGGAGGCCACGCCAACCCCTGATCCCGGTCATTGCCAGGCCCCCGATGGCGCAACCGTTTTGAATGGCGACAGCGTGGCCCTGTACCCTACGTCCACGGTCCCCCATGGCGAAAACTGCGTCGCTGAGCAGCGTGTGTGCACCAATGGTGTGCTGTCGGGCAGCGCCATCGAGGCTGCATGCGACCCGGAGGCGGCCCCCACGGGGACCTTTGCGTTCGGAACCTGCGGGGCCAGCGGTGGCTATGGTCCCACCGCAGCGCAATGCGCCGCAGCCTATGGTGGGTCCGACCTGGAGGGGGCGGTGAGCCTGGATGACTCCCTGGCCCAGGGCATCCAGCGCTGGACCGTACCCGCCACCGGGCAATGGCGTCTGGACGTTCGCGGCGCCAAGGGCGGT